>CAYTIE010000011.1:26770-41325 GCA_964437815.1 uncultured Flavobacteriaceae bacterium
GCAGCAGCAAGATCATTTGGAATATCAGATCCTACTAATGCAAATGTCTGTCCAATCGCTTGGAAATATGTAAACCCTTGATTTTCATAAGTATAGATATCAGCACTTAATTTTAACCTGTCTCCGATTACACCTGTCCAGCCAAATTCAAAATTCGAAACACTACCAAATCTTGCACCATATGTGTCATCACTAGATGGCATAGCCTCTCCATTAAATAGGTTATAAGGATTTAAACTTCCTGTACCTCCTGATGGACCTGCATAGTTAGCAAAGAAAGGAGTAAGCAGTGGCTGAAGCGCAGGCACTGCACCATATAATCCTTGCAATGATGCCCCAGCAACAGCTCCATATGGAATTGCAAGAGGCAATCCACTACCAGCTGAAGTAGCAGGAATACTAATTCCTAATCCTGCTAATTCAATCATTTGACTTGCAGGGTCTCCAAATTGATGATTCGAATTTTGTCCCACTAACCAAACATCAAGAATACCAGGAGCAAGAGCTGCTACTGGAAAATCTATATATTGGTTAAGCGCTGTATTAGTAGTTAGAGTTTTCTTATATCCTACTCTAAAAGTACTCTTAGGAGAAGCCTTGTAAACTAGAGTAGCACTTGGAGCAAATTCCCCTGTGCTAATAAAGTTAACAGAATCATATCTTCCTGACACAACTAGATCCATTTTCTCAGACAGATCTAAAGTACCTTGTCCATAGAATCCATTTACAATATAATCATCATCATCATCATTTCTTCCGTATAAAGTATATTCTGAGTCAGATTGAGTATTGTTATAATCCCATCCTACTGTCCATTCTGAATCAAATAGCCATGGCATATCAAAGTTATATTGAAGTTGTAGTTGAATTGCTTGTCTTTTAGCAACTTGTCTAAGACCAGTAGCATATAAAAATGTCGGCTCAGTATCTTTACCACCATTATTAGAATCAAGAAATGCTTGAGCGTAGAAATCTCCAACTCTAGCTTGAGCTTGAGCCCAAAGCGTTGTCCCTTGTGTATAACCTACACCTTGAGAATTAAAGAAAGCACCACGTCCATTGTTTAATCCACCTGCTAGTTTGTATGATGTATCATCACTCGGTCTCCATTCCAGGTGAGCATCAAAAGTCATGTTGGAATAGTCATTAATCAACATATTCCCATCACCATCTTTATCTAAGTCCCCAGTATTTAACAATACTCTACTAGAAAGAGATCCTACAGGATCTACCATTTTATTAGCAACTGCTGGTTGACGAACTTGTGTTGCAAAAGGCATACCTGTTTTCGCAGTTATTGCAGCTTCATTATCATAGACAAAGTCATCACCAGTAGATACCTTAGCATTAATTTTCCATCCAAATGTTTTATCAGCATTCGCTCTAGCAATTCTAAGTTCAGTTCCTAGAGCTGCCATTTCTCCAGCCCAAACAGACATTGAGTTTCCTTCATAATCAATTGGGCTTTTTGTTCTAAAATGAACAACCCCAGAAGTCACCCCAGGTCCATAAAGAACTCCGGCAGGCCCTCTTACAACCTCAACAGTAGCTAAATCAAGATTTGATAATCCCGCTTGATAGCTTTGAAAAAGTCCAGCTGAAGGTGTAACCATATATCTGTTATCCTTAACAAGGAATGTAGAAGTTCCAAAAACACCAGATCCTGCACGCATTTCTACGTTTAATGTATTTGCAGTTTGTTGTTGAATCTGAACTCCAGGTGTATTAGCTAACAATCTTACAGGGTCAGTAACATTAGGTGAATTTTCAATTGTTCTGGCTGAAATAACACTAATAGAAGCGGGTGCTTCTAAAACTTTTTGTTCTTTTCTTCCAGCTGAAATTACAACCTCTTCAAGGTTTTGACCTGCAGAAAGTGATACACTAATATCTTGACCACTAGATGTTACAGATACTGTTTGGGCAGTGTATCCAACATAGCTAATAACAAGATTGAAAGGAGGATCTTGACTGGTATTTAGTACAAAATTTCCGTCGAAATCTGTAACAGTACCAACACTTGTCCCCTCAATTACTACGTTTACTCCAGGAATTCCAGCCATATTATCACTATCTGATACAGATCCTGAAACTTGGCTTTGAGAATAAACGCTTCCTAACAGCATAACAGCCATGAAGGCTAGTAAATGCTTATTTAAAAATTTTATATTCATAATTATTAGGTTTATAAGCTTATTTATTTTGTTTAATTAGTTGTTAATGTCCTCTCGGACATATTGTAAATAAAGGAGTTAGATAAATTATACACTATCTCAATTAAGTACATTTTCTTTCTGATTTTAGCTATAAAGTTAACATAATTTATTGCATGACCAAAAAATGAAAATTTGCTGTTATTCTCAGCAAAATAAGTTATTCAAAAATTACCTGTTCACTAGAGTTATGCCAGTTTAAATAACCTTTTGAATATTTATCTTCAATAGCCCCTCTTTTTAATTTTTGTGTTGGTCCTACAATCCCATTTTGTTGTGTCCATTCATCCTTAACAATAATTAATGTGGAGATCTTTTTATAGTTCACAAGATCACTATTGACTTCATTAAGCCTATCTGTTAACATTGTTGATATGACCTCTTTTGAAGTTGTTTTACCAATTTCAGATAACTGAATTAAACATAATGGCTGAGCAATCCCAAGTCCTACAACACACACTTCTTCTATTTCATTAATATTTACAAAGTGTTGTTCCAGCGTAAGAGGTTCAATGTATTCCCCTTTTGATGTTTTAAAGCTATCAGCAACCCTTCCGGTTATATGTAAATAATTATCCTCATCAAGGAATCCTTTATCTCCAGTATGAAGCCATCCTCCTCTTATAGTTGCATTAGTTAGTTCTTCATTTTTATAATAACCTTTCATAATAAAAGGTCCCTTCATTAAAATTTCACCAGTTTCTTCATCAATTTTAAGTTCCACTCCTTTTTGAGGCTGACCAACTGTATGTAATTTTTCAAAATCTCTACCATCAACAGAACTACAAATTGCACAATTTTCAGTCATTCCATATCCATTTGTTATATATACACCAACTTTTCTAAACCATTCAATTAGCTCAACTGGCATAGGAGCAGAACCAGAGACAACTATTCTAGCATTGCTAAAACCAAGACCCTTCTTTATAAGCTTTTTTAATAAACTTGACACTAAAGGAATCTTAAGCAGTGTGTCTAATTTTTTTTGTGGAAATTTAGCTAGAAGCCCTAACTGTAGTTTTGTCCAAACACGAGGAGCAGCTGCAAAAACATGTGGCTGAACCGCTTTTAAATTTTTTCCGAAAGTATCAAGTGATTCTACAAATGATATTGTCCCTCCATATCTAAACGAACACCACTCAATCACCACTCTTTCAAAAATATGATTTAGAGGTAAATAAGATATAAAGTCATTATTCCCATCATGTTTTATCCCTAAAGGATTATTAGGATCATCTAGGACAACCTTAATGCCATCAATTGCTTGATAAGTAAGCATAACTCCTTTTGCATTTCCAGTTGTTCCAGATGTGAAGATTATAGTCCATAAATCGGATAGCTTTGGTTGATTAGGGTTCTGCATTGGTTCATGACTATTTATAAACTCAAACCATTCATGTCCTTTTGTGACATTGGAACAACCATCATAATGAGGAAATTTAATCAAGGGCATTCCTTCTGGCAAGTCATCTTTAATTTGATCCCATGTTTCAATTTTACCTACAAAAAGCGCATCAACATCCCCATAGTCCATAATGTATGCAAGTTCTTTTCCGTTTAATGAGGGGAAGAAAGGAACTGATACATATCCTGCCATCACAATTGCTAGATCTGATATAATCCATTCTCTACAGTTTTTTGAATAAATCCCAATATGAGCACCTTCTCTTAGGTTCAGTGATTTAAGACCTGTTGCTAGCCTACGAGCCATATTTCCAACTTCACCCCATGTATATTCTTCCCAGTTATCACCAAATGGTTGTTTTAAATAAGGCTTATCTTTTAATTGTTTTTCCCACTCATAAAATTTAAATTCAAAAAGTTCATGATTCGTATTCATAATTAGTTGGTTTTTTGTTATATAGCTTTCATATTATCAACGTTAAGTTATTAAAAATAAAGAAAGTAGTCTATTTAATCACAAAAAAATATATAAGGACAGCCCTTGCTTAAATATAAATAACTTAATAGGTATACAGTTATAAGTATTATAATTACAAATGATATGTTTCTAAATAATTTTATAATCCTTGTTTTTATAAATCTTTTTCCCTAACATTACAAACATACAAAACAGGTTTAATGTAATGAAAAACAGGTATAAAAAACTTTTTGACCTAAAAAATAAAGTAGCTATCATCACAGGATCAAGTAGAGGAATTGGAGCATCAATTGCTGAAGCATTAGCAGAGTTTGGAGCAAGTGTTGTAGTTAGCAGCAGATCTCAAGAAGCGATTGATAAAGTTGCAAAAAGAATCACTGATAATGGCTTTGATGCAACAGCATGTGCATGTCACGTTGGTGATGAAATTCAACTTCAGAATTTGGTTGATTCCACAATAGATAAGTATGGAAGGGTTGATATATTAGTTAATAATGCAGGAATAAATCCAGTCTTTGATCGTCTTGAAAATGCTAATGAAAAGCTCTTTGATAAAATTATTGATATTAATGTTAAAGCAGCTTTTAAATTATCAAAAATGACATTTGAATTTATGAAAAAAAATAGTTCAGGCTCAATAATTAATATATCTTCTGTTGAAGGTCATAAACCAGATAAAGGACTTGGGATCTATTCAGTCAGTAAGGCTGCAATTAGTATGCTTACAAAATCGCAAGCCAAAGAATGGGGAAAATATGGTATAAGATCAAATGCAATATGTCCAGGGCTAATAAAGACTAAATTAAGCTCTGCTTTATGGAAAAATGAAGAAATGTTGGAAGTTTGGTTGAGAGATCTTCCAATTAGAAGAGCTGGAGAGCCAGATGAAATTTCAGGAATTGCGCTGTATTTAGCATCAAATGCTTCAAGTTACACAACAGGAGAAACTTTTAATGTTGATGGCGGTTATATGATAAATTAAAAAATCCAATGAATTTTAAAGAAATCAAATCAAAAATAAAAAGCTTCATAGAAGAAGATCTTTTCTCTTTAGAACCTTGGATACTTAATTCCGAATGGGATGAAAAATTACCTAAGCTAAATGAGCTTAGGGAAAAAGTAAAATCTATTGGATTATGGTTACCACAAATTCCTAAAGAGTATGGAGGACTTGGGTTAACCCTTGAACAACATGGTGAAGTAAGTGAGATTATTGGTGCAAATCCATATGGTTTTTATGTATTTAATTGTCAGGCTCCTGATGCTGGAAATATGGAAATACTAATTGAGTGTGCTACAGAAGAACAAAAAAAAGAATATTTACAACCTCTACTAGATGGTAAAATTAGAAGCTGTTTTGCTATGACCGAACCTAATTTTGCAGGCTCTAATCCTATTAACATGGGAACTATTGCTGTCAGAGAAAATGATCACTATGTGATAAATGGTCATAAATGGTTTACTTCTGGTTTTGATGGAGCAGAATTTGCAATTGTAATGCTGGTAACTGATCCTAAAGGGACTGATCCACACAAAAAAGCAAGTCAAATAATTGTTCCTACTAAATCAGTGGGGGTTAAGTTCATAAGAAATATTTCTGTTATGGGCCATGCAGGTGGTGGATGGGAAAGTCATGCCGAGATAAAATTTGATAATGTCAAGGTGCCTATATCAAATATTTTAGGGAAAGAGGGAGAAGGTTTTGCAATAGCTCAAAAGAGGCTTGGCCCTGGAAGAATTCATCATTGTATGAGGTGGATAGGAATGTGTGAAAGAGCTTTTGACTTAATGTGTAAAAGAGCTGTGTCTAGAGAAATTTCTAAAGGAGAAGTTCTTGGAGATAAACAAATAATTCAAGCATGGATTTCAGAATCAAGAGCTGAAATTAATGCTGCTAGACTATTAGTCCAGGACGCAGCAAAAAAAATTGATAATCAGGGTACTTATAAAACTAGATCCGAAATTTCGATGATTAAATTCTATTGTGCAAATGTATTACAGAAAGTAGTTGACTATGCTATTCAAGTTCATGGTGCACTAGGTGTAACGGACGATACTATTCTTGCAGCATATTATAGACATGAAAGAGCAGCTCGAATCTACGACGGTGCTGACGAGGTGCATAAAAGTAGATTAGCAAGAAGAATATTAAAACACTATAGAGAAGATAATTAGATGTCAGACATATTAATAGATAAAGCAGTTAATGTAAGAGATGATGAAAAAATTAACGAATCATCATTAAATACTTATTTATCAAAATTTATTGATTATGACACTAGTGATTTTCAAATATTACAGTTTCCTTCAGGCTTTTCAAATTTAACATACCTAATAAGATCAGGTAATCAAGACTTTGTTTTAAGACGACCTCCACATGGAGCGAAAATAAAATCCGGACATGATATGAATAGGGAATTTAAAGTCCTTACATCCTTAAAAGATACTTATGATAAATCACCAAACCCCATTCATTATTGTGATAATGAAGATATTATCGGAGCTGAATTTTATATTATGGAAAGATTGGAAGGATTAATACTAAGAGGGACTAATTATAAAAATATTATTAAGAATAATTCAGATTTTTCAGATTTATCTGAAGAATTTGTTCAAACTTTTGTTGACCTACACAAGATTGATCTAAATGAATCAGGGTTAACAGATTTTGGAAATCCAAAAGGGTATAATACAAGACAGGTTAAAGGTTGGAGCAAACGTTATTCAAACTCTAAGACAGAAGAAATAGATGAAATCAACTTTGTAATAAAGTGGTTAAATGATAATATCGTTCAATCACAATTTGTTTCACTAATTCATAATGATTTTAAATATGACAATTTAGTGTTAGACCCCAAATCTCTTAAAGTTATTTCTGTTCTAGACTGGGAGATGTCAACTTTGGGAGATCCATTCATGGACCTTGGGACTTCACTTGCATATTGGATTCAAAACAATGATCCTAATTTTGTAAAAGCAATCCATCTAAATATAACTTCTGAACAAGGAAATCCTTCAAGAGGGGAAATTCTACAATTATATCAAAAACAATTTGGACATGAAATAGAAGACATAGTTTTTTACTTTACATATGGCCTTTTTAAAATTGCAGTGATAGTTCAACAGATATACTATAGATATAAACAAGGGTTAACAAAAGATGTTAGATTTAAAGAGCTTGATAAAATAGTTAAAGCTTATGGTATAATGGCTAAACAATCAATACAAAAAAATAAAATTGAATCTCTATTTTAATCTGAAGGAACAGAATAAAACATACATCTTAATAAATTATCAAAAATCACTTGCTATTAACTTTTAATATTTAATCATAGGATATATATTTGCACTTTAATTTTATAATCAAAAAAATGTCAAAAAATATTGGTAAAGTTTCAAAAGTAATTGGTGCAGTTGTAGATGTTGAATTTTCAGCAAAAGATAGTAGTCTTCCAGAAATATATGATTCTCTAGAAATTAAAAGAAAAGATGGTTCTATATTAATTTTAGAGGTTCAGTCTCATATCGGGGAAAACATTGTAAGAACAATTTCTATGGATTCAACAGATGGATTAAGTAGAGGTGCTGAAGCTCTTGCAACAGGAAGTCCAATTAAGATGCCAATAGGTAAAGAAGTATATGGAAGATTATTTAATGTTGTTGGAGACCCAATAGATGGAATGGAAGTTTTACCAAAAACAGATAAAGATGGGATGTCAATTCATAGAAAGGCTCCGGATTTTGATCAACTATCGACTTCTACCGAAGTTCTTTTTACTGGAATAAAAGTTATTGATCTTATTGAGCCTTATGCTAAAGGAGGTAAGATTGGACTTTTTGGAGGAGCTGGAGTTGGGAAAACAGTATTAATACAAGAATTAATAAATAATATTGCAAAGGGACATGGAGGACTTTCAGTATTTGCTGGAGTTGGAGAAAGAACAAGGGAAGGGAATGACTTGTTAAGAGAAATGATAGAATCTGGGATTATAAATTATGGCGATAAGTTTCTTAAATCAATGGAAAAAGGAGAGTGGGATTTAAGTAAAGTTGATAAAAAGGCACTTTTAGATTCAAAAGCAACATTTGTTTTTGGTCAAATGAATGAACCTCCTGGTGCAAGAGCAAGAGTTGCCCTTTCAGGACTTACTGTTGCAGAATACTTTAGAGATGGAGGGGCAGATGGTCAGGGTAAAGATGTTCTGTTCTTTGTTGATAATATATTCAGGTTTACTCAGGCAGGTTCAGAGGTTTCTGCTCTTCTAGGAAGGATGCCTTCAGCTGTTGGATATCAACCAACATTGGCTACTGAAATGGGAACAATGCAAGAAAGAATTACTTCTACAAAAAAAGGATCTATTACATCAGTACAAGCAGTTTATGTTCCTGCAGATGATTTAACTGACCCTGCTCCTGCTACTACTTTTGCTCACTTAGATGCTACCACTGTATTATCAAGAAAAATTTCAGAACTTGGAATATATCCTGCTGTTGATCCACTTGATTCAACTTCTAGAATTCTAACACCAGAAATATTAGGAGAGGAACATTATAATTGTGCTCAAAGAGTAAAGGAATTACTACAGAAATATAATGAGCTACAAGATATAATTGCAATTTTAGGTATGGATGAGCTTTCAGAAGAAGATAAGCTTGCCGTAGCTAGAGCAAGAAGGGTTCAACGTTTTCTCTCACAACCATTTCATGTTGCTGAACAATTTACAGGAATTCCAGGTGCTTTAGTTGATATAAAGGATACTATTAAAGGGTTCAATATGATAATGGATGGTGAGTTAGACCATATACCTGAGTCTGCTTTTAACTTAAAAGGAAATATTGAGGAAGCAATTGAAGAAGGAGAGAAAATGTTATCAGAAGCAAAATAAATGTATTTAGAAATTATTTCACCTGAAGCTATATTATATCAAGGAGAAGTTAAGTCAATTTCTTTTCCTGGGTCATATGGAGATTTTCAAGTTTTAGATAATCATGCACCTATTGTATCAACTTTAAAAAAGGGGCAAGTAAAAATTCAGGGAAAGCTGTCTATAGATCAGGAAGTAAAAAGTTATTTTAATTTTTCAGATAAAGAAACTTCTTTGGATATAAATTCTGGGACTGTAGAGATGAGTAATAATAATGTAACGCTTTTAATTGACTAGGTTGTTTATTTCTTCAAAGATTAATTCTTTCTCCCACCCTTTATATTCTAATCTACTGTAAATCTTTTCTTTAATTTTTTCTTTTGGTTTACCAATGTTCTCATTCATTATTTTTTTAGATAGCATTCTTATTTTTTTTAAATAATCTTCTTGATTTATTTCAGTCAGACCATTGTTTATATTGACTAAGGATATTTTTCGTGATTCTAATTCTCGAATTATTTTTATTTTTCCCCAGTCGTTATTATTGAATTTTCCTCTTACGTAATATTCTGAAAACCTTTTCTCATTTAAAAAGTCGTTATTTATTAAATGATAGATATATTTGTCTAAGTCACCTCCAAGTATTCCAAGTTTTTTTAACTTCTGAGTCACTTCCATCTTACACCTTTCCTGATATGCACAATAAAATTCAATCTTTTTCTTTATAGATGTTTCCATATAATTAAAATATAAAAAAAACCGTTTAGATTAACTCTAAACGGTTTTATTATTATTTATTTAATAAGTTTTGAATCACTATTATAAAAATGGTATTCAAGATATAAATAAGAGTCTCTTGGAATAATCGAAATTGATCTCTTATATTTTAAGTACCATTTATTCTTAATTGATAAAAAACCTGAATTTATATACGCTGCTACAAAAGGATGAACATGTAAATATATCTTTCCTTTTTTATAACGCGAATTCTTAACAATTTTGTCAAGTTCAACATTGATTTTGTCTATTAATAATATAGGTGCTTCAACTTCAAGGTCTTTATTTGGATTAGGCTCTCTTGTGTTGATACTCATCTGAGGCCTTACTCTTTGTCTTGTTATTTGTATTAATCCAAATTTACTTGGTGGAAGAATTTTGTGTTTTGTTCTGTCTTTCCCCATTTCCTCACAGAAATGATCAAAGAGTTTTTTTCTATTCTGTCTTGATGTTAAATCTATAAAATCTACTACAATAATTCCTCCCATATCTCTTAGGCGAAGTTGTCGCGCTATTTCTACAGAGGCAACTAAATTTACTTCCATTGCAGTATCTTCTTGTGTTTTCAATTTGTTAGATCTATTACCACTATTTACATCAATTACATGAAGAGCTTCTGTATGTTCAATAATTAGATAAGCCCCTTTCTGCATTGAAATAGTTCTACCAAATGAAGATTTTATTTGTCTTTCAACTCCAAATTTATCAAAGATTGGTATTACACCTGAATATAACTTTACAATAGAAGTTTTTTGTGGTGCAATACTTTTAATATAATCTTTAATTTCCGAATGCAACTCAGGATCATTGATATATATTCCTGTAAAAGAGTCATCAAAAACATCTCTTAATTTTGAAGAGGATCTATTTATTTCTCCAAGAATTTTAGTTGGATATGAGTCTGCTTTGTTTAGGTTAATACAAAGTCTTTTCCACCTCATAATTAGATCCTTCAAATCGGTTTTGAGCTCACCTACTTTACGGTTTTTTGCTACAGTTCTAACAATTATACCAAATCCTTTTGGCTTAATTGATTTGACAAGGTTTCTTAATCTTTTTTTCTCCTGAGGATTTTTAATTCTTTGAGAAATAGAAATTCTATCAGAGAAAGGTACAATAACCATAAACCTACCTGCTAAAGAGATTTCTGAACTTAGCCTGGGACCTTTTGTTGAAATGGGTTCTTTAATAACTTGAACTAAAACTGTTTGTTTTGGAGAAAGAGAGTCTTTAATCAACCCGTTTTTTGAAATATCTTTCTCATATTGGAAATCATTAAATGAAAATGATTTAATTTTTTTAGATTCAACAAGTTTAGCAAATTTTGTTAAAGATAAAAGTTTAGGCCCAAGGTCATGATAATGCAGAAATCCATCCTTTTCGCTATTCACATCAACAAATGCAGCATTTAAACCAGGGATAACTTTTCTAATTTTTGCAACAAATATATCACCTACAGAAAATTTATTTTTACCTATTTCTTTATCTAGCTCAACGAGTTTTCCATCATTAAGCATAGCAAAATCAACAGTATCTGAATTAGATCGAATAATCAATTCTTTTTTCACTGTTTTAATTTTTTATCTACTTGAAAAGTAGAATGGTTAAACATTTTTTTAAAAATGACTGATAAGTCATTACAATATTTCAAAGAACGTGAGAATTTATTTGAGTGTATTCCCCTTACACTTTTTTCTTTTTATGACGGTTAGCCCTCGCTCTTTTTTTCCTTTTGTGAGTTGCTACCTTATGTCTCTTTCTTTTTTTTCCACTCGGCATATTAATCTATAATTTTTAATTTATTAAACTATAGGAACATTTTGTTTAACTGAATTAACAAAAGTTTTAGATGGTTTAAATGCAGGAATATTATGAGCAGGTATAACTACCGCAATATTTTTTGATATATTTCTACCAGTTTTTTCAGCTCTTTTCTTTATGATAAAACTTCCAAAACCTCTTAAATAAACATTTTCATTATTTTTTAATGAACTTTTTATTTCACTCATAAGTTTTTCGGTAATCATCTGAACATCAGATTTGTCCATTCCTGTTTTATCAGATATATTCTTAACAATGTCCGCTTTTGTCATTTTTATTTATTTGGTTAAACATTCATTTATGAAGCTAGCAAATATATAAATTTAAATTTTAATTGTCTTATATAAACCATTTATATTTATACAAGAATATGATTATAAATGGATTGGCAGCAAACAATTTTTGTATATTAGTATAAATAATTATAATGAGCGGGACATTAAATAAAGTTATGTTGATTGGCCATCTTGGAGATGATGTAAAGATAAAACATTTTGATGGAGGAGGGTGTATTGGAAGATTCCCTCTTGCTACAAATGAAACGTATACAAATAAATCTACAAACGAAAAAGTTACAAATACCGATTGGCATAATATAGTTGTAAGAAATAAGGCAGCAGAGATATGTGAAAAATATTTAGCAAAAGGAGATAAAGTATATGTTGAAGGAAGAATTAAAACAAGAAAGTGGCAAGGTGAAGATGGACAAGATAGATATACTACTGAAGTTAATGTAGATGAATTCACTTTTCTTTCAACAAAAAAGGATGCAGTCTCAAATGATGAGGTGAAAATAGAATCTTCAGACCAGAACCAACAAACTGATGAAAAAGAAGATGATCTACCATTTTAGACAAATACTTTTTTTAAGTTAAACCTATTGAACTATTTATTCTAAATTTTTGTGCTAATAAAAATTATTCTAATATTAATTCTTTTAATATTATCAGCTTTAACATCTGGCTCTGAAGTTGCTTTTTTTGCTTTAGATAAGTCAATGTTATTAGCTGAAAAACGAAGTGGGCTTATTGATAAAATTCAAAAATTATTAGACCAACCACAAAGATTATTAGCTACAATTCTAATATCCAATAACTTTATAAATATTGCTATCGTTATTTTGTTTGCCTCTATTGATAATCCTTACTTATCATCAATTAATAATGTTTTTCTTGAGACTTTCATCGAAGTGGGAGTGATAGGTATATTAATACTGTTTTTTGGAGATATCTTACCAAAGATTTATGCTAACAGAAAACCTTTAGTTTTTTCAAAAATTATGGTAATGCCAATCTTTTTTCTAGATCGTTATATTTTATTCTTATTTAATAAACCGATGAGTAAATCAATGTCATATCTTATCTCATCTTTATCGATAAATTCAAAACAATTATCTGTTGATGAACTATCTCAGGCTCTTGAGTTAACTGATTCTGATGAAACAACTGTTGAAGAAAAAAAAATATTAAAGGGGATTGTAAATTTCGGAAATCTTGAAACAAGACAAATAATGTGTCCCAGAGTTGATATGTTTGCTATTAAGAAAAAAACGAATATTTCAGATGTAATTGAAAAAGTACTTAATAAGGGTTTTTCTAGGGTGCCAGTCTATGAAAATACTATGGATAAAATAATAGGAGTTTTATATGTTAAGGATCTTTTGCCATATTTAGACAAAGAAAATTTTAATTGGAATGAATTGCTGAGAGATCCATTATATGTCCCCGAAAACAAAAAGTTAGATGATCTTTTAAATGAATTTAAAAGTAAAAAAATACATATGGCAATTGTAGTAGATGAGTATGGGGGTACATCTGGTTTAATAACATTAGAAGATGTTATGGAGGAAATTTTTGGAGAGTTAAATGATGAATTTGATCAGGATGATTCTTTGTTTTCAAAACTTGATAAGAATACTTTTATTTTTGACGCTAAAATTAATTTACCGGATTTTTATAAAACACTTGAATTAAAGGACTCTTCATCTTTTGAAAAAATATCAGAAGAAATAGAAACTTTAGGTGGACTATTAATAGAAAAAGCACAAAGAATTCCTAGAGTTGGTGAAGTAATTACTCATGAAGATTTTAAATTTGTTATTGAGATTGTAGATAAAAAAAGAATCAGACAAGTAAAAGTTATTCTAAACAATAAATAAAAAGCCTCAATGAACATTCAGATTAAAAAATGGGGCACATTAATTATATTGTCAATAATATGGGGTAGCTCATATATATTAATTAAAAAAGGACTTACTGGATTAACCGCAATTGAATTAGGATCAATAAGGATCATGATTACGACAATAATAGTTGCACCGTTTGGGTACTCAAAGATTAAATCGATTCCTAAGGAAAAATTTAAATGGGTTTTGTTTTCTGCATGTGTTGGTTCTTTTTTCCCGGCTTATTTATTTGCATTTGCAGAAACCCAAATTTCAAGCTCTGTTACAGCAGTTATGGTTTCACTTACTCCTCTATTTACTTTACTAATTAGTGTAATAATTTTTTCAGCAGCATTTATTCGAAGACAATTATTAGGGGTGTTTGTTGGTTTTATTGGGATAATTATTTTAGTATATAATGAGCTTCTAATTTCTTCATATAATTTACTGTTTGTCTTCTTTGTAATTATAGCTGCATTTTGTTATGCAATAAATGCTAACATTTTAAAATATAAGTTGCCAGGAATTTCTGCTATAGCTCTTGTGTTTATGAGTTTTGCCTTTCTTTTTATTCCGGCATTGATTATTTTAATTTTATCTGACTTTCCTCTTGCAGAATTTGTTTATGATCCGGGGATTATAAAGTCAATTGCATACATATTTATTCTCGCTTTATTTGGTACTGCAATAGCAAAAACAATGTATATTAAATTACTTGAAATCTCAACTCCTGTTTTTTCGGTATCAACAACTTATTTAATGCCAATAGTAGCAATATTTTGGGGGCTTTTAGATGGAGAAGAATTTAAACTAATTCAAGTAATTGGTACAGC
>CAYTIE010000012.1:0-3950 GCA_964437815.1 uncultured Flavobacteriaceae bacterium
ATTTGTTTTGCAATTTTAAAATCATCAAAAGGAATTTTTCTTCCATTTAATTCTTGATAGTTTTCATGACCTTTTCCAGCTATTAAAACAATATCACCTGCATTAGAATTTTTATATGCTGCTTCTATAGCTTTCTCCCTTTTAATTATTACATCAGTTTTTTTAGAGTTCGTTATTGAAACTCCTAATAGAATTTGATCCAAAATTTCTTTTGGATTTTCTGACCTAGGATTATCCGAGGTGAAAATTACATATGAGCTTAATTCAGAAACTAAATTCCCAATCAATGGTCTCTTTTTCGTATCTCTATCTCCACCACATCCTACTACTGTAATTAGCCTTTGGCCTACAGATCTAATCTTATTTATAGTGCTTAATACATTCTCTAATGCATCAGGAGTATGAGCATAATCTACTATTACTGTTATCTTATTTTTTGTTTTAAATGACTGGAGTCTTCCTTGCACATTTTCTAAGTCACTAATAGTCTTCAATAACCTAATAGTCTCTAATTCATATATTTTACCTAATGAGTATATAGCTAAAATATTATATGCGTTAAATTCACCAATTAGTTTAGTCCAGATTTCATTTTTATCAATATTCATAAGCATTCCATCAAGCTGAAGCTCTAGAATAGTCGAGTTAAAATCTGATTTACTATTTATACCGTATGTATACTTTTTAGATTTTGAGTTCTGAACAATATATTTTGAATTTCTATCATCACTATTTATTAATGAAAAGGATTTATTAGATAAAGAATCAAAGATTTTTTTCTTAGTATCTCTATAATTTGCAAACGTTTTATGATAATCTATATGATCATGTGTTAGATTTGTAAAAATTACTCCTTTGAAAAATAAACCTTCAATCCTCTTTTGGTCAATTCCATGAGAAGAAACTTCCATAAAGCATATTTTGACATTAGATTTTATCATTTCAGATAAATGATAATTTATTGATATTGAATCAGGAGTGGTATTAGTTGAATCTATCTTTTGGTTTTTATATTTAATATTTATTGTAGAAATTAGCCCTGAATCAATTGAAAATTTATTAAACAGTTCATAGAGTAGTGATGAGATAGTAGTTTTTCCATTAGTTCCTGTAATACCAATTATATCAATCTTAGCAGATGGGTTATCATAATAATTTGATGATATAATTGATAAAGCAGATTTAGAACATTTAACCTTAACAAAAACTGATTTTAAACTTTTGAAATCTTCAGGAAGGTTCTCACATACAATAGTTGTGGCTCCATTATTAATTGCATCACTAATAAAATTATGGCCATCTAGATTGAAGCCATTAATTGCTACAAATAATGAACCCCTTTTAACTTTTGTTGAATTGAAAAATACATCTTTTACAACTGTGGAAGTGTCTCCATATATTGCATCAACTGTAACCTTAAATAATATTTCTTTTAAATTTTTCAAAATAAATTATCTATATCTTTTTTATTTATCTCAACTATAGTAGGTGATAAACCTTGAATCTTTTGAGCTATCCTTTTAAATACTGGGGCAGCTACAGTCCCACCATAATAGCCTTTAGACTTTTTCGGTTCATGTATTACAACTATACCAGTATATTTAGGGTTATCCGATGGAAAATATCCAACAAAACTCGCAATGTATTGTACGTTAATTGGCTCATCACCATTTGCCCAATATTTAGTCTGAGATGTTCCAGTTTTACCAGCAATTTTTACGTAATCATTATGAATTATATTTCCCGTTCCCCATGGTTTCTGAACAACATTTTCAAGCATTTCTTTTACAACATCTAAAGTTTTCTGTGAACAAATGGAAGGCATAATTACTTCACGTTCTATCTTATGTATTGGCTTATTCCCAATTGAACTGATCTTGTTTACAAATTTTGGTCTTACCATTTCACCATTATTAGCTACAGCATTATAGAAGGTTAAAATTTGAATTGGTGTTAAGTAAACTCCATATCCATAAACCATCCATGGTAGGGATATTTTATTCCATCCTTCATCAGAAGGGTGGGGCATTATAGGTAATGGCTCACCTCCAATAGGAGTATTTATTTTTTCATTTAGCCTCATATTATATAATCTATTCACAAATCTTTCAGGTTTAGACTTGTAATTATCATATATCATTTTCACCATACCAGTATTTGAAGAAACTTCAAAAGCTTTTGCAAAAGTTATTTTTCCATAACCCTTATTATTAGAATCTTTAATTTCATATTTATTTTCAATCTTTAAAATTCCATTTTTAGTATCAACACTATCAGTATGTTCTATAATGCCATCTTCAAGTGCAGCAATAAGAGACATTAACTTAAAAGTTGAGCCTGGTTCAAATTTTTCTCCAATCGCATAATTTAATCTCTCATAATAATTTCCTTCAGAATTTATTCCAAGATTAGAGATGCCAAGTATATTACCCGTTTTTGTTTCCATAATTATTGCTGTGCCATGATCAGCTTCAAATTTTTCAAGTTGATTTAGTAGCTCATTATGTGTAAAGTCTTGAATTTTAAGATCTATCGTAGTATGTAGGTCATATCCTTGTTTTGGTTCAATTTCATATTCTGTCCTTAATGGTTTCCACTGTCCTTTAGCTATTTTTTGCATTCTTCTTATTCCATTTTTACCTCCTAGATACTGACCATAAGCCTGTTCTAGACCAACTTCTTTTATACCCTTTTTAAAAGATCCAATTGTTCTTTCAGCTATTTTTCCTAAGTGACTTTTTCTTAAGTGATTTTCTTTAATTATCAATCCTCCTGTATATATACCAAGGTTAAACATTGGGAAAGTCTTTACAGTATTTAGTTGATTGATATCTAAATCTTTAGCTATAAATAAATATCTATTTTTATTTTTTCTAGCACTATTCATAATATCTAAATAGTATTCAGTACTATCAGACAATAACTCAGATAACTTTTGAGCAAGTTCAACTTTATTGCTTTGGAATATTTTCTCTGACGGAACTTGAGAATCCCATCTTATTTCAAACTTTGATACTGTTGATGCTATAAGGTCTCCATTGGATGAATAAATATTACCTCTAGTTGATTCTACCTCAATATTCTTTATTGTTTCTAAGGAATTATTAGTACCCTCATTTTGTATGTAGAATATTTTTGAAATTAAAAAGGCAGAGAATAGTAGAAAGAAAAAGAAAATGAAATTCATTCTGTTTACTATTTTGCTCTTACCTTTAGACATAATCAGTTTTTTACAATAATTTTTATAGGTGGATATTTTGAAGGAGCTAATCCTTTCTCACTTAATATTTTTGTTACCCTAGATTCCATTTTAATTTTCATCAATAAGGTTCTAGTTGAGACAAACTCATTATTTAAAATGTTTATTTCTTTCTTTAGCGATGAAACTTTAATAGCCTTTCTATCTGTGCTATGACCGCTATAAATTGTAATTAAAGCTAGAGCAGATAGATAAACAATCATTTTCCAGTTTTTAATTGAATCCTTTTTTACTAAAAAATCTATATTTATAAATGACAAAAAACTTTTCATATTTTTTCTGCAACTCTTAGTTTTGCACTTCTAGAGCGATTATTTAATCTAACTTCTTTTTTATCCGGACTTATTAGGTTTCCTACTTTTTTAAATATTAAATCTTTATTTCCATACATATCTGAAATTACTTCATTCTCAAATGTTCCATTTTGTATAAACCTTTTTACTAATCTATCTTCTAATGAATGATAGGATATACAAACTAACCTTCCTCCTTTTTTCAATATTTTTGAAGATTGAATCAAAAGTGATTTTAAAATATTTATTTCATCATTAACTTCAATTCTTATTGCTTGAAACACTTTCGCTAAAAATTTATTTTTTTCTGAACTATTAGACAGAGGCTTTAAAATTCTTTTAAGATCTCCTGAGGTTTTGATTTCACTATTTTTTCTCTCTGAAACAATTAAATCAAC
>CAYTIE010000012.1:4050-31857 GCA_964437815.1 uncultured Flavobacteriaceae bacterium
TATAACTTTTGAATGACCACCTCCACCATATGTAACATCAACATAAGTTCCATCAGGGATAATATTTAGACCTTTTACTGATTCATTAAGAAGAACTGGATTATGATACATCTTCATCGTTATTTGATCCCATGACTTCTTCTGCTAAGTCACCAAAATCTGTTTTTGCATCATTAATTGCCTTTTCATAAAGCACTTTATCCCATATTTCAAGTATATTAACAGCAGAAGAAACTACCACATCACTTGAAATATGTGCATGATTAATTAGGTCTTTAGGTATTAATATCCTACCAGAGACATCTATCTCAATAAATCTAACCCCAGCAGTAAACCTTCTAATAAAATCAATATTTTTCTTATTAAATCGATTTAATTTATTTACTCTATTCATTAATTCCTCCCACTCAACAAGAGGATATAATTCTAAACAATGATTAAAGACAGCTCTTTTCAAAACAAATCCTTTATCCAATTTGCTGGATAATTGTTTTTTTAAAGCTGCAGGCAACATTATTCTTCCCTTGATATCAGCTTTACATTCATATGTACCAATAAAGTGTTGCATTAACTATTGATTTTATCAAATATAAAATTTATTTACCACTTTTTACCACTTTTTACCACTTTGTTAATAATTTTTTTAAATAACATATAATACATTGATTTATAATACTTTATAAAGAATTAAATTAAGCTTAACCATTATCCATATATTTGTTTAATAAAGAAGTTGTTATGAAAAATGATTTAATTATTGAAAATGAATTTTCGTATATAGAAAATGGAGATGGGAGGCCTATAGTTATTCTTCACGGATTAATGGGTGGGTTAAGCAACTTTAAGGGAGTTTATGAAGAATTTCCTAAAAATAATTACAAGGTAATAATGCCTGAACTTCCAATAGAAAATGTTTCAATACTTAATACAAATGTCAAAACCTTTTCAAAACATGTTTATGATTTTATAAAATTCAAGAGACTAAAAGAAATCATTATAGCAGGGAACTCTCTTGGCGGGCATGTTGCTCTATTATTCTCAAGAGATTATCCTGAATTAGTTAGCGGGCTAGTAATCACTGGTAGTTCTGGACTTTACGAGAGATCGATGATCGGAGATGGTTATCCAAAAAGAAGCAACTATGATTATATTAAAACAAAAACAGAAGAGGTATTTTATGATCCAGCTATAGCTACAAAAGAATTAATTGATGAGGTTTTTGAATCAGTTAATAATAGAGAAAAAGTAATCAAAACACTGGCTTTGGCAAAAAGTGCTATAAGACACAATATGTCAGAAGATCTTCCCAAAATGAACACTAATACTGCAATTATTTGGGGGAAGCAGGATTCAGTAACACCTCCAAATGTTGCCGAAGATTTCAATTCATTACTTCCTAACTCTGAGTTATTTTGGATAGATAAATGTGGACATGCCCCTATGATGGAGCATCCTAATAAGTTTAATGAAATTTTGCTTCATTGGTTAAAGAAAAACAATCTATAAGAGAGTTAATATGAAGATTCACTCATCTGAATTTTATACTAGTAGTGCTAAAGTTTCAGAATGTCCTGATAAAGATTTACCTGAGTTTGCTTTTATCGGGAGGTCAAATGTTGGAAAATCCTCTCTAATTAATTCATTATGTAACAAAAAATCAATGGCAAAAACTTCATCAAAACCAGGTAAGACATTATTAATAAATCATTTTATAATAAATAATTCATTTTTTATTGTTGACCTTCCAGGCTATGGATTTGCAAAAGTTTCTAAAAAA
Source organism: uncultured Flavobacteriaceae bacterium (assembly GCA_964437815.1). Classification (GTDB taxonomy): domain Bacteria; phylum Bacteroidota; class Bacteroidia; order Flavobacteriales; family Flavobacteriaceae; genus Marisimplicoccus. The sequence goes on from CAYTIE010000012.1 coordinate 5,828, forward strand.
GAAAAAGAAAAAATAAAAACTCTTCATGAAAATTATTTTAAAAAGAGTAAACAATTATTTTCTGCATTATTATTAATCGATATTAGATTAAAACCTCAGAAAATTGACTTAGAGTTTATGGAACATATAAACAAACTCTTTGTTCCATTTATATTAATTTTCACTAAGTGTGATAAATTAAAAACAAGTGAGATATCTGAGAAAATAGAAGAATATTCTGAAGAAATTAAAAAAAATTGGGAAATAATACCACAAATAATAATCTCATCTGCAAAAAACAAAATAGGTCTAGATGAAATATTAAAGTTTATTTATAAGTGTAAGGAAGAATTTAAACCAAATTAAATTTAAGCTTTGTCCTTATCAATTATTTTTTTGAATTCCATACAAAAATCATCAACTAAATTTGTTAGACCCTGATCACTTGTTGACTTTTGAAGTGTATTTTTCATCGACATAAAAGTTTGAAAAATAAAATTTTTCATTTCTTCAAGAGGCATGTCCTTTACCCAGAGATCCATTTTCAATGATTCCTTATTATTACCATCCCATAATGATAATAGCATTGCTTTAGCTGGAAAATCTGACACACCACCATCTGGAGCAGACCAAACGATTTTTTCTGGTATATTATTTTCATCAAGTGTTACATTGATTGTGACGTTAGTTTCTTTCATTTGATTTAATTATGCTGTAATTTTATGTAAATTTAAAATTAAACATAATCTTTATGAAATCCCCTGATAAAGTAACTAATCATATTATTAATTGGCTAAAAGATTATATAGAAAAATCGAAGTTGAATGGCTTTATAGTTGGAGTATCTGGTGGAGTCGATTCAGCATTAACATCCACTTTATGTGCAAAAACAGGTTACCCAGTTATGTGTCTAGAAATGCCTATTCACCAAAATAAAAAGCAAATATCAAATTCATCTATTCAGATTAATTGGCTCAAATCAAATTTTTCTAATGTCACATCTAGTGAGGTTAATTTATCAGATGTTTTTGATAAATTTATTGATGTTACACCTGATGAATCTAATGAATTAATAAATCTTGCTCTTGCAAACACCAAAGCAAGGTTAAGAATGTTAACATTGTACTATTTTTCAACAGTTAATAGATATATCGTAACAGGAACAGGCAATAAAGTAGAAGATTTTGCAATTGGATTTTTTACAAAATATGGTGATGGAGGGGTTGACATTAGTCCAATTGCAGATCTACTTAAATCTGAAGTATTTAAATTAGCAAGTCACTTAAACCTACCAGAAGAAATCCTTTCTGCAACACCTACTGACGGACTATGGAATGACAATAGAAGTGATGAAGATCAAATTGGCGCTAGCTATAATGAAATAGAGTGGGCAATGAATCAAAAGTCAAATAACACAAATTCAAAATTAAATAATAGAGAAAAAGACGTTATAGACATCCTTACTAATCTTAATTCAAAAAATAAGCATAAAATGATTCCAATCCCAATTTGTAAAATTCCTAAAGATTTTTTATAAATTAGACTATTAAAAAGTTTCAATTGAAGAAGATAAGCATTATTCTTATAGACCCTAGCCCAATAGTTCAAATTGGCTTTAAAACTCTTTTTAAAAATTCATCAAAATTTGAATTAATTGAATGTTATGAATCCATATATGATTTTAAAGAGATTATAAAATCAAATAATATTGATATTATAATTACTGAGTTACAACTAGTTGATGGTGATGCATATGACATACTTAAATCTATTAGGTTTAATAATAAAAAAATTCCAGTATTGGTATTTACTAATAAGCCACAAAAGTTGCATGCAGTAAATATATTAAAAAGTGGTGCTATTGGGTATTTATCAAAATACTCAAAAAAAAGAAAAATTAAAGAAACTCTTGAAAAAATAGCTCACCAAAACTTCAACTTTATTGAGACCAATAGTTTCACACGACTTAAGAATAATTTTAATGAGGATTATAATAAAATTAAAATGGATAGCCTATCCAAAAGAGAGATTCAAGTATTAAAACTATTTATTAAAGGAAGAAAAAATTTTCAAATATCAAATAAGCTTAATATTAACCAAAAAACTGTTAATACATATCAAGGAAGGATAATGAAGAAATTAGGAGTTGACTCAAAAGTTGAACTTTTTATGATGGGAAAAAATTATCTTACACAACACGATTAAGCTTTGAAGATATTACCTTTTTTAATCTAGAGTAGCTCATAACCTCTTGAAGAAGCTCGTCTTTGTTCTTGTATTTATTAATTTCTTGAAGCTTTTTAATTCTTGCATCAATAAGGTATCTTCTCAAATTGAATAATGTCTCAATAACTAGTTGACTTAAATGACTTCCTATTTTCTTGACATAAATATTTCTCTTTTCCCAATCATGAAGTGAATGTTTATCATCAAAAATCAATATGTCTGAAGCGACTTTACTTAAATCACTATCCAATTCATTAATAAATTTATCATATGAGAATTCATTTTGACTATTATAAATTTCTATTAATTTTTTATATATACTCTGAAATGGAGGGTGTGCAAACTCAATTTCATCCTGTTGTAAATCGAGAAATATTTTCTCGAAAACTTTAGATTTAATACTTTTATTATGTTCCTTAATCTCACCATTTTCTCCTTCTGAGGTAATAGTATCTTCATATACTATTTCTTTTTCTCCATATTTCAAAAGTATTGATATGATTTGCTTTTCTAACTCAAAAATATGATTGTGTGACTTAATATTTTTTTGTTTTTGAAGAACAGAAAGATTATTTTTTTTTATGTTCTTTTTGCTTTTATTTAACCTATCATTATTTTTTTCTTCAATATTTAATGAGTTAAAAAGTGTAGCTTCATCAATATCAAGAATCTGAGAACATTTTTTAATATATATTTCCTGCTTCAACCTATCTTGAATTTTTGAAATTGATTTTATTACACTTTTTATTACCTCAACTTTTTTATCTTCATCATTTAACGCTTCATCATAAAATGAAAGTTTAAATTCAATAAAATCTTTTGAATTTTGACTGATAAAATCAAGCGTTTTGCCTTTTTTGTTATCTTTTACAAAACTATCAGGATCTTCACCCTCAGGAAATGAGCATATTTTAACGTTCAAACCTTTCTCTAAAATCATGTCAGTACTTCTAAGTGCAGCATTAACTCCAGCTTTATCACCATCAAATAAAAGGACAATATTAGAAGTTAATCGAGATATAAGGGTTATCTGATCTTCAGTTAATGATGTTCCTGACGAAGCTAACACATTTTTGATTCCATTTTCATGAAATTGCAAAACATCCATATATCCTTCAACTAAAAGACATAAGTCATCTTTAACAATAGATTGTCTTGACTCATAAATACCATATAGAATTTTACTCTTATTGTATATTTCACTTTCTGGTGAATTAATATATTTTGCAATCTTCTGAGAAGATTTCATTGTTCTACCTCCAAATCCCAGAACTCTTCCAGATAAGCTCTTAATTGGGAATATGATTCTTTCTCTAAATCTATCAATTACTTTTTCCTTATTAAAAATTATTAATCCTACTTTTTCTAAATAAGAATCTTTAAATCCATTTGCTTTAGATGTCTTATAAAAAGAAGTTCCGTCTGAGGGACAAAAACCTAAGTCAAAATTATTTATAGTTTCTTTTGAAAGCCCTCTTTTAAAGAAGTATTGCAATGAATCTGAAACTTCTTTGTTTAAATTTTCATTAAAAAATGAAAGAGCAAATTTATTTATTATATAGAGACTTTCTATTTCATTTTTCTTCTCAATATTTTGTGAAAAATTATTAGTTTCTTCAATTTCAATATTATATTTATCTGCTATATATTTTATTGATTCAGGATAATTAAAATGTTCATGCTCCATAAGAAAAGCAATTACATTCCCACCCTTTCCACTGCTAAAATCTTTCCATATTTGTTTTGCAGGGGATACAACAAAACTTGGTGTTTTTTCATTTGTAAATGGACTAAGTCCTTTGTAGTTAGCCCCTGATTTTTTAAGTACTACAAAATCAGCTATAACTTCTTCTACTCTAGCTAATTCAAAAACCTTATCAATTGTTTCTTTACTTATCAAGCTAATCTATTTTTTATTTCAAGATAGTAAATTAATTTTTCCTATTTATTAGATAATCTAAGATTAAGCTTAGTGATTCTCTAGACTTATTTTCTGGAAATTCATTAATAATTAATAAATTTTTTTCTTTTAGATCTAGCATTTTATCAAAAGAATACTTAAAACCTCCATTTTGGTCAATAATTTCATATATCCTATTCTTATTTCTTTTTAATCTACTTTTATTTCTATAAGAATTAATTATAAATTTTTTATCTGAAACATTTACATTGTTTAATGTATGTATTAGAGGTAATGTGATTTTTTGATTTTTTATATCTATAGCTGTAGGTTTACCTATTCTTCTAGAACTATAGTCAAAAAGGTCATCTTTAATTTGAAATATTAGCCCTAAGTTTAGGCCAAACTTTTTAACCTTATTAAGATCTTTTATGCCAGAGGAAGCTGCACCCAATTGACAACATGCAGAAAAAAGAGATGCTGTTTTTTTTGTAGTTAATTCAAAATATTCTTCTTCTGTAATATTTAAATTTCTTGATTTTTGAATTTGAAGTAATTCCCCTTCACTCATTTTTTTTACAGCTTCTGAAATTATTTTTAATAGATCAAAATCATCATTATCAATACATAATAATAAAGATTTGGAAAGAAGAAAATCTCCAACTAGAACTGAAATTTTATTATTCCATAATGCATTTAGGGCAAGAAATCCTCTTCTCAATTTACTATCATCAACTATATCATCGTGAATTAAAGTTGCTGAATGAATTAATTCTGAAATAATAGCTGCTCTATATGATTTATTTGTTAAATTTTGATTTGAGTACATCTTGGCAAATAATAAGACTAGTAGTGGTCTAATCTGCTTACCTTTTCTGCTTAAAATATACCTTATTATAACATTTAAAATAAGAACACCAGAGTTAATAGAATTATTAAACTCTTTTTCAAAAATCTCGAATTCATTTACTATAGGTTCTTTAATTTTTTCGATGATTTTCAAGATATATAATTTAGATTATCATCATTGCATCGCCATAAGAGAAAAAGTTATACTTTTTCTTTATTGCCTCTTTATAAGCTTTCATAACAAAATCTTTGCCCCCAAATGCAGAAACCATCATCAATAAAGTTGATTTTGGCATATGAAAATTTGATATCATTGCATTAGCTAAAGAAAAATCATAAGGTGGGTAAATAAATTTATGTGTCCATCCATCATAATCATTTAAAGTTCCAATAGATGAAACTGAACTCTCTAGACCTCTCATAACAGTAGTTCCAACAGCACAAATTCTTTTTTTATTTTTTAAAGCATTATTGATAATATTTGCGCAATCCTTTGATATCTTTAATTCTTCTGAATCCATTTTATGCTTCGAAAGATCCTCCACATCAACTGGACTAAAAGTTCCTAGACCTATATGAAGAGTAATTTCAGGTAAATGAACCCCATTAATCTGAAGTCTTTTAAGTAGATGTTTTGAAAAATGAAGTCCTGCAGTTGGAGCTGCAACTGCTCCTTCATGTTTAGCGTATATTGTTTGAAATCTATTCTTGTCTTCTTCTTCTACACCTCTATTAATATATTTTGGTAGTGGTGTCTCACCAAGTTCATCAAGCTTACTTCTAAATTCATCATATTTTCCATCAAAAAGAAATCTTAAAGTTCTTCCCCTTGATGTAGTATTATCAATAACTTCAGCAACCAGACTTTCATCATCTCCAAAATATAACTTATTCCCAATTCTAATTTTTCGAGCTGGATCAACTAAAACATCCCAAAGTCTTTGTTCATTATTTAACTCCCTCAGAAGGAAAACTTCTATTCTTGCTCCTGTTTTTTCCTTATTTCCAAATAACCTTGCAGGAAAAACTTTCGTGTTATTAAGAACCATAACATCACCTTCTTCAAAAAAATCAACAATATCTTTAAAGATAAGATGTTTTATAGACTGATCAGATCTATCTAGCAACATTAATTTACATTCATCTCTTTCTTGCGATGGATGTTTAGCTAATCTCGTTTTTGGTAATTTATAATTAAAGTCTGATAGTTTCATAAAGTATATATTTGGTTGGCAAATATAACCTCATAAAATAGGGAATGTCAAGTAAAAGTCAATTTATTTTAAAACCTATTGACTTTAGATTTTCCCAATATTCTGGAAAAGATTTTGAAACAATATTAGGGGATTCAATTGAGATATCAATAATAACAGCTAAAGCAGCAAATGATAAAGCCATTCTATGATCTTGATATGTACTTATTTTAATGTTATTATTTAATTTCTGATTTCCTTCAAAATATATTTTATTACCTGAAGTTTGTATATTATCTACTCCAAGTTTTATGAATTCTTTTTTTAATGCTTCAATCCTATCAGTTTCTTTTATTTTTAATGTGTGTAATCCTGAAAGTTCGCATTCTATACCAAGTCCTAAACAAGTAACCGCAATTGTTTGAGCAAGATCAGGAGAATCTGACAAGTTTAACTGAAGTCTATCAGGAAGATTGAAAATCTTATTTTTTGATATAATGATATGGTCTTCTTTATATATAGTTTCAACTCCAAGTTTTTGATATATCTTTGATATAATGGAATCTCCCTGAATACTGTTTCTTTTAAAAGTTTTTAAAGTAATCTCAGCATCTTTAGATAACGCCACAATACTATAAAAATATGATGCAGAGCTCCAATCAGATTCAACTTCAACTATTTTACTCAAAGATTTGCTTTTACTTAATACCTCGATTTGATTATTATTAATTATAACATTGCATCCAATTTTCTCAATTAATTTCTTTGTCATTAATATGTATGGTTTTGAAGTAATATTTCCTTCTAAGCTTAATTTGATTCCATTATTTATTTTCACACCTAACATCATTAAAGAAGAAATATACTGAGAGCTAATGTTAGCAGGAATAGAGACTTCATTAGAAATTAGATCTTTTCCAATAATCTTTATTGGAGGATACCCCTCTTTTTCCTCATATTCTATGTTTGCACCCAAATCTCTTAAAGCGTTAACTAATATACCTATAGGCCTATCTTTCATTCTATCAGAGCCTGTTAAAGTAACTTCAGAATTTGGTTTTGATGCATAATATGATGCTAAAAATCTCATTGCTGTGCCAGCATGATTAACATCAATAATTTTATTAGGATTAATTAGAGCGTCAATTAATGTTTTTGTATCATCTGATTTAGAGAGATTAGTAATCTTAAAATCACTCGAATACTTTCTTAGCATTAAAAGCCTATTAGATTCACTTTTTGATCCAGCAATTTCTATTACACCTTTTATAGTGCTGTTATGTTTATATAAATTATATATCATTAACCATTTAATTTTTTGTTGGATAGATGCCTCTCTTTATCCCTTATAGTTTTATTTTTCAGATTCCGATAAAATGACTTTTCGAGATCAATTCCTGTTTGATTAGCCAAACAAATAATTACAAATAGAACATCTGAAAGCTCATCTCCTAAACCCTTTAATTCTCTACCCTTCTTCAAACTTTGCTCACCATATTCTCTTGATATAACCCTAGCAACTTCTCCAACTTCTTCACTTAGCAAGGCCATATTTGTTAGCTCATTGAAATATCTTACGCCATGTTTGTTTATCCAATTATCTACTTCTTTTTGTGCATTTTTTATTTCCATAATTTTATTTTTAATTTAATATTTTCCATAATCCCTCTTTTAGATTTTTTATCCCATTCATATTTATTGATGAACCGATAAAATATGGAATTTTTTTAAAGTCTTTATTAATTATAATTTTTAATTCCGATAACAGTTCTTTATCCATAAGATCTGATTTACTAAAAAAAATTGCAAAATCTTTATCTATTAATTCAGGATTATATTTTTTTAACTCATTATTTAGTATCTCAAACTCTTTTTTTAAATCTTTTGCATCAACAGGTATAACATAAAGTAAAATTGAATTCCTTTCTATATGTCTAAGAAAGTAATGCCCTAAACCTTTTCCTTCAGAAGCACCTTCAATTATTCCAGGAATATCAGCCATAACAAATGTTCTATAATCAGTCATAGATACTATACCCAAATTAGGTTTCAAAGTAGTAAATTCATAATTAGCTATTTTAGGTTTTGCCGATGACAATACTGATAGAAGTGTAGACTTCCCAGCATTTGGAAAACCAACTAAACCAACATCAGCTAAAACTTTTAGCTCAAGAGTTAGATTCATTTCTTTTCCAGAAATCCCTTTTTGTGAATATCTAGGAGTTTGATTAGTTGATGATTTGAAATGAAAATTTCCTCTTCCGCCTAGACCTCCCTCAAGTATAATTAATTCAGTATTATTTTTATTTATTTCTTCAATAACTTTATCTGAAATACTATCTTTAATAATAGTTCCGTACGGTACTTCAACAATCACATCCTTCCCTTTTGGACCTGACTTTCTTGATCCACTTCCATCACCTCCATTTCCAGCTTTAAAATGCTTTTTAAATTTAAAAGTAAAAAGTGTCCATAGCTGAGGGTTTGCTTTAATTATTACATGACCACCTCTTCCGCCATCACCTCCATCTGGGCCTCCTTTGGGGATATATTTTTCTCTTCTTAGGTGAGTAGAGCCTTTTCCTCCAGAACCTGATTTAACATTTATCTTAACGTAATCAACAAAATTATCTACAATCATGAGAGATTAAAACTATCAATTAAATCAAAAAGTCTATTAGTAATTTCATCAACAGAGCCATGACCATTTACCTCAAAAAATTTTTTTTGATCTTTATAATATCTAATAAGAGTTGACGTTTTCTTATTATATTCATTGAATCTACTTTTAATCTTTTCAATATCTTGATCATCTGACCTATTACTAGTTTTACCTCTATCAATAATTCTAGATACTAACTCTTTTTCATCTACCTCTAATGCTATTGTTGCATTAATTTGCATATTGATTGAAAGAAGAAATTTATCAAGAGATTCAGCCTGAGCAATAGTTCTTGGGAAACCATCAAATAAAAAACCTCTAGATTTTGAGTTTTCTTTAATCTCATTTTCTAACATCTTTATAGTAACTTCATCAGGAACTAGAACTCCTTTATCCATGTATGATTTAGCTAGTAGTCCAAGCTTGCTATTCTGAGATATATTCTTTCTAAATAAATCTCCTGTTGAAATATGATAAAGCTCATACTTTTCACTTAAATGTTCAGCCTGTGTACCCTTACCTGAACCTGGTTTACCAAAAAGCACGAAATTTTTCATAATGACAAAGATATTTAAAATGTTTTGGATTCTTTATTTACTTTAAACTAATGCTTACTTTTGCACAAAGAAAATCAAATGTTCTCGAGTAACAAGATAATTGGGATACTTGGTGGAGGTCAACTTGGTAAAATGACTCTTGAAGTATCTAATAAATGGGGTATTAAAATATATATTTTAGATCCTAATGAAAATTGCCCCTCAAAGACATTGTGCACTAAATTTTTTCAAGGTGACTTAATGGATTTCAACACAGTTTATAATTTTGGCAAACAGGTTGACTTGATAACAATTGAAATAGAAAACATTAATGTTGAAGCACTTGAAGAGCTTAAAAAAGAAAATAAAATTGTTTATCCTCAACCTGAAATATTAAAAATAATCCAGGATAAATCTCTTCAAAAAGAGTTTTATTTTAAAAATAACATACCTTCAACCCCTTTTAAAGCTTGTAATTCAAAAGAAGAAGTAAAAAACTCCATATCAAATGGGGATAGATCATATCCTTTTATCTGGAAATCATCTAAAATGGGATATGATGGATTCGGAGTAAAACTAATCAATGATGATAGTTCTATTCAAGAGATACCTGATAAAGAATGCATAATAGAGGATAAAGTTGAAATTGAAAAAGAATTGTCTGTAATGGTTGTATCAATGCCTTCTGGAGAAATAATTAATTATCCAGTAGTTGAAATGGAATTTAATTCTGATTCCAATCAAGTTGAGTATATAATTTCGCCAGCTAGAATTACAGAAGAAATAAAAGAAAAGGCTGAAAATTTAGCATTATGTGTCTCTAAATCATTTGGAAACATTGGATTACTAGCTGTAGAAATGTTTTTAACAACTAATGGTGACATATTAGTCAATGAGGTTGCTCCAAGGCCTCATAATAGCTATCATTTTTCAATAGAGGGTTCTGAAACAAGTCAATTTGAACAACTTATTAGATCTGTTTTAGATTTACCAGTAGGAAAAACTAACACGATAAATAACTCTGTTATGGTTAATCTAGTCGGAGAAGATAATAGAAAAGGGCCTGTTATTTATAAAAATATGGATCAAATAATTGGAATAAAAGGCGTTAATCCTCATATTTATGGAAAAAAAGAAACTAGGCCTAATAGAAAAATGGGGCATATTACAATAATTAATTCCAATATTGAAGAAGCAATTAAAATTGCTAAAGAAATTAAGGAAATTGTTAAGGTTACATCAAATTAATAAATTAAATCAAATGGGAAAAGTAGCAATCATAATGGGGAGCAAATCAGATTTTGAAGTAATGAATGAGGCAATTAAAATTTTAAAATCATTTAAAATACCCGTTGAATATGATATTGTTTCTGCTCATAGAACTCCAAAAAAAATGATTGATTATGCATTAAGTGCAGAAAAAAAAGGAATTAAAGTAATTATTGCTGGCGCTGGAGGATCAGCTCATCTTCCTGGGATGGTTGCTTCTATAACAAGTATCCCAGTTATAGGGGTGCCAATAAAGTCAAGAAATTCTATTGATGGCTGGGATTCTATCTTATCTATACTTCAAATGCCTGGAGGTGTTCCTGTTGCAACAGTTGCTCTTAATGGAGCTAAAAATGCAGGAATTCTAGCGGCACAAATTATAGGAACATCTGATTCTGATATTAATAAAAAAATCAAAGATTATAAAAAGGGGTTAGAGGATAAAGTTATTAAAAGTAGTAAAAGTTTAAAAAGAAATCCTTAATCTTTAGTCCAGTCACTATAACCTGATTTATAATGATATATTTTTTTAAAACCTAAATACTCCATTATTATTGAAGCCTTCTGGCTTCTATTTCCTGAGACACAATAAACCACATATGGCTTGTTTTTATCAAGTTTTGAGACTTTTTCAATAAAAGTTTTATTTCTAAAATCTATATTTATAGACTCCCCTATTGTCCCTCTCTCAAATTCAAGATCAGTTCTTAAATCAACTAGTGTAACTTTCTCATCAATTAAATCAATAACATTAGACTTTTCAACCTCCTGAATTACTAGAGATTGAATTATAACTAGCGGTATTGTTAATAAAAATTTTAACATTTAACAAACAATTTAATAATTAAATTTAATAATATATATTTTTACAAAAAACATTTAATGTATAAAGAAAATTTTTCTGAAAGACATGTCGGTCCTAACTCTTCAGAGCTAAAAAAGATTCTAAGTACAATTGGAGTTAAAAGTATCGATTATCTTTTAAGTGATACTATTCCGGACTCTATAAGAATTAATAAAAAGCTTAACTTACCTGATTCAATAACTGAGCTTGAATTTCTTAAAGAGATAAAATCATTATCCTATAAAAACAAAAAATTCAAAACTTATATAGGTTTAGGTTATCATGATACATTTACACCATCTGTAATTCAAAGAAATATTTTAGAAAATCCAGGATGGTATACAGCATATACCCCATACCAAGCAGAAATTGCTCAAGGTAGACTTGAAGCTTTATTGAATTTTCAAACAATGGTATGTGATTTAACAAAAATGGAGATTGCAAATGCTTCTTTATTAGATGAAAGTACATCTGCTGCTGAAGCAATGAGTCTAATATATAATAACAGAACAGCTCATCAGAAAAATGAAAATATTCATAGTTTCTTTATTGATGAAAACATTTTACCTCAAACAAAATCTGTACTTGATACAAGAGCAAAACCTATTGGAATTAAATTAGAAGTTGGTGATATCTCTAATATTAATCCTGATAAATATTTTGGATGTATCGTTCAATATCCTGGCAAACACGGAGATGTAAAAAACTATAATCCTGTTTTAAAAAAACTTCAAAAAAATGACATTAAGGTTGTCATGGCAGCTGATTTAATGAGTTTAGTCATTATAGAACCTCCTGATTCAAATCTTGTAGATGTTTTTGTTGGAACTACCCAAAGATTTGGAATACCCTTAGGATATGGGGGACCACATGCTGCTTTTTTTGCAACAAAAGAAAAATATAAAAGAAGTATACCAGGAAGAATTATTGGAGTGACCAAAGATAAGAATGGAGATTATGCATTAAGAATGGCTCTACAAACGAGAGAACAACATATAAAAAGAGATAGAGCTACTTCAAATATCTGTACATCTCAAGTCCTTCTAGCTGTTATGGCAGGCATGTATGCAGTTTATCATGGTCCTAAAGGCCTAATAAGGATAGCTTCAAGTATTAATAAGAAAGCTCAATTTTTATCAAAAAAAATTACTTCATTAGGATTAAATCAACTAAACAAATGTTTCTTTGACACTTTACTTATTGAATGCGATTCTAAAAAAATAATTTCAATTTTTAAATCAAAAAAAATTAATGTTTTAAAAATAGATAGCTACAAAATTTCAATTTCTATAAATGAAAAGACTCTTGATAAAGATATAGACTCTCTAATATTGGCATTTGAAGAGTACACAAATAAAAAATCTGATTCTATCGAATTTCCCTCAAATATTGATATAAGTAAAGAGATTAAACGATCATCTAAATTCCTAACTCATAAAGTTTTTAATTCATATCATTCGGAAACTTCCTTGATGAGGTATATTAAAAGACTTGAAAATAAAGACCTATCATTAACCAGATCGATGATTTCTTTAGGATCATGCACAATGAAATTAAATGCTGCAACTGAAATGATTCCTCTTAGCTGGACAGAATGGAATTCCATTCACCCTTTTGTCCCAACTAATCAAGTAGAAGGATATCATCATATAATTTCAAAACTTGAGAAATATTTGTCAGAGATTACAGGTTTCTCGGCAACATCTCTTCAGCCAAACTCAGGAGCTCAAGGTGAGTATAGTGGGCTAATGGTAATAAGATCTTATCTAAACGATCTGGGTCAAGCAAATAGGAATATTTGTTTAATACCATCATCTGCTCATGGTACTAATCCAGCATCAGCTGTTATGGCAGGATTTAAAGTTGTTGTAATCAAAACTGATGAATTTGGAAATATTGATCTTGAAGATATTAAAAATAGAATAAGTGAATATAATGATAGTGTAGCTGCTTTAATGATAACTTATCCATCAACTCATGGAGTTTTTGAATCAAATATTAAAACTATAACTGATTTAATTCATAAAGCTGGCGGACAAGTATATATGGATGGAGCAAATATGAATGCTCAAATAGGAATTACAAACCCTAAAATGATTGGTGCTGATGTTTGTCATCTTAATCTTCATAAGACATTTGCAATACCTCATGGAGGAGGTGGGCCTGGTGTTGGGCCTATATGTGTTGCAAATCATTTAAAAGAATATCTTCCATCTAATCCGATTATTAAAACTGGTGGAAAAAAAGCTATACCAGCTATCTCATCAGCACCATGGGGATCTGCCTTAGCATGTTTAATTTCATATGGATATATACGGATGCTTGGCCCAGAAGGATTAAAAAAATCAACAGAAATTGCAATTGTGAATTCAAATTATTTAAAATCAAAATTGGAAAAAAACTTTAGTATACTATATTCAGGAGAAAAGGGTCGTTCTGCTCATGAATTTATAATTGATTGTAGACCTTTTAAAAAACTAAATATTGAAGTAATAGATATTGCAAAAAGATTAATGGATTATGGTTTCCACGCTCCAACAGTTTCTTTTCCTGTTCGAGGAACTATAATGATAGAACCTACTGAAAGTGAGAATCTAGAGGAACTTGATAGATTTTGTGATGCAATGAACTCAATATATAAAGAGATTACAAACAATGAAATTTCTAGAGATTTACTTAGAAATTCCCCTCATACTTTACAAATGGCTGTTTCCGAAAAATGGACTTATAAATACTCTAGAGAACAAGCTTGTTTTCCTAAAGAATACTTAAAGGAGAATAAATTTTGGCCTTCAGTAGGAAGAGTGGATGATGCCTTTGGCGATAGGAACTTAATTTGTAGTTGTCCTCCACTATCATCATTTTAATTTAATTTAATTAATTTTACACCATGAGGTTTAAAATTACTGGGTCTGGTAGTTATGTGCCAAAACTCACTAAAGTAAATGATGATTTTTTAGACTCTGAATTCTTTGATAAGAATGGATCATCTTTTGAAAATTCCAATTCTGAAATAATTGACAAATTTGTTTCAATAACTGGAATAAAAGAAAGAAAATATGCTGCTGAACAATTAAATTCTTCCGATTTAGCGACCAAAGCAGCTAATAATGCTATTAGTGATTCCGGTATTGATCCTGAAACGCTAGACTATATTATTGTTGCACATAATTTTGGTGATATATCATCTAATAGTAAGCAAATAGACAACCTGCCAGCACTTGCAACTAAAGTTAAAAGAAATCTAAAAATAAAAAACCCAAAGTGTATAGGTTATGATATAATTTTTGGATGCCCAGGATGGGTTGAAGGAGTTATACAAGCTAAGTCATTTATCCAATCAAATATGGCAAGTAAATGCTTAATAATTGGTAGTGAAACCTTATCTAGAGTAACTGATTTAAACGATAGGGATTCTATGATATATGCTGACGGTGCTGGAGCAGTTATTCTTGAAGGTGATAATTCTGATTCCGGTGGTATTTTATCTCATTCCTCAGCATCATATACATCAGAAGGTGAAAATGAATTTATTTTTTATGGACTTGGGAATAAACTTGATAGTGATGAGGGTTCAAATAATAACAAATACTTAAAAATGCATGGCAGGAAAGTTTATGAATTTGCATTAAAAAATGTCCCTTTAGCAATGAAAGATTGCTTTGATAAAGCTAAAAAAGATATATCAAGCCTCAAGAAAATTTTTATTCATCAGGCTAATCAAAAAATGGATGAAGCAATTATTAACAGGTTTTATAGGCTATATAAAACTTCTCTACCAGATGGTATCCTTCCTATGAATATTCAGGAATATGGCAACAGCTCAGTTGCATGCATTCCAACTCTTTTTGATATCGTTAGAAAGGAAAATTATAAAGGGCATAAAATAAGTAAAGGTGATGTGATTATGTTTGCAAGTGTAGGTGCAGGAATGAATGTTAATGCTATAACTTATCAAGTATAATAAATGAAACTTTTTTTTCACATTGGATTATACTTTTTAATGATAGGCAACACATTTAGAAAATTTACTAAGTGGAGTGTACTAAAAAAATTAATTTTTAAAGAAATTGATGACTTAATTATAAGATCTTTTGGAATAGTTGCATTTATATCATTTTTTGTTGGAGGAGTTGTTGCTATTCAAACAGCACTTAATATTGAAAACCCCCTTTTACCAGGAAACCTTGTAGGTTTTGCAACTAGACAATCTGTAATACTAGAATTTGCTCCAACATTTATTTCTATAATTATGGCAGGTAAAGTAGGTTCATTTATAACATCTAGTATTGGTACAATGAGAGTCACTGAGCAGATAGATGCTCTTGAAGTAATGGGTATTAACACACATAATTACCTTATTTTTCCAAAGATCGTAGCTTTATCATTATATCCGTTTCTTATCACCTTTGCAATGTTTCTTGGAATAATAGGTGGATATATTGTTAGTATTTATGGAGGCTTCTCTACAAGCTATGATTTTATTCAAGGAATTCAGCTTGACTTTAGAATATACCATCTTTTTTACGCATATGTAAAAACTATGCTGTTTGCATTTATTTTAGCCACTATACCTTCCTATCATGGATATTATATGAAAGGTGGTGCACTAGAAGTTGGTAAAGCTTCTACTATTTCATTTGTATATACAAGTGTTGTTATAATAATTGTAAACTATATTGTAACTCAATTACTCTTAGCATAATGATTAAAATAGAAAACATATCAAAATCATTTGAACAAATTAAGGTTGTTGATAGTGTTTCAACAGTATTTGAAAAAGGAAAAACAAATCTGATAATTGGACAGAGTGGTTCAGGGAAAACAGTTCTAATGAAATGTTTAGTAGGTTTATTAAATATTGATGAAGGAAAAATTTTCTTTGAAGATAAGTCATTTAATAACTTAAGTTTTTCAAATCTTTCTATGCTTAGAAAAGAAATAGGTATGGTATTCCAAGGTAGTGCCCTTTTTGATTCAATGTCCGTTCTCGAGAATATAATTTTCCCATTGAGAATGTTTTCAAATAAATCAGAAGATGAAATGATTTACAGAGGAAATGAGGTAATAAAGAGAGTAGATTTAAAAGATGCAAATAATAAATTGCCATCTGAAATTTCTGGTGGAATGAAAAAAAGAGTTGCTATTGCTAGGGCTATTGTATTAAACCCTAAATATCTTTTTTGTGATGAACCAAACTCTGGTCTTGATCCAAAAACTGCTATAATAATTGACAACCTGATTAAGGAAATTACAGAAGAGTATAATATAACAACAGTTATTAATACACATGATATGAATTCAGTTATGGAGATTGGACAAAAGATAATTTTCTTAGTCAATGGAAGAAAAATTTGGGAAGGAACAAAACAAGAAATATTTGACACGGGTAATAAGTCTGTAGATAATTTTGTCTACTCCTCCGAATTATTTAAAAAGGTTAGAGATATTCAAATAAAAGGCAAATAATTATATTACTTGTCTATTCAAGATTCCCCTTATCAAGCTTTATTATTTCTCCATTAGGTAAGCTAGATTCATCTAAAGCAAAATCAAGAATTTGTTTTGCCATATCACTAGGCATTACCTTGGCTTCATATCCTGGAAATGCTTTTCTTAACATTTCAGTTTGAACTGATCCAAGAGCCAAACAATTAAACCTTGGTCCTGACCTATACTCTTCAGCTAGAACTTCAGTTAATGTGATTACTGCTCCTTTACTACTAGAATAAGCAGATAGACCAGGAAACTTTTTACTAGCATTTAAACCTCCTACACTGGCTATATTTATAACCTGTCCATCTTTATTTATTATAGGTAAAAGAGCCCTTGTAAGTGAAGCTAGTCCAAAAACATTAACATCATAGGTTTGCTTGAAAATTTCATATGTAGTTTTTTTAAAACTATCTTTAATAAGAAAACCTGCATTGTTAATTAAGATATCTATTTTAATATTTTCTGAAGTTATTTTTTTTACATATGCTTCAATTTGTGAATCATTAGTTATATCTACAGAATTTGCTTTTAGATTTAATATTCCTTCAAGAGGTTCAATATTTCTTGATATAGCTAGGACATTTAATCCCAAATCTGAAGCTTGTATGCAAATTTCAAGTCCTATACCAGAACTTGAGCCAGAAACTAAAATAGTTTTCATAAAGATTAAATTAAAATAGAAACTGGGTTCTCAATATACTCCTTTAGAGTTTTAAGAAACAATGATCCAGTAGCACCATCAACTGCTCTGTGGTCACAGGCTAATGTTAATTTCATGGTATTTCCGACAACAACGTCACCATCTCTAACAATTGGTTTTTCTATAATTGATCCAATTGAAAGTATAGCCGAGTTCGGTTGATTAATTATAGATGTAAAACTTTCAATTCCAAACATACCAAGATTAGAAATAGTAAAGGTACTTCCTTCTATTTCAGATGGTTTTAATTTTTTATTTTTTGCCCTTTGGGCAAAGTCTTTTACTTCTGTATTTATCTGAGACATATCCTTAGAGCTTGCAAATTTAATCACAGGGACAACTAGTCCATCTTCAACAGCTACAGCAACTCCTAAATGAACATGTTCACTTATTTCAATTTTATTATCATGCCATCTTGAATTTACTTTAGGATTTTTAACTAATGATAGAGCTACTGCTTTAGCTATAATATCATTATAGGATATTTTTATATTTTGAGTGTTTATATACTGCTCTCTAAAAGAAATTATATTATCCATTTCAAATTCAACACTTAGATAATAATGTGGAGCAGTGAATTTTGATTCTGAAAGTCTTTTGGCAATTGCTTTTCTCATTGTGCTATTAGGAAGGTCATACGAGGATTCTTCTGTAGCAATAATCATTTTATTTGTGTTTACAAAAGCTGCAGGTTTATAATTTTCAATATCTCTCTTTACAATTCTTCCATTATCACCTGTTCCTTTAACTTGAGTTATATCAATTCCTCTTTCGATTGCAAGTTTATTAGCCAAAGGGGAGATTAAAACTTTACCATCATTTCCATTAGAAACATTAGTTTCTTCTTGTAAAATTGATTGGTCTGATACTTCAGGTTCTTTAACTACCTCAGGCTCTTTAACTACCTCAGGTTCTTTAATTACCTTAGGCTCTTTCTTTGATTTTGGTTCTGGAGCATTTATCAAACTTGAAATATCTTCTCCTTTCTTACCAATAATTGCAATTATACTATCTACAGGTGCTGTCTCGCCTTCTTTAATTCCAATATGTAATAGCTCTCCCTCATGGAATGATTCAAACTCCATAGTAGCTTTATCTGTTTCTATTTCGGCTAATATATCCCCTTCATTAACTGAATCACCTACTTTTTTGAACCACTTTGCTAGAGTTCCCTCTTCCATGGTATCGCTTAATCTTGGCATATTAATTACTTCAGCCATACTAGTCTATTTTATGCTTAATAAATGGATAATCTTTTTGTTCATAAACAGAATCATACATTAAGGATAAATCTGGGAATGGAGAAGACTCTGCGAACTCCTCGCATTCTTTAATTTTCTTTTTAACCTTATCATCAATTTTTTTAAGCTGTGCTTCAGTAGCATATTTCTCTTTTAGGATAATATCCCTCACTTGAGATATTGGATCAATTTTCCTATATTCTTCAACCTCTTCTTTTGTTCTATACTGTTGAGCATCAGACATTGAATGACCTCTATACCTATAAGTTTTTGCTTCAACCAGAGAAGGACCTTTTCCTTTCCTTGCATGATTAACACATTTGTCTATTGACTCTGCTACCTTAACAGGATCCATTCCATCAACAGATAGAGAATGAATACCATATGACTCTCCTAATTTCCACAATTCACTTTGTGCAGTTGTTCTAGATACAGATGTCCCCATAGCATAACCATTATTTTCAATTATGTAGATTACCGGCAATTCCCATAATGCTGCTAGATTAATTGATTCATGAAATGTACCTTGGCGAACAGCCCCTTCTCCCATAAAACATAAAGTAACATTATCTCTTTTAAAATATTTATCTCCAAAAGAAATACCAGTTCCTAATGGAATCTGACCTCCTACTATTCCGTGACCACCAAAAAAATTATGCTTTTTCGAAAAAATATGCATTGAACCTCCTAATCCACTGGATGTTCCAGTGACTTTTCCATAAAGTTCCGCCATCACATATTTAGGATCTTCCCCTAATCCTATTGAATGGACATGGCTTCTGTATGAGCTTATCATTCTATCTTTCCCAATTTCAATTGCATGAAGACAACCGGCCAAAATTGCTTCTTGCCCATTATATAAATGTAGAAAACCTCTTATTTTTTGTTGAATGTATGCAGCTGCAAGTTTATCCTCAAACTTTCTCCAAAGAAGCATTCCTTCATACCAATTTACATAAGTCTTACCTGTTATTTGCTTCATGTTTTTTTGTTGCCAACTGTAATTTTCAGCCTGCACTAAATTACTCATTTCTTTAGTATATTGCAATAAAATTAGAATGGACATTCAAAATTTATATTCACTATTCCAATCATCTAATGGAGTGTCCATTGATTCAAGATCAATAAAAAAAGACGAAATTTTTTTTTCAATTAAGGGTGACAATTTTGATGGGAATAGTTTTGCACTTGATGCTTTAGATAAAGGCGCAAAATTTTCAATAGTTGATGATATTAAATTAAAAAATCAAAATGATAAAATAATTTTTGTTGAAAACTCCTTAAAAGAATTACAAAATTTATCAAGATATAATAGATCAAAATATGATGTAAAGGTTATTGGATTAACTGGTAGCAATGGAAAAACAACAACAAAGAATCTTATTTGCAATATAGTTTCTCAAAAATACAATACACTATGTACCGATGGGAATCTAAATAACCATATTGGTGTTCCTCTTACTTTATTAAATATAAAACCCGAAACTGAAATTGCTGTTATTGAAATGGGTGCAAATCATATTGGAGAAATTGAAAATCTTTGTCAGATATGTATGCCTGATATTGGGCTAATAACTAACTTTGGGAGTGCTCATTTGGAAGGATTTGGTGATTTAAAAGGAGTCATTAAAGGGAAGACAGAACTATATAAGTATTTAATTAAAAACTATGGTCATATAATAATAAACAATGATGATAATATTCAAAAAGAAGAATGCAAAACTGATTTGTATAGTTCTTTTGGCAAGGATAAATCATCAGATTTTGTTTTTGAATATACCAAAGAACTTGATAAGCTAGTACTGCTAAATGATAACTACAGATTTAGTTGTAAGATCTATGGCACTTATAATTTTCCAAATATTGCATCTGCAATTAGTATTGGTAGATTTTTAGATTTAGATAATGATCAAATTCAGATAGGTTTAAGTAAATTTCAAACAGAAGAAAATAGATCTGAAGTACTTCAATATCAAGGAAATACAATTTATTTAGATGCATATAACGCAAATCCCACCAGTATGATTGCTGCGATTGACAATTTTAATAAAGAAATTAAAGACAATAAGATTGTTATATTAGGTGATATGCTTGAGTTAGGTAATTTCTCTAAAGATGAGCATGAAAAAATTATTGACCTTTTACATAAAATGGAGATTGAATCTGTTTATTTAGTTGGTAAAAATTTTTCTTCAATAAATATATCTGACTCAAGATTCAAAAAGTTTAATGATACAGAACAGCTAATTAGAGGATTAGATTTAACCGAGATAAAAAATAAAAGTATTTTAATTAAGGGGTCTAGAAGTATAGGTCTAGAAAAATTAATTAATTGATTGCTCCTTGAATTATCTCTTCAACTATATCAGGATTTAACAAAGTTGATGTATCTCCCATATTTGACAAATCGTTGCTCGCAACTTTTCTTAAAATCCTCCTCATAATTTTTCCAGATCTAGTTTTAGGCAAGCCACCCACAATCTGTATTTTATCTGGTTTTGCTATTGGGCCTATTACATTTCTAACTACGTCCGTAATTTGATTTTTTATTTCATCATTTTCAGATCCAGAGTTTATAATTACAAAGGCATAGATTCCTTCTCCTTTTATATCATGAGGATAGCCTACTACGGCAGATTCAATAACCTCACTATGTTCATTAATTGCATTTTCAACCTCAGCTGTACCCATTCTATGTCCAGACACATTGATTACATCATCTACTCTACCTAAAATTCTAAGATAACCATCATGATCTCTCTTAACTCCATCGCCTGTAAAATACATTCCTTTATATGATGAGAAGTAAGTATTAATGCATCTTTCATGATCTCCATATGTTGTCCTTAATATTGAAGGCCAAGGTGACTTTATACATAAATTTCCTTGAACATTATTCCCTTCCATTTCGTTTCCTTCAGCATCAACTATAACAGGAGTTATACCAGGAAGAGGTAGCGATGCATGAGCAGGCTTATTAGGAGTAATTCCTGCTAATGCAGAGATCATTATTCCCCCTGTTTCTGTTTGCCACCATGTATCTACTAGTGGACAATTTCCCTTGCCAATATTATCATGATACCAATGCCATGCCTCTTCATTTATTGGCTCTCCAACTGATCCAATTACTTTTAATGATTCTAATGAATTATTCTCTAAAGGTTCTAACCCATGTGCTTGAAGAGCTCTTATTGCTGTTGGGGCAGTATAGAATTGATTTACTTTGTGCTTATCAACTATATCCCAAAATCTACTAACATTTGGGTAAGTTGGAACACCTTCAAACATTATACTTGTAGCTCCACATAAAAGAGGGCCATAAACTATATAAGAGTGCCCCGTAATCCACCCTACATCTGCGGTACACCAATATATATCATCTTTATCATACTGAAAAACATTTAAAAAAGTATAGGCTGAATACACCATATAACCTCCAGTTGTATGAACCACTCCTTTAGGTTTACCAGTTGAACCTGATGTATATAAAATAAATAGCATATCTTCTGAATCCATAACTTCAGCCTTAAATTCAGAAGGTTTATCTGCAACTAATTCATGCCACCAAAAATCTCTATTTTTAACTAAGTTCACATCTTGATTAGTTCTTTTGAGTACAATTACCTTTTCAATTGAATTGGACTTTTCTAAAGCTTCATCAACAACCGATTTAACAGGTATAACTTTATTTCCTCTAAAATTTCCATCAGAAGTTATAACCATTTTTGCTTCACAATCATCAATTCTATCAGCTAATGAAGTAGATGAAAATCCAGCAAAAACAACTGAGTGGATTGCTCCAACTCTTGCACAAGCTAACATAGCAATTGCTGCCTCTGGAACCATAGGCATGTATATTATAATCCTATCTCCTTTATCTATTCCAAGATCTTTTAAAGCATTTGAGAACTTACAGGTTTCTTCGTAAAGTTCCTGATAAGAAATTTTTTTTGTTTCCTCTTCTGGATTGTTAGGCTCCCAGATAATTGCAGTCTTTTCCTTGTTTTTAACCAGGTTTCTTTCAAAAATATTTTCTGTGATATTAAGTTTAGCATCAACAAACCATTTAACATTTACTTTTTCAAAATCAGATTCCAACACCTTTGACCAAGGTTTAATCCAATTAAATGATTCAGCAATTTCAGACCAGAATCCTTCTGGATCTTTTTGACTTTTTTCATATTGATTAAAGTATTCTGATAAAGATTTAATTCTTTGCATAATTATTTTGGATATCTAATATTCTCAACAAGCTGTTTAATTCTTTCAGGAGTTGGTTTAGTAAGTCTAGAAACAATTATAGCTATAATAAAGTTAATAAACATTCCAATAGTTCCAATTCCTTCTGGCGAAATACCAAATAAATAATTATCAGGAGTACCTGGACCTCCTAGTTGTGGCTTAAAATAAAAGATATAAACTGCTGTAAATAGAATCCCTACAACCATTCCAGAGATAGCCCCTTCTTTATTCATTCTCTTATCAAATATTCCAAGAATAATTGCTGGAAAGAAAGAAGATGCTGCTAATCCAAATGCAAGGGCTACAACTTCTGCAACAAAGCCAGGTGGGTTAAGTCCTGCTAATCCAGCTGCAACAACTGCAACAGCAATAGCAATTCTAGCAGCCCAGAGCTCACCTTTTTCTGAAATTTTAGGATTAAGATTTTTCTTTAGCAAATCATGAGAAATTGAAGTAGATATTACAAGTAGGAGTCCTGCTGCAGTTGATAAAGCGGCAGCTAGACCTCCTGCAACTATTAAACCAACCACCCATGCAGGAAGATTTGCAATTTCAGGATTTGCAAGTACCATTATATCTCTATCAATCGAAAGCTCATTAATTTGAGGGTCAGCAACATATTGAATAACACCATCTTGATTTTTATCATCAAATTCTAGTAAACCCGTATTTTCCCAGTTTTTAAACCAATCTGGAACATCAGCATATCTTGCATTTGAGACTGTATTGATTAAATTGACTTTTGCGAAGGCTGCAACTGCTGGAGCTGTTGTATATAATATTGAAATAAATAAAAGTGCCCAACCTGCAGATATTCTAGCATCTCTTACCTTAGGAACTGTAAAAAATCTCACAATTACATGAGGCAGCCCAGCTGTTCCAAACATTAAAGCCGCTGTAATAAAAAATACATTTATCAATGTTGTTCGATTTATATCAGTATATTTTTCAAATCCTAGATCAACAGATAATTGGTTCAACTTTTCTAACAAATAGACCCCATCAAGTGTTTTGCTTCCAAATCCTACTTGAGGTATAGGATTACCTGTGGCTTGGAGTGAAATGTAAATTGCAGGGACAGTAAAAGCAAATATTAATACACAGTATTGAGCCACTTGTGTATAAGTTATTCCTTTCATACCACCAAGAACAGCATAAAAGAATACAATAGCTATTCCAATTATTACACCACTGTCATATGATATTTCTAGAAACCTTGAGAATGCTACTCCAACTCCTTTCATTTGTCCAACTACATATGTAAATGAAACAAAAATTGCACAAATTAATGCTATCAACCTTGCGTTGCTAGAATAGTATCTTTCTCCTATAAAATCTGGCACTGTAAATTTTCCGAATTTTCTTAAATATGGAGCTAGACATAATGCTAAAAGAACATAACCTCCAGTCCATCCCATTAAATATTGAGAGCCTCCATAACCTAAAAAAGAAATAATTCCTGCCATTGATATAAAAGATGCAGCGGACATCCAATCAGCAGCAGTTGCCATTCCATTAAGCACAGGATTTATTCCAGCTCCAGCTACATAAAATTCTTTTGTGCTTTGAGCTCGAGACCATATGGCTATACCTATATAGAGAGAAAATGTGAAACCAACAAGAAGATATGTCCAAAATTGAGAATCCATTTTATTCTTTCAAATTATATTTTTCATCTAGCTTGTTCATTAGATATACGTAGATAAAAATTAGTATTACAAAAATGTATATTGAACCTTGCTGTGCAAACCAAAATCCTAAAGGGAATCCTGCGAGATAAAAATTATTCAGGTATTCAGCCATTAAAATACCAAAGCCAAATGAACAGATAAACCAAACTGATAAAAGTATTCTTAAATAAAGAAGATTCCTTTTCCAATATTTCTTTTTCATATCATATCAAATATTAATTGGAGATTTACCCGGGATTCTCATATTATCTTTTGTTAGAATTTGAAAAGATTTTGACTTAGGTAATTCCTTAAAAAGATTAAATGAATCCTCTGGCATTAAAGTTAATTTTCTTTTTACCGTATCCATCATTGCAAAAGCAAGATCTAAATGAGCTAGGTGTTCCCCTTCTTGATTATAAAAATTCTGAAAAAGTTTAAAAAACTTTCCGTCTTCACTATATCCATCTATTTCAACTGTTACAGAAAATTTAACACCTATTTTAATCTCCTTGTAATAATACATTTGTTCGTAAAAAAGGATAGGGCCTATTTCAAGTTTATCAAACTTTATTTTATTTAAACCTAAAGAATCAAAAAAGGAAACCCTAGCATCTGTTGAGTACTTGTTATAAGCATAGTTTGCGACATGCCAATTAGGGTCTAAATCAGTCCATGAAGCTTCGTATTCTTTTTTAAACATTTGGCAATTTAATTATTTATTAGAAAAAATTTTCTTTGTATGTCCAGAAAATATTCAAATAGAAGAAAAGATAGGTTAAGGTTAAACAAAATTTTATCATACTTCCTGCGACTACTCCTACTAATGATCCAAATGCGGGTTTTAATGATTCTGAAAAACTTTTTTTATTTACCATTTCACCAATTAAAGCCCCAACAAAAGGACCAACCAAAATTCCAAATGGACCTATCATTATGATTGCTAAAATAAGTCCTATAAATGTTCCAACTTGTCCAGACTTTGAGCCACCAAGTTTCTTGACTCCTATAATTGGTATTAAATAATCAATTAAACCTATTGCAACTGCAACAGATAGGGTTATTAGCACAAAATTTAAATTAAATTCTACTGCGTCGGTTAGGTTTAAGATTAAGATAGCTAACCATGAGATAAATGGACCAGGAATAACGGGAACAAAGCTTCCTGTAATACCAATTAAACAAAGAACCAAACCTGAAACAAATAAAATTATATCCATAAA
>CAYTIE010000012.1:31957-40305 GCA_964437815.1 uncultured Flavobacteriaceae bacterium
TAATACCAATTAAACAAAGAACCAAACCTGAAACAAATAAAATTATATCCATAAATCTATTTAATCCACAAGTTAATATTTTTTATATATTTGGCGCTTAATCATAAAACAATTTAAAATGAAAAAATTTATAACATTATTATTTATCCTAACACTAGGATTCTCATATTCACAGGAAAATATTGCTTGGAATAGAGTGGATATTTATGTTCCTGGTAATCAAGCTGCGGCTTATGCAGAAGCAATGGATGAATTTTACTCAAATATTGAAATGCCTGAAGGTGTATCTGTTTCATTAGTTAGATACTTCTACAGACCTCAGGATTTAAAAGCCACTCATTCAATTGTATTTGCAGGACCTGTTGATGGTATTATAGAATTAAGACAAATTAGATCTGGAGAAAATTACGAAGCATTTTATGACGATTTAAATGCTCTAGATTCCAAAGTTGTATCTAATTCAGCAGGACAAAGCTTAATTAGAGTGAATACTGATGCTGAAAGAGGAAACTGGGCACAAGCATGGCAATGGCAAGTTGACGATCAAACAGTATTTGCTAATGCTTTTGTTGAACTAATGAAAAAGTTTAAATCAATTGAAGATTATGTTGCACTTGGTTCAATAAATCAAGGTGTTAGTAGAGACGGCGAAAGTCATTACATATACTCTAATCAAGGAAGTTTTAGTGATAACTTAAAAGGTGGGCCTCAAAATCAAAAGGAGATTGAAGCCTTCGATAAATTTCAAAAAACAGTAGCTCCTATATCTACATTCCTTGGAACTAGAACTGAAGTAACTGTCAAGACTTGGAATTAAAAATTTATAACAAATTTATAATTTAAAAAACACCCTCTTTTTGAGAGGGTTTTTTTATTAAATTGCATAAAGCCTTAATTATGGATAAAAAATTTGTATTGGCAATTGATGCAGGAACTACAAGTTCCAGAGCAATTCTATTTGATAATAATGGAAGAATAAATGGTGTAGCTCAATATGAGTTTAATCAAATATTCCCAAAAGAAAGCTGGGTAGAGCATGATGCAGAAGAAATTTGGAATACTCAGCTAAAAGCAATAAATAATGTATTGAATAACTCAAACGTAAATATTAATCAGATTGATTCTATTGGTATAACTAATCAAAGAGAGACTACTGTTATATGGGATAAAAAAACTGGGAAGCCTGTTTTTAATGCAATCGTATGGCAAGATAGAAGAACAGCTGATTTTTGTAAAGAACTAATTAAAGAAGGAAAAGATAAAGTTATTCTTGATAAAACAGGATTGGTTATTGACGCATACTTTTCTGGAACTAAAATAAAATGGATTCTTGATAAAGAAGAAGGATATAGATCTAAAGCTAATCGAGGTGAATTAATTTTTGGAACAATTGACACATGGCTGATATGGAATCTAACCAAAGGAGAATATCATGTTACTGACCCAAGTAATGCTAGTAGAACTTTATTGTATAATATTCATGATGATAAATGGGATGATGAACTATTATCTATTTTTAATGTTCCTAAAAACATCTTACCTCAAGTTATTGATTCATCTTCATTAGTAGTAAAAACAGATAAGAGTTTATTTGGAAAGAATATCCCTATTAGCGGAATAGCGGGTGACCAACAAGCTTCTCTTTTTGGACAATTATGCCTTAATCCAGGTGATGTAAAAAATACCTACGGAACCGGGTGTTTTTGTGTTATGAATACTGGAAATAAAGTGGTAAAATCAAAAAATAAAATGCTTAGCACTATTGGATGGAGAATAAATGGAAAAATAACATATGCTTTAGAAGGAAGTATTTTTGTTGCCGGGGCATTAGTTCAATGGTTAAGAGATAAACTTGAAATTATCTCAGAATCATCTGAAATTGAAGAATTAGCAAAAACTGTTGATACAAATGGTGGAATTACATTTATACCAGCATTATCAGGTTTAGGTGCTCCCTACTGGGACCCATTTGCTCAAGGTGCCATTTTTGGATTAAATAGAGGAACTGAAAAAGGTCATATTGCTCGAGCAGCTCTAGAATCTATTGCACTTAGAACAAGAGATATAATAATTGAGATGCAAAAGGATGCTGAGATTGAATTTAAAAATCTTAAAGTTGATGGAGGAGCAAGTAATAACGATCTATTGATGCAAATTCAGTCTAACCTATTGGGAAACAAAGTTATTCGACCAAAAACAACTGAAACTACTGCAATAGGTGTAGCATTTATGGCTGGTCTTGCAACAGGATTTTGGTCAGACACTTCTGAACTAAACAACCTTTGGGAAATGGAAAAAACATTTAATCCGAATGAAGATTTTGATTCAAAATCAATAATTGATTTATGGGATAAAAGGATAGTAAAGACACTTTCAGATTAATGAATAGAGATACAAATTTAGACAAAATTAAAAGTTTTGATAGCCAATGGGATATAGTGGTTATTGGAGGTGGAGCTTCTGGTTTAGGAATTGCAGTAGATGCTTCAAAAAGAGGGTATAAAACCTTACTCCTTGAAAAAAATGATTTTGGAAAAGGAACATCTTCTAGAAGCACAAAGCTAATTCATGGAGGAGTTAGATATCTCCAAAATGGAGATATTTCTTTAGTTATCGAATCTCTTAGAGAAAGAGGTATTTTAAAAAAAAATGCACCCCATCTAGTTAGAGATCTAAGTTTTGTTATTCCGACATATGATTGGTGGAGTAGTCCTTTTTATGGAATAGGTCTTAAAATATATGATATGATGGCTGGCTCATTAGGGCTTGGCAAATCTCTAATTCTTTCAAAAGAAGAGACAATTAAATTAATTCCTAATGTAAATAAAAAGGGTTTAAGAGGAGGTGTTATATACCATGATGGACAGTTTGATGATACTAGAATGGCTATTAGCCTTGCTTTAACAGCAAATGACGAAAATGCTTGTTTAATTAATTACTGTGAAGTAATTGCTCTTATCAAAAAAGACAACCTTGTCACTGGTATAACATTTAAAGACACACTAAATAATAAAACTTATAAAGTTAAAAGCAAAGCAGTAATTAATGCTACGGGTGTATTTGCTGATAAAATAATTAAAATGGATCAGCCTAACTCAAAAAAAATGATTAAACCAAGTCAAGGAGTTCATATTGTTTTAGAAAAAAAATTTTTAGATAGTCCCCACGCTATAATGATTCCTCATACAACTGATGGGAGAGTTTTATTTGCTGTTCCATGGAAAAATTATGTGGTTTTAGGAACAACAGATACTCTGATTGAGGATGCATTAGATGAGCCAAAACCATTAAAAGAAGAGATAAATTTTATTCTTAATAATGCATCTAAGTATATGACTATAAAACCATCTAAAAAAGATATTAAAAGTGTTTTTACGGGTTTAAGACCCCTTGCATCAACAAGTAATAAAAAGTCAACTAAAGAAGTATCTAGAAGTCATAAAATTAATATTTCAAGTACTGGTTTAATTAGTATCTTAGGAGGTAAATGGACTACATATAGAAAAATTGCTGAAGATGCAGTAGACGCTTCAATATCGGTAGGAGGATTAAGAAAAAGAAAATGTAAAACAAAAAAAATGCGTGTTCATGGTTTTAAAAGAAAAGTAGATTGGGATGACCCACTTCATGTATATGGATCAGATAAAAGAAAATTAATATCTTATGGAAGTTCAATAGACAATAATTCACTATCAAAAAAATTTTTTATTTCAAATAGTATTATTTATTGGTCGGTTACCAAAGAAATGGCAATGACAGTTGAAGATGTTTTAGCTAGAAGAACAAGATGTTTATTTTTAGACTCTGCTGAATCTGTAAGGATAGCCCCTCTGGTAGCGAATAAAATGGCAGAAATTATGAAAAAAGATAAGGCATGGGTAGATAAGGAATTAAAAAAAATTAATACATTAAGCGAAAATTACAAAGCATGATAAACAATCCTTATATCGCAGAGTTCATTGGTACAGCTATTCTATTATTTCTTGGAAATGGTATTGTTGCCAATGTTAGTTTGAATAAGACTAAAGCATCTAAACAGATGACACCTTGGATTTTAATTACTACAGCATGGGGTCTTTCTGTTTTTACCGCTGCATTTATAACTGGTCAATTCAGTGGAGCTCACCTTAATCCAGCAGTAACTTTAGGTCTAGCATTCGCAGGAAAATTTTCTACAGAGCTTATCTGTGGGTATATTATATCACAGATTCTAGGAGCGATTTTTGGTAGTTGGTTAGTTTATATTATATATATTGACCATTATAGAGAAACTCCAGATGAAGACTCTGTAATGGGAACATTTTGTACCTCTCCTGCAATAAGAAACTACAAGAATAATTTCTTTAGTGAATTGATGGGAACATTCATTCTTGTTTTTGGAGTTTTATACATGGTTAAGCCAAATATAATTATTGAAGGCACAAGTGTTGAAAATTTCGGAATTGGTTCACTCGAAGCTCTTCCTGTTGGAATTTTGGTTTGGGTAATTGGATTAAGTTTAGGGGGTACTACTGGATATGCAATAAACCCTGCAAGAGATCTTGGTCCAAGAATTACATATCAACTTATTCCAAGAAAAAATAAAATCTCAGACTGGGCATATAGTTGGGTTCCAGTTTTAGGTCCTTTATGTGGTGGTATTCTAGCTGGATTATTATTTGTCTTTCTTAAATAATAAATAAGTGGCAAATAGCAAATCAAAACAAATTGCATTAATTACTGGTGCAACATCTGGGATAGGAGAAGCTACAGCAAAAAAATTAGCTAATCGTTTCTCTTTAATTTTGTGTGGAAGAAGAGAAGACAAACTTATTAGTCTTTCCAATTCTCTTTCTAATTTAACAAGTATAAAGACACTAACATTTGATGTAAGAGATAAAGATGATACTAAAGACAAACTGCAAGGATTAGAAGATAAATGGAAGAATATTGACATTTTAATTAATAATGCCGGGAATGCTCATGGACTTGATTTTATTCATGAAGGAGATATTAATGATTGGGATATGATGATTGATACAAATGTAAAAGGACTCTTATATGTCTCTAGAGAAGTTTTACAGACAATGGTCAAGAACAATAGTGGCCATATCATTAATATTGGCTCAATTGCTGGTAAAGAAGTTTATCCTAAAGGCAATATCTATTGTGCTTCAAAATTTGCTGTTGATGCTATATCTCAAGGAATGAGGATTGATTTAAATAAGCATAATATAAAAGTATCTCAAATAAATCCTGGTCTAGTAGAAACCAATTTTTCAATGGTTAGGTTTAAAGATGATCAGGAAAGATCAAAAGCAGTTTATAAGGATGTTAATCCTCTAGTATCTGAAGACATAGCTAATGTAATTGACTATGTTATATCAAGTCCAGAGAATGTTAACATTAGTGATATTACTGTACTTGCAAAATCTCAAGCATCTTCAACGGTAATAAATAGAAGTTAATCTAAAACAGTTATACTAAGGTATTTGTTTGGTGTTGGACTGTAAGCTAAACATACAGCACAATTGTTTTGTTTTGAGTTATCTATAATAAAATTGAACTCATCTCCTTCATCTATATCTTCAGGAAAGTCACATACACTACCTAGAGCAAAAACATTGGTATATGAAATATCTGAGAATTCATTTGTCCAATTTAATTCAATTAAAGAAGAATCAAAATCTGGATCTAAAACTTGAATAACATAATTCATACATATTCCCTTAACCACGAGTTTTCCTTTATATGTATCTTCTAATTCATTTTCAGGGTTATTTTTAGAGCAACTTAAAAGGAATAAAAGAGCAAATAGGTAAATAAACTTTTTCATACTCAAACAAAAATAAAAAAACCCTTCTAATGAAGGGTTTTGGTTTATTGATAAGAATAATTATTCTTCATCAGGTTCAGGAGGTGGTGGTAATTGTCTAGTATAAACAATTATCATACTAACCTGTCCATCTGTAACCTGAATATCGAGCATATGAGAAGCATATGAATCTTCACCATCTACTGTAGTTTTTGAATTGTGAGCAGCAATCATCCATGTTTCCCCTTCATTAACACCTACATAAGGCATACCCCAGAAAGGATTAAAAGTTGGATTAGTTTCATCGAACCAAGATTGAAGTGCTTCTAGATGAGTATCTCTTCCTTCAACTCTACTTCCATCTGAGTGCCAAATAACAATGTCTTCAGACATAAGAGATGTTATAGTTTCCATATCCCTTTCATTATGAGCATCCATAAATTTATTATATACATCTGTTGTTTCTGATGGACCTGCAACAAAAGTCTCATCTCCTTCTCCACCAGCCCAAAAACCATGGCCCTCAGTAACAGGAGCATCACATCCTATAGCAATTAATGCTAATAATAGTATAAGTTTTTTCATAATATTAATTTTTGTTAATACTTAAAGATAAAGGTAATTTATTATGTTTTAAGAGTTTTGTGTAATAAATTTGTCAAAACTATTGATATGAGATACAGAAGCTTTTATTTTATCATTGCAATTCTTTTGATATCATGTAATCAAAAGCCAAAAAAAGAGAAATTTCAATATGAGCGTGTTCAAGAAAATTCTTCTGAAGTTATCCAAAATAACAATATTCAAAACATAGTTGTCTTAAACTCCAATGATGCAATGCTTTTTGACAAAAAAGTAATAAAAGTTAATTCTGGTGAAAAAGTTACGCTTACATTAAATCATGTAGGAAAAATGGGGAAAAATTTTATGGGACATAATTTTGTCTTATTAAAAAAAGATGTTGATGTTGATGATTTCGCGCAAAGAGCTATTCAGGCTAGAGATAATGAATATATTCCAGAAGGTGATGAAATTATTGTTACAACAAAAATGTTAGGTGGAGGAGAAAGCGATACAGTAGTTTTTGATGCACCTGAACCTGGAAAATACATTTTTATATGCACTTTCCCAGGACACTATCAATTAATGCAAGGAGAATTTATTGTAATATAACTACTTGTTCTTAACAAATTTAATTTTTGCACCATTCTGTCTAAGAATAAATGAATTTTCATCAGGAGCGAATTCAAGCTCAGCTCCAACAACTTCTGATTTAAATAAGTTTTTTTCAATTGCATCTAAAGATATTTTTGGTTGACCAGTAGCTTGAATAATCAAAACGTTATTTTCCACAGATACTTGAATTATTAATGGTATTTGTTTTGAACTGTAAGAGCCAATTAATTTCATAAGGTCTTTATGATTAACCTCAAAATTTGAAAAAACTGGAATTTCATAAGGCATATCAAAAACTGCACTTAAAACTGCAATCGAAATATCATTATTATTAAAATTTGTTCCGTTTGAATTAAGCGCATAAGAAACCTCATCATCAATGAAATGGGCAAAAATAGAGCTAAAGCCATCAATACCTCCAGTATGGCCAAATGCAGTTTTTTTATAAAATGGTATTGTAAATATTCCAAGACCATATTGACCACTGATTTTTTTCATTTTTTCAAGACTCTGATTCTTTAATATATTACCACTAAATAACAAGTAACTAAATTTTGTAAGATCACTTGGGTTAGAGACGATCCCACCAGCTCCTAAAGGAACTGAGGGATCAGTTTCATCATGTGGTATCCATTTTCCAGCATACATATAAGATTTCGCTTCATTATTCTTTACATCTATCTTATCTCCATAGTAAGTATTATTTAGTTCATAAGGTTTAGTGATTTTTTCTGATAAAATATCACTGTAATTTTTTGAATAAAGTTTCTCTAAAATAATTGTTAATAATATATAGTTTGAATTACTATATTCAGATCTTCTTCCTGGTTTAAAAATAGGGTCAAAATTTGAAATTATTTTAATTAATTCATCTCTGGATGTAGTATGTATGTTATATTTGATATATTCAGGTGAATCTGTAAAATTAAAAATACCACTTCTGTGACTCAGAAGGTTTTCTATTGTAATTTTTTCAGAATTTGGAAGATCAGGGAAAAAATTTTCTATAGTATCATCCAAATTTAATTTTCCATCTTCTTCAGATTTAAGAATTAAAACTGAAGTAAAGGTTTTTGAAATTGAACCTATCCTAAACTTTGAGTTTGAATCTAATAAAATATTATTTTTAAAATCAAGAAATCCAACTGACTTGGTATAGATTAATTCATTACTCTTAGATATTGCAACAGTTCCCATAAATGCATTATTCTCTTCCAAGTTATCAAAATACTTATCCAATTTTTCAAAATTATATTTCTGAGAAAACACAAATTGGGAAAGAAAAACGAAAAAAATTATAGTAATTATATTTCTATTCATATATAGGACTTTATGTGGGTCATACTGGATTCGAACCAGTGACTTCTACCCTGTCAAG
>CAYTIE010000013.1:0-36675 GCA_964437815.1 uncultured Flavobacteriaceae bacterium
TGTGGGTCATACTGGATTCGAACCAGTGACTTCTACCCTGTCAAGGTAACACTCTAAACCAACTGAGTTAATGACCCAATATTTGGCTAAAGTAATAAAATCTTTATATTTATAAATATGAGATACCTTACAAAA
Source organism: uncultured Flavobacteriaceae bacterium (assembly GCA_964437815.1). Classification (GTDB taxonomy): domain Bacteria; phylum Bacteroidota; class Bacteroidia; order Flavobacteriales; family Flavobacteriaceae; genus Marisimplicoccus. Next base: position 136 of record CAYTIE010000013.1, read on the forward strand.
AAAGACTTTAATAAGATGGAAAAAACCTTTAGGATTAATCTTATTAATTCTTGCACCGGATATAAATCTGCAAATCTAATTGGGTCAAAATCAGAGTCTGGCATAGAAAATCTTGCAGTATTTAGCTCAGTAACTCATCTAGGAAGTAATCCAGCTATTTTAGGATATATGTTAAGACCAACAACAATTCCAAGGAATACATATAAGAATATTAAAGAAACGGGGTTTTTTACTGTAAATCACATTACAGAAAATATTATAGAAGATGCTCATCATACAAGTGCAAAATATCATGAGGATATATCTGAATTCGATAAAACAAAATTAATACCAGAATATAAAGATAAATGGATAGCACCTTATGTTAAAGGTTCACCAGTTCAAATAGGATGTAAATATTTGAACGACTATTTGATTAAGGAAAATGGCACAATATTAGTTGTGGCAGCAATGGAAGCATTATATTTTAATGATGAATTAATTACTGAAGATGGATGGCTCAGACTTGATAAAGAGAATGTTGTTACAATTAATGGTTGTGATGGTTATGCTCTTCCAAAGTTGATAAATAGATTTGAATTCCAAAGACCAAAATAAATGGATTTTGTAGACAAAAAGATAATGGATTATGTAATTAATAATTCTGAAGATGAGCCAGAGTTACTTAAAGAATTGACCAAAGAAACTTATCAGAAAATCCTTCAACCAAGAATGCTTAGTGGTCATCCACAAGGAAGGGTTTTAAGTCTTTTATCAAAAATGATTAAACCAAAAAGAGTCTTGGAAATTGGCACCTATACTGGATATGGAACAATATGCCTTGCGGAAGGATTAGCAGATGATGGGAAGATTATTACAATAGACAAGAATGAAGAGATAATTGATTTTCAAAATAAATATTTTGAAAAAAGTGGATATAGGGAGAAAATTATTCAACTAAATGGTGAAGCATTGGATATAATTGAAACATTAGATGATAAGTTTGATATTGTATTTCTTGATGCAGATAAAGAGAATTATATTGAGTATTATAAATCTGTATCCAATAAAATAGTTAAGGGAGGTATTCTAATCTCTGACAATGTTCTATGGAGTGGAAAAGTACTAGAAGCTACATCAAATGACTTAGAGACTGAGGTCTTAAATAAATTTAATCAACTATTAAAAAATGATAAAAAATTCGAAACAGTTATTATTCCAATTAGAGATGGAGTTTCAATTTCAAGATTAATTTAAATCTCTTTTTATAGAGTCAGCAATGCTATCTAAGTCTTTTTTAATATCACCAACACTATCATTAATTCCACTAGATATATTATCTGATGGATCTTTAAATTTTGTGCTTTTTTGAATTTCAGATTTTATCTCATTAGTGGCCTGCCTAACCTTTGTCATTCCCTTAGCTAAACCTCTAGCAATTGAAGGAATTTTATCAGATCCAAAAACAAGCAGAACTATAAAAAAAACAAAAACTAATTCTGCACCACTTATAAATAGTATCATATTAATATCAAATCTAATTAATTATTTAACCTCTTGAAATTTTTTTTTAAATATTCTAAAACTAATGAATGATTACCAGCATTAAAGTTGTCTTTTAAAGGATAATTTTGGACTGCTGAACTAACAAAATCATGAATTTCGTTTTCTTCTATATTAAATTCATCAATAAAATATTTCTTTCCATAAAATGTTATTATTCGATCAATAAGGTTTAATTCTGATACATACTTAATTTCTTTTCTTTTCAAATTATAATACCCAGAAATAGCTTTGTAAAGAACGTCTATATCCATTCCACCAGTTAGGGGCATCAAAAAAAACATTTTTGCAATTTCCTTATCTGTAAATATCCTTTCTTTTCTAACTCCTTTAAAACCAGGAATTCCAAAATCATCAAAATTATATTCTTCTGAAATACCAGAATTTCTTAAATCATTTAAAACATTACCTGAAAGACCACTAGACGTCACTATAACTTCATCCAATTCATTTACAAATTCATCTAAAAATATGTTTAATAATACTGAATCAAATAACTCTTTATTTAATATTATCTTCTTCCTAGCAAATTGGATTCCAGAAATCACAATCTCATCATTTAGACTTGCTTTAATCTCAAACCTACCATCAGAATTTGTAATTGTAGCTTCTCCATTTGAGTTGTTTATAACATGGATTCCCTCAATAGAAAGATTTTCATTATTCCTAATGTATCCTTCAATTATTTTTTCTTGAATATCTTGAGAAAATAAAAATCCAGTAAAAAAAAGTGAAACTATTGTAATATGAACTTTCATTCATTAATTTCTTTATATCTAATACTTTCATTTAAAAGGAAATCAATTAATAAAAATTGATTTTTTTCAAGAAGAATATCTACTGCATTTGGCTTTGTATCTATATAGTTTAAAAAGTCATTGATTTGAGATGAAGAAAGAAGTAGACTTTCAATAAAAAAATCATCATCAAATAAATATGGTATAACTTCACTTGCTATAAGATTTTGTTTCTCTTCCTCAGATTTGGAATCAACAATTGTTTTTAAAAGCCTAAATATATTTACAAAATCTAAACCATATTTTAATTGTCTAGTTTCAGTTAAAGGATTTTCAATTTTTGTTGATTTATCAGCAACATAATCAAAACCTTTAAATTCTTCTTCTTTTAGATCAAGAAACTTTTCGGTATTATCAGGTGTTATAACAACCTCATCTAATTCCCGTATTCTTTCATTTATTTGTATAGTTAATCTTTTATTTTTAATGATCTCATCAGTTATTCTAACTGTTCTAATAATATATTGAACTGAAGAAAAAATAATTTCATCTCCTTCTTTTGCATAAATTTGAAATTCTCCTAGATCATCTGTAATTGTTGTACTTTGAGAAGTATTATTTATAACATTTGCAGCTACAACATTTATATTTCTATAAATTACTTTTCCTTGAATTAATTGTCTATCTTGAGTATACCCGAATTGAAATAAAAGAAAGAGGAATAGAACTTTTTTTTTCATAATGAATTATACTTATTATCTAATAAATACAGGTTTTAACTCGTCAGTTGTGTCTTTCTTACTATACGAATAACCACCATAGTCAAAACTTAGAATCTCATTTACTGATTTGACATCGTTATCAATTACAAATCTTGACATTAATCCTCTTGCCTTTTTAGCATAGAAAGAAATAATTTTAAGAGTACCATTCTTAAAATCTTTAAACTGAGGGGAAATAATTTTATTTGATATCTCTTTGGAATTTAGTACAGAAAAGTATTCATTGCTAGCGAGATTTAGTATTATTTCATCTTCTTCAAGTTCACTATTAAGTTGATTAGTAACCTTAGTTGTCCAAAAGTCATATAGATTTTTATTCCCATTTATTGAAAATTTTGTTCCCATCTCTAGTCTATAGGGTTTAATATGGTCAAAAGGCATCAAAATTCCATAAAGACCAGATAAAATCCTAATTACATCATTAACTAATTGATGTTTCTTATGATCTAAACTATTAATATCAAGCCCATCATAAACATCTCCATTAAAAGCAAAAATTGCTTGTTTAGAATGGTTAGAATCCTTAGCAAAATCTTGATTCCTAGTCCAGTTTAACTCTCCTAGTTTAGATGAAATTCCCATTAAACTACATAATGATTCAATTGATTCTTTCTTTATCTCACTATTTATTTTTATTGCATCATTATTAAATAATGGCTTAGAATTAATTGATGTTTGAACTTTATCCTCAAAGTTCAATGACTTAGCTGGTGATATTAGAATTTTCATATTTTATTCAAATTTATAATTTTTTATGTTTAGAATAAAGCTCCCATTTATCAATTACTTGACTTATGTCATTTGGGATCTTTGAATCAAAAGAAATATTTTTTTTGGTTTCTGGATGAATAAAACCTATAGTTTTAGCATGAAGAGCTTGTCTTGGGAGAATTTCAAAACAATTTTCAACAAACTGTTTATACTTTGAAAAAACCGTTCCTTTTAGAATTTTATCTCCTCCATACCTTCCATCACTAAACAAAACATGTCCTAAATATTTCATGTGGACTCTAATTTGATGAGTTCTTCCAGTTTTTAACCTACAGCTAACCAAAGTAACATATCCAAACCTTTTTATTACCTTGTAATTAGTTATAGCCTCTTTACCACCATCTCTATCTGTATAGACAATCATTTGCAATCTATTTTTTGGATTTCTCCCGATTGGAGCATTAATTTCTCCTGAATCGTTCTTAATATCTCCCCAAACTAATGCATAATATTCTCTTTCAACTGTTTTATTAAAAAATTGCTTAGCCAGTAATGTCATGGCCTTTTCAGTTTTTGCAATGACTATTAAACCTGAAGTATCTTTGTCAATCCTGTGAACTAAGCCGGGTCTATCAGATGAGTTTATTGGAAGATTTTTAAAGTGATATAAAAGACCATTAATTAAAGTCCCTGAATAATTTCCATGACCAGGATGAACAACAAGACCTGGAGGTTTATTAATTATTATTATTGATTCATCCTCAAAAACTATATTTAAATCAATATTTTCAGGAGTTAAAAGATTTTCATAAGGTGGGTGAGTAAATAAGATTTTTATTTTATCTCCTCTTTTAACCTTATAACTTGATTTAACTGGATTCTCATTGACTCTAATATACCCATCCTTTGCAGCTTTCTGAATTTTATTTCTTGTAGCATTTTCAATCCTATTCATTAAAAATTTATCAATTCTTAATGGTTCTTGTCCTTTATCTACATCAAATGAAAAGTGTTCATGAAGTTCCTGATCAAATTCAGTTTCTTTGACTTTATTTTTTTCCATTACCAAGGATTAATTCTAGTTTAGAACCTTTTGATAAAGCATCACCAACATTAATTTTTTCTCCATTATATAGAACCTCTAAAACCATATCCTTACCTATATTATCTATATACTGAAAACCAGAAACTTTGAAGCCAAGCGCATTAAGAATTGATTCTGCATTCCTTTTTGTTATTTGAATAACATTTGGGATTGAAACTTTTTGATAGTCAGAAGGGTTAACATTTAAATATATCTTTCTATTTTTCTTTACAGATTCTCCCGCACCTGGAATTTGAGATAATATTGAGTTAATAGGTATTCCCGAGAAATATTTTGAGGAATCTAAAACCTCAGATTTTAATTTTTTCTTTTTTAAAGTTTTATGTGCATCATCTAGACTAAGGCCCCTTAGATTAGGTACTTCAATATATCTATTATGTTTAGTATAAAATTTCACTGAAGTAAAGACAAGATAGAATATTATAAATACCAGTATAGCAGAAGCAAACAGATGCTTAAATATAGAATTACTTTTCAATAGTTTAAAATACTCTCTTAATATTGCTTTAATAATATTTATAATTTTTTTCTTCATCTAAATAGCTGTTTTTTAAAATAAATAATTAAATATATTAGAGTAAATATACTAAACACATTAATTTTCTTTTATTATAATGAAGTACATTTGCAAAATATGAAGAAGAATATTGGTATAGCATACGGTGGATATTCATCAGAATATGAGATTTCTATCAAAAGTGGTGAATTTATTTATGAGATTTTAAATAAGAATCCGGAGTGGAATGTATATCGAATTTTAATATCAAAAGGAAATACATCAGTTCTATTATCAGATGATAAAATTATAAAGATTAATCAAGATGACTTTAGTTTTGAATATGATAAAAATAAAATAGAATTTGATGCCATATACAATATAATTCATGGTTCACCAGGTGAAACAGGAAAATTTTCATCATTATTAGAACGTATCGGTATTCCACAAACTTCTTGTAGTTCTAAAATATGTAAACTTACTTTTGACAAGCATGAATATGTTAAATTTATTAATTCACTTAATTTAAAAACAGCTAAACAATTCTTTATAAAAAAAGGAGAAGAATATAATGTTGATGATATAATTGAGAAGACTGATATTCCATGCTTTGTTAAACCAAATAAATCAGGGAGTAGTTTTGGAATATCTAAGGTCACAAATAAAGATTATTTAAATGAAAAAATAAACTATGCTTTTCAAGAAGATGATGAAGTTCTAGTAGAATCATTTCTTGATGGTAAAGAAGTATCTGTTGGTGTAATTAATATAGATGGGAAAAGAACTATTTTACCTATTACTGAAATAATAAGTAAAAATGAATTCTTTGATTTTGATGCTAAATATAATGGTGAATCAGATGAAATTACCCCAGCAGAACTAACAAGAAATGAATTAAATGATATTCATAAAATGATTAATACTATTTATGATAAGATTAATCTATCTGGAATAACTAGATCTGAGATAATTTTAGTTCATGGGATTCCTCACCTTCTAGAAACTAATACAATTCCAGGATTTACTAAACAGAGTATAGTCCCACAACAAATTAAAGCCGCAGGACTATCAATTAATGAGATCATTGAAAGTCAAATTAAGTCTTTACTTTAATAATTATAATTACATTTAGATATGAAAACAGCAATTTTTCCAGGTTCTTTTGATCCAATTACGCTAGGACATCAAGATATAATTGAAAAAAGTTTAAATCTTTTTGATTCTGTAATAATTGGTATTGGGCAAAACACTGAAAAAAAATATATGTTTTCTGCTGAGAAAAGAAAACAATTTGTTGAAAATACTTTTAAATCTAACAATAATATTGAAGTAAAGATATATGATGGATTAACAGTTGATTTTTGTAAAAAAAATAATGCTCATTTTATTATTAGAGGATTAAGAAATGTCTCAGACTTTGAATTTGAAAAAACTATAGCCCTTATAAATAGAAAGTTAAGTGGGATTGAAACTGTGTTTTTGTTAACTTCAGCTAAAAACTCTTATATAAGTAGTGGAATTGTTAGAGAGCTTATAAAGAATAAAAAAGATTACAGCTTGCTAATTCCAAAAGGACTTGACCTTAAATAACTTTCTGAACTATTCCTTTAATATTCTCATATGCATTTTCAAGGATTTCAGGAATTCTTTTTTTTGAAATCCATTCAACTGATGTTATTCCTTCTTCTTCTTGTGGAAACAAATCTCCCTTATAATCTGATTTCATTTCAAACCAATAGGTTCTTTTTAATCTATAATTCTTCCCATTATTAAAAAGATGAAATGTTTCACCTATTTTTTTTATTACAATCAAATCCGCCAAGCCAGTCTCTTCCTTGACTTCCCTTTGAGCAGCTTCAATTATCAGTTCATTTTTCTCAATACCCCCTTTAGGTAAATCCCATCTATTTTTTCTGTATATAAATAAAAGTTTATCATCACTTCTATGAACTAATCCTCCCGCAGCATCTTTAATTGGAAACTTTTTCGTAAAAATTTCCCAAAGCTTTTTGATATTCTTGTGATATATATATACAGATTTTGTTTTCTTAGACTTTATAGCCTTTAAAATCTGATTTTTACTAGAAAATTTAATGTGTATAAGCGGTTTAGAATCAGATGACTTTATAATTTTTGAAGTAAGAATTAATGGCTTTTGATTAAAAAAAACTTTATACATTTGCTTAGTATGGTATTTGACAAAATTATTGCAAAAAAAACTATTAACTATCTTCTACAAATTAATGCAATAAAATTAAATACAAAAAATCCTTTCACATGGGCTAGTGGAATAAAATCTCCAATCTACTGTGACAATAGATTGATTCTTTCTAATATTGAAATTAGAGACTACATAGCCAATCAAATATCTATTATAATTTCAAAATCATTTTCAGGTAATTATATATTAGCTGGAGTTGCAACAGGTGCAATTGCAATTGGAGCTTTAGTTGCTGAAAAATTAAAGAAACCATACATATATGTTAGACCTAATCCTAAAGGTCATGGTTTAAAAAATCAGATTGAAGGATCTTTACCAGCTGAATCTGATGTTGTTGTAATTGAAGATTTGATAAGCACTGGAATGAGTAGCCTAAATGCTGTTAATGCAATAAGAAGTGTGGGATCTAATGTTAAAGGAATGCTATCTATTTTTTCTTATAGTTTTGACTTTGCAATTGAGAAATTTAAATCTGAAAAAATTGATTTAATTTCTCTAGCAGATTATAAAATTTTAATTGAAATTGCGAAAGAAGAAAAAATTATTAATGAAGATGAGATTAAGAAATTAGAAAGATGGAGAGATGACCCTAACAATTGGATGTAAAACTATAGTAATATTTTAATTCTATTACTTTCATAATCTTTAATTCCTAGACCATTTATCTTAACATTTATAGAACCTGAGTGGTTAACATCTAGTATTTTACCTTCAAAGAATTCATTATTTATTAAAAATTTACAATAATCTCTTCCATATAATCTTGAATTATAAAGACTCATTAATTTATCAAAATCCTTAGCCATTAATATTTCAGCATAATTAGCTATATTCTTTATTAATTTATCAAGCACTTCTTGTATTCTAATTTCTTTATTTGTAATTGATTTTATTGATGTTGCATTAGTAATATTTCTAAATCTAGTTTGATTTACATTTATACCTATACCTATTATACTATTATTGAACTCATCTCCCTTAATATTATTCTCAATTAATATACCCGATATCTTTTTTTGTGCTGACAAAATGTCGTTTGGCCACTTAATATAGTTTTTACTTGAAATATAATGATCTACTGTCTTAATAACTGAAAGTGATATAACAAAATTTATATAACTACTATGTTTGTAGCTTAACCCCTTAAACTCCTTATATAAACTAATTAGCAGGTTTTTACCTCTACTTGAATTCCATTTATTTTTATATTGCCCCCTTCCTTTATATTGATATTCTGCCCAAACAATATCTCCAGGACTTATTTTTTTTGCTTTGATAAGCATTTTAACTTTATCATTAGTTGAACTAGTGGCATTAAGTTTGATAAGATTATAGTGTCCCATAATTTTAAAAATAATAAATTTGATAAAAGAATTTAATAAATGGTTGAAACTAAATTACCTCAGACAAAACTAGTTGAAAAAATTGTATCTAGTATTGATGAAGTTAAAGGGGTAGATGTAAACCTACTTGACATGAGAAAAATAAATAATACAGTATGTGGATTTTTTATTATTTGTACAGGAACATCTAATATACATGTATCAGCTATAACTAATTCTATAAAAAAAAATGTTAGTAAAGAACTTAAAGAAAAACCATATAGTATGGAAGGCCTAGAAAATCAAGAATGGGTTTTAATAGATTATGTTGATGTTGTTGTACACATTTTTCAGCAAAATATCAGAGATTTTTACGATATTGAGAATTTATGGGGTGATGCTAGAATTTCAAAAATTAAAATTAAAGCTTAGATAATGGCAAGAAAAAAGAAAACAAATACACCAAAAAGCAATTTTTATTGGATTTATGCTTCAATAATATTTCTGATAATTAGCTTAAGCTTTTTTGGAGGAGATAGAGGGTTTCAAAATATTCAACCTACAGATATTTCTTCTTTTGAGAATTTCTTATCTAATGGAGATGTGAATAAGATTACTATAATCAATCAACGATATGCAAGAGTTAGCATTAATGAAAAGGCTCTTAGTAAAGAAATCCATAGAAAAGTTAAAACAAAAAATTTTTTAGGACAAGATAATCTAATCGGTCCTCATTATCAATTTGAAATTGGAACTCCAGAATTGTTTGAGAAAAAATTACAAGAGATAAGAGAAAAAGAAAGTTTATCATTTAATGTTGAATTTCAAACTCTAGAAAATAGATGGATGGATGTTTTTGTTGGATTCCTTCCTATAATAATAATTATTGCTATATGGATATACCTTATGAGAAGAATGTCTGGAGGTGGAGCAGGTGGTGGTGGACAAATTTTTAGCATTGGTAAATCAAAAGCTAAACTTTTTGATCAAAAAACAGATATTAAGGTAACATTTAAAGATGTTGCTGGTCTTGAAGGGGCAAAAGAAGAAGTTCAAGAGATTGTGGATTTTCTTAAAAATCCAAAAAAATATACTATTCTGGGTGGTAAAATTCCTAAAGGAGCATTGTTAGTTGGAGCACCTGGGACTGGGAAGACACTTCTTGCTAAAGCGGTTGCTGGAGAAGCAAAAGTTCCATTTTTCTCTCTTTCTGGTTCAGATTTTGTAGAAATGTTTGTAGGAGTTGGTGCATCAAGAGTTAGAGACCTGTTTAAACAAGCAAAAGAGAAATCTCCCTCAATAATCTTTATTGATGAGATAGATGCAATTGGAAGGGCTAGAGGAAGGAATAATATTACAGGTTCTAATGATGAGAGAGAGAATACGTTAAATCAGTTATTAACTGAAATGGATGGATTTGGAACAAATACAAATGTTATTGTAATAGCTGCAACAAATAGAGCTGATGTTTTAGATAAAGCTCTTATGAGAGCAGGTAGATTTGATAGGCAGATATTTGTAGATCTTCCTGATTTAAATGAGAGAAAAGAGATTTTTGATGTTCATTTAAAACCTTTAAAAGTTAGCAAGACTCTAGATGTAGAGTTTCTTTCAAGACAAACTCCAGGTTTCTCAGGAGCTGATATAGCCAATGTCTGTAATGAAGCTGCTTTAATTGCAGCTAGAAGTGATAAAAAGTCTGTTGGGAAACAAGATTTTCTTGATGCTGTTGATAGAATTGTAGGAGGATTAGAGAAAAAAAACAAAATAATAACTAAAGAAGAAAAAAAGACTATAGCATTTCATGAAGCTGGTCATGCAATAGTGAGTTGGCTTCTTGAACATGCTGCTCCTCTTGTAAAAGTTACAATTGTTCCTAGAGGACAATCCTTAGGTGCTGCATGGTATCTTCCTGAAGAGAGACTTATAGTTAGAACGGAACAGATGCTAGATGAGATGTGTGCTACACTTGGAGGAAGAGCTGCAGAAAAAATAATGTTTAATAAAATATCCACTGGAGCTCTGAGTGACCTTGAAAAGGTCACAAAGCAAGCTAGAGCTATAGTTTCTGTTTATGGATTAAATGACACAATAGGGAATATTACATACTATGATTCGAGTGGTCAGTCCGACTATAATTTCACAAAACCATATTCTGAAGAGACTGCAAAAAAAATCGATCAAGAAATTTCTAATATTATTGAAAGACAGTATAAAAGAGCATGTCAAATATTAAGAAAAAACAAAAAGAATTTAACTGAATTGGCAAAACGATTACTTGAAAAAGAGGTTATATTTAAAGAAGATCTGGTAAAGGTTCTTGGGGAAAGACCATTTAAAGAAAAGGAACAGGTTAATTCTTCAAAAAAAACTAAATAAAAATAATTTTGGGTTTTTGGGATTTATTTCAAAAGAAAAAAGCTAGTAATATCAAAGATAAAAGTCATGTTGATGACGGAGCATCTGAAGAATTATTATTTGCAAAAAATTTTACTGAAGCTGGAGGAAAATTCATCTATATTGATAAAGGTGATAGTATAATTGATACTTTCATAAAAATTAAAGAAGAAAACCAATGGGATAAAAATAATGTGAAGTGTCTTAGTTCAGCATTATCAAAAAACCTAGGTATCAAAAAAACAAAGGATTTATTTGAAAATGATGATTTAAAAGCACTTGTTATAGAATGTGAATATCTACTATCTAATACAGGGAGAATGCTAATTTCAAGTAATCAGATAAAGAATAATAAACTTGATTCCCTTCCTGACATATTAATTGTAATTGCTACATCTAATCAATTTGTAAGTGATGTTAGCGAAGGTATGACAAGACTTAAATCAAAATATTTAAAAAAATTCCCTACAAATATTACTACAATAAATATTAGAAATAAATTTATTGAAGATGACTTTTTATCCTATGGCAATAGTGCTAAAGACATCTATCTAATAATAAGTGATGAATAATTTTTTTGTTAGATTATTTTCTGGTATAATATATGTTTCAGTTATAACTGGATCTATTTTATATAGCCAGCTCTCTTTTATTATTGTATGCAGTCTACTTTTTTCAATAGCGATATATGAATCTCATCTATTATGGCTTAAAATTAGAGAAAGAGAGAGCACTTACTTTTCTAACTTGAGGTGGCCCAAAAGATTTTCCAATAGTTATCCCCTACCTCAATTGTTTATTTTACTTTCATTTTTCTTCTTTATTTCTATTCCATATGGTGGATGGGGATATAATGAAATTTACAATCCATTTGGTGTACTCTTAATATTTATTCTTATATGGATTACTGATACTATGTCATACATTATTGGTGTTCAATTTGGTAAAAATAAAATTGACAAAAAAGTTTCTCCAAACAAAACTTGGGAAGGATTTTTCGGTGGTTTTTTATTTTGCATCCTTTTTAGTATAATTTCGTTCAATTATATAGAAGAGGTATACCCATTTTGGAAAACCATTTCACTTGGTATTTTTATACCAATATTTTCTCTTTTAGGGGATATGGCACAATCAAAACTTAAAAGAAGAGCTGAAGTTAAAAATAGTGGGCTTTTGATACCTGGGCATGGAGGAGTATACGATAGACTAGATAGTATTATTGGCGTAGCTCCAATTGCATTTTTAATAACAATAATCTAACATGTTTCATAAAGAGGGACATAGAATAATAATTGCTTCATTTTTCTTTACCATTTCAGTTATTATATCATCTGATATATTAATTGGATCTGAAAATATTAAAATTATATTACAATTAAGTTTTCTAATTATTTATTCTAGTGTCCTATGGTTTTTTAGAAATCCTAAAAGAAAAATTGTTATTGATAACGATAAAGTATTAAGCCCAGCAGATGGAAAAATAGTGAATATAGAAAAAGTTAAAGAGAATGAATTTTTTCAGGATGAAAGGATCAGAATCTCAATTTTTTTATCAATTACTAATGTTCATGTTACAAGATTTCCAATAAGTGGAAAAATAATATATAATAAATATAATCCTGGAAAATATCTTGTAGCTTGGCATTCTAAATCATCAGAAAAAAATGAGAGAACTACAGTAGTTATTAGAAATAATTATTTTGGTGACATTCTATATAGACAAATTGCAGGTGCAGTTGCAAGAAGAATAGTAAATTATGCCAAAACTGATCTTGAAGTAATTCAAGGAGAAGATTCAGGATTTATAAAGTTTGGCTCAAGAGTAGATATATTTTTACCTCTTAATTCTAATATATCAGTTAAGAAAGGCCAAAGTGTTAAAGGCGGAGTTAATATTCTTTCAATCAATAATTAACCTAAATCTGATAAGGCTTTTTTTATTGCTTCAATCTTCTTGTTAGCATCATTTACTTTCCTTTTCTCTTTTTCTATAATATCCTTTGGGGCATTATCAATAAAGCTTTTATTTTTTAATTTATTTTCGATAGAGTTAAGAAATCTTATGTTATAATCTAATTCCTTCTGTAACCTTTTAATTTCTGATTTAAGATTAAATTCTCCTTCTAAAGGAATAAAAAATTCAATAGATCCTATTATAAATGAATTTACAGATTTAAACTTGTCTTTTTCAGAAAATTCAATCTTATCAAGAAAAACTAATTTCTTTATGATACTTATATAATTTAAATTAGAGTCTTTAGAGGTGAAGTATAGAGAAAGGTCTTGTTTAAAAGGAATATTTTTTTCTTTTCTAAAATTTCTAATATAAGATATTATATCTTTTGCTATCTCAAAATTATTTATAACATCATTATCAAATTTATTTGATTTAGGCCATGGACTTATTGTTATTGATTCTTTAAAATTTCTTGAAGCTAACTTATGCCAAATCTCTTCAGTTAAAAAAGGCATAAATGGGTGTAATAACTTCAAGTTATCTTCAAAAAGAGATATTACTTTTAATTTGGTTTGACTATCAATTTTATCTCCAAAATCAGGTTTTACAGATTCTAATAACCAAGAACAGTAATCTTCCCAGACAAGTCTGTAAGAACTCATTAGAACATCTGAAATTCTATAATTATCATAATTTTTGTTAATTAATTCTAATACTTGATTGAATTTGTTTTCATACCATTTAAGGGCTAAGGTATTTACATCTGATATCTCTTTTGAATCATCAACTTCCCATCCATTAATTAATCTTAATGCATTCCATAATTTATTTGTAAAATTTTTTCCTTGCTGACACAAAGATTCGTCAAATAGTAGGTCATTCCCTGCTGCTGAACTTAGCATTAGCCCTACTCTTACTGAGTCTGCGCCATATTCGTCTATTAACTCGATTGCATCTGGAGAATTCCCTAATTGCTTTGACATTTTTCTTCTTAGTTTATCTCTTACTATTCCAGTAAAATAAACATTAGAAAATGGTTTTTCATCTCTAAATTCATAACCTGAAATAATCATTCTGGCAACCCAGAAAAAAATTATGTCTGGACCAGTAACTAAATCCTGAGTAGGATAGTAATATTTTATTTCTTGATTTTCTGGATTTCTTATACCATCAAAAACTGATATTGGCCATAGCCAGGATGAGAACCAAGTATCAAGAACATCTTGATCTTGAGTTAACTCATCATCCTTCAACTTTAATCCTTTTTGCTTCTCTAAAATCTTTTTTGCTTCACTTTTATTTTGAGCAATAACATATTCCTCATTATTTTCTCCGTAGTAAAAAACTGGAATTTGATGACCCCATGATAGTTGCCTAGATATATTCCAATCTTTTATATTCTCTAGCCAGTACTTATATGTTGATTTAAATTTCTTTGGAAAAAACTTTATATTTTCATTCTTCAATACATTTGTTATAGCTGGTTTTGAAATCTTATCCATCTTTAAAAACCATTGTCTTGAAATCTTAGGTTCAATTATAGCATTTGTCCTTTCTGAACGTCCAACATTATGATTATATACTTCAGATTTATTAAGTATTTTTTTGCTTTTAAGCTCTTTAACTATCTCTTCTCTAACTTTAAACCTATCTTTGTTTTTATAATGAAGACCATACTCATTAAGTCTTCCTTTAGAATCAAAAATATCAATAATCTCAAGTTTATGTTTATTCCCAAGGTTATAGTCATTCAGATCATGTGCAGGAGTTACTTTTAAACATCCTGTTCCAAACTCTATATCTACGTAAGAATCTGAAATAATTGGAACCTTTCTATCACATATAGGGACTATTGCTTTTTTTCCTATAAACTTTGAATATCTTTTGTCTTTGGGGTTGACACAGACTGCCGTATCTCCAAAAATAGTTTCAGGTCTAGTTGTAGCAATAATTAGTTTTTCTTTTAATCCATCTATAGAATAATTTAAATAATATAAATTAGATTCTTCCTCAACATAATTAACTTCTTCATCAGATACTGTTGTCTCAGCTTCAGGATCCCAATTTATCATTCTATACCCCCTATAGATATAACCTTTTTGATGAAGATCCATAAACGCAAGAATAACTGACTCATACATATCCTCATCTAATGTAAATTTGGTTCTGTTCCAATCACATGAGCACCCTAATCTTTTAAGCTGATCTAAAATTCCTCCTCCATATTTTTCTGTCCATTCCCAAGCATGCTTCACAAATTCTTCTCTAGAAATATCAGACTTATTAATACCAAGTAATT
The DNA here is from genome assembly GCA_964437815.1 of uncultured Flavobacteriaceae bacterium. Taxonomy (GTDB): domain Bacteria; phylum Bacteroidota; class Bacteroidia; order Flavobacteriales; family Flavobacteriaceae; genus Marisimplicoccus. Next base: position 15,705 of record CAYTIE010000013.1, read on the forward strand.
TTAAATTTTCTACCACTTTAGCTTCAGTTGCTATAGAAGCATGATCTGTTCCGGGAACCCAGCATGCATTTTTACCCATCATTCTAGCTTTTCGAATTAAAATATCCTGAATAGTATTATTTAACATATGTCCCATATGTAATAAACCTGTAACATTAGGTGGAGGAATTACAATAGTAAATGGTTCTCTATCATCAGGTTCTGAATTAAAAAACTTATTTTTATTCCAGAAAGAATACCATTTCTTTTCAATTTCGGTATGATCAAATTTCGATGAGATCTGCATCTATCAATAAATATTTATAAAGTAAAACAAAAATAACATACCTTGAAGTATATTTACAAATTAAGTTAAATAAATGCCAAAAATTTCAAATAAAGGAAGGAATATTCCATCATCTCCAATAAGAAAACTTGTACCATATTCGGATCAAGCAAAGAGAAAGGGGATTGATGTACTTCATTTAAATATTGGTCAGCCTGATATTGAATCACCTGTTGAATCGATTGAAGGAATTAGACAAAATGAGTTAAAATTGTTAAAATATGAGTATTCACAGGGTTCACATGAGTATAGAGCCAAACTCTCTAATTATTATTCTAAGCATAATATAGATGTTACCCCTGAAGATATAATTGTAACTGTAGGTGCTAGTGAAGCTCTATCATTTACATTTAGTTCAATTTGTGATCCAGGTGAAGAGATTATTATACCCGAGCCATTTTATGCAAATTACAATGGATTTGCTATGGCATCAAATGTTAAAGTAATTCCTGTAACTTCAAAAATTCAAGACAATTTTTCACTTCCAACTATAAGTTCTTTTGAAGAAAAAATAAATAAGAATACAAAAGCTATATTTCTTTGTAATCCCTGTAATCCAACAGGATATGTCTATAGTAAAGAAGAGATTCTAGAGATAGGATCTTTAGCTGTTAAGCATGATATATTTATTGTTGTAGATGAGGTATATAGGGAGTTTATATATGGAGACAACGAACATTTTTCTATACTTGAAGAAAAAAAGTTTTATAATAATGCGATATTAATTGATTCAACATCAAAAAGGTACAGTTTATGTGGAGCAAGAAGTGGATGTATTGTTTCAAAAAATCATGATTTTCTAGGCGCTTGTTTAAAATTTGCATTAGCTAGATTATCACCTCCAACATTAGGATTAATAGCAGCTTCAAAAGCACTTGACTCATCTCCAGAGTATATTAATAATGTAATTAGCGAATATACCCTAAGGAGAAATCTGTTAATTACAGAATTAACTAAAATTGATGATTTGGTTTTTTCAAACCCTATGGGAGCATTTTATTCTATTCTTAAGCTTCCACTAAATGACTCAGAGAGATTTTCTAAATTTCTACTAACTGATTTTTCACATAATGGAAAGACTGTTATGCTAGCCCCAGCAGGTGGTTTCTATACTAGCTCTAATCATGGAAAAGATGAGGTAAGAATTGCTTTTGTTTTAAATTCTGACAAACTTATAAAAGCAATAAACATAATCAGACTTGCTTTAAAAGAATATAAAGATTGATATTTTTATGAATAAAATTTCATCAAACTTCTCTTTAAAAGACTATAACACATTTAATATAAATGTAAAGTCAGATAAATTTATTTCAATTAACTCTGAAGATCAACTTATTGATTTCTTATCTCAACATAAGGAGGAAGAAAATATTTTCTTTTTGGGTGGAGGAAGCAATGTCTTATTTTCAAAAGATTATAATGGAACTATCATTCATATTTCAATAAAAGGAAAAAAAATAATAGAAGAATTTGATGATAAAATTATTATAGAAGTTAGCTCTGGTGAAGACTGGCATGAATTTGTAGAATGGTCAATTGAGAATAATTATGGAGGAATAGAAAACCTGTCTTTAATACCTGGTAATGTAGGAGCAGCTCCTATTCAGAATATTGGAGCTTATGGAGTTGAATTGAAAGATGTATTTGATAGCTGCAGGGTTCTTTCAATGGATTCTAATGAGATTAAAATTTTTAATAAAGATGAATGTAATTTTAATTATAGATCATCAGTTTTTAAATCTGAGAAGAAAAACAAATATGTAATACTATCTATAAGATTAAAATTAACAAAAGAGCCTCATAGCTATAACCTATCATATGAGAGTTTAAGAGAAAGATTTAATGATAAGGATATCAATTTATCTAATATATCAAGGGAAATAATTAAGATAAGAGAATCTAAGTTACCTGATCCAAAAAAGATTGGGAATTGTGGAAGTTTTTTTAAAAATCCTTTTATAGAATCAGAAAAGTTAAATATCCTACTAGAAAAGTATCCTAAATTACCTTATCATAAAGGAGAAAACGGACTATATAAAATTCCTGCAGCATGGCTAATTGAAAAGATGGGATTCAAAAAGAAAAGTTTAGGAGATGCAAGTGTTTATATTAACCAACCACTAGTTATTGTTAACAATGGTAATGCTACTGGATCTGATATTTTAAATTTTGCAAATAGCATAAAAAAATCAGTTAAAGAAAATTTTAATATTGATCTTGAGGAAGAGGTGAATATTATATAGAATTAATCTTTTGCTTTTGAATCAATGACAATTGTAACTGGACCATCATTTATTAAACTTACTTTCATATCAGCTCCAAATTCTCCCGAACTTACTTTTCTTCCAAGTTTATCTTCACATATTTTAATAAAATATTCATATAGAGGTATAGCGAGTTCATGACCAGCAGAATTAATATAAGAAGGCCTATTTCCTTTTTTAGTTGATGCAATCAATGTAAACTGAGAAATGACTAAAATATCTCCATCCACATCAATTAATGATCTATTCATTACCCCATTCTCATCATTAAATATCCTAAGATTTAAAACTTTATTTGAGATCCATTCAACATCAGTATTTTCATCATCAACAGCAATTCCAATTAATACTAGAATACCATGATCAATTTGACCTATTATCTTATTATTAACTTCAACTTTTGATGATTTAACTCTTTGAATTACTACTTTCATCTGTTTTCCTATATATATTTTGATCACTCAATAAGTCAATATAAGAACTATATCTTGATTCTGATATTGTCTTATTCGCTACACCGCTTTTTATTTCACAACCTGGTTCTTCAATATGCATACAATTATTAAACTTACATTCCGTTTTTCTTTTAAAAAATTCTGGGAAGTAATCACCCAATTCATTTTTTGATATGTCTACAAGTCCAAACCCTTTTATTCCAGGTGTATCTATAATTCTTATATTTTCTTTTAAATCGTACATTTCTGCATAAGTTGTTGTATGCTTTCCTTGATTATGGGATATTGAGATTTCCTTTGTTTTTAATTCTAATTTAGGATTTATATGATTAATTAAAGTTGATTTTCCTACACCACTATGTCCCGAGAGTAAACAAACTTTGTTTTGCATATAATTTGAAATTTTATTAACTCCCTGTCCATATTTTGCAGATATTCTAAGACACTTATAGTCAATTGATTTATATATGGATTCAATCTCAGAAATTCTGAATAAATCATCATCATTATAGATGTCTATTTTATTAAAAACTAAGATTACAGGTATTTGATATGCTTCACAGGTTACCAGGAACCTGTCAATAAAATTCAATGATGTAGGTGGATTATCTTTTGTTATTAGTAATAATGTAAGATCTATATTAGATGCAATTATATGAGAGTTTTTTGATAATTTAACTGATTTTCTAATGATATAATTTTTTCTGGGGAGGATTTCAGAGATTATACCTATCCCTTCTTGTTTAGAATCCTTTTCAAAAATTACATTATCTCCAACTGCAATTGGGTTAGTAGTATCCAGATCCTTTAGTCTAATTTTTCCTTTGATTCTACATTCAAAAAAATCATTATTACATTTTACTAGATACCAACTTCCTGTTGATTTATATACTATGCCTTCGAAAACCATTAATTTAATAACAATATATTTTTTCCTAACCATAATTACAAATCTGGTTAATGATATTTGTATCTTTAAAAGAAAAAATTGATTAATAAAACCTTATTATTAATTCTAGATGGTTGGGGTATAACAGAAGAAAAAAGTGTTTCAGCCCCTGACATTGCAAATACTCCAAATTTTGACAATTTATTATACACTTATTCAAATGCACAGCTTTTGACACATGAAGAAAATGTTGGTCTACCAGCTGGACAGATGGGAAACAGTGAGGTTGGTCATATGAATATAGGGGCTGGTCGAATTGTTTTGCAAGATCTACTTAAGATAAATAATTCTATTGAGTCTGGAGAATTCAGTAATAATGAGAACTTTGTTGACATAATAAATTACATCGAAAAAAGCAAAAGTAACTTACATCTTGTGGGATTATTGTCTGATGGTGGAGTTCATTCTCATATTTCCCACTTAAAAGAAATTCTAAATACATTATCACGAATAAAAGACAATATATATATACATGCATTTACTGATGGAAGAGATGTAGATCCAAAATCTGGAATAAATTTTATTCATGAAATTAAAGAATACACAAAAAAATCAGGTGGTTCTTTAGCTTCTGTTATTGGACGATATTATTCAATGGACAGAGATGAACGTTGGGATAGAACAAAAAAAGCTTATGACTTATTAATAAATAATGAAGGTCTAAAGACACAGAATTTAACTGAAACAATAAATGATTTCTATAATAATGGGATAACAGATGAATTTATAGAACCTATTGTAATAACTGATGAGAATAATAATCCCATTTCGAAAGTTTCTGACAAGGATGTTATCATTTTTTTTAATTATAGATCTGATAGAGGAAGACAACTTACATCATTAATTTGTGAAAAAAACAATAATCAATTTGATTTAAAACCTCTAAATATAAAATTTTATACTTTAACTAACTATGATAATAGTTTCAATAATGCAACACCTATATTCTATAATGAGAACCTAAAAAACACTATTGGTGAGGTATTGTCGAAGAATAATAAATCTCAATTAAGAATTGCTGAAACTGAAAAGTATCCTCATGTTACTTTTTTTTTAAATGGCGGAAGAGAAAAACCGTTTGATAAAGAAAAAAGAATCCTATGTCCTTCTCCTAAAGTGGCTACATATGATTTAAAACCAGAAATGAGCGCATTTGAAGTTTCTAAAAAAGCAATTAGTGAGATTATTAATAATTCTCCTGATTTTATATGCTTAAACTTTGCAAATCCAGATATGGTAGGACATACAGGAGATATGAATGCAGCAATAAAGGCATGTGAAACTATAGACAATCTTTTGTCACCATTAATTAATGCAGCAAATAAACTCAACTATGTTTCAATAATTATTGCCGATCATGGAAATTGTGAAAAAATGAAAAATAAAGATGGTTCGCCTAACACCTCTCACACTACTAATCCAGTACCAATTATTTTAGTAGATAAAAATAAAAGAAATATAAGAAATGGCATACTTGCTGATATTGCTCCAACAGTTCTCGAAATTTTAGGAATTGAAAAACCTATAGAAATGACTGGTAAATCTTTAATAAGAAAATGAAAAATTATCTTTTATCATTATTGTTATTAATTATTAGTTCTTGTAATGAGAATTTAAGTTATGATTATACAGATGGAGAAATTGATAAGAATTATTTATTTAACTCAAGCAATACTAAATGGTTTCTCGAAAATTATAATTCATATGAAACAGATATTTTTTTAGGTGAAAACAATTTTGATAATCTTGATAATTTTATAATTGAATTATACATGGGTGTTAAATGTCATGATAGTGAAAGGGAAATCCCCAGATTAATTAAGATTCTTGATGAAATAAACTTTTCAGATGATCAATTAAATATATATCTACTAAATAGTGATAAAACGTCTGATTATGGATATGAAAAAGGTAAAGATATAACAAATACCCCTACCATTATTTTCTATAAAGATTCTATAGAAATAAATAGAATAGTTGAATTTCCAATTGAAACCTTAGAAAGAGATATCTATAAAATAATTAATGATATTGAATATAGGAATGCGTATTACCAATTATGATTTTAAAAAGTATTGAAGAAATTAGAAAAATAAGAGAAAGTGCATTAGTTGTATCTCAAACTCTTGGAATGTTAGCAAGTGAAATTAGACCTGGTGTAACTTCTTTGTTTCTTGATAATCTTGCAGAAACATTTATTCTTGATAATTCATGTAAACCTGGATTTAAAGGTTATAATGGTTTTCCAAATACACTATGTGTAAGTATAAATGAACAGGTAGTTCATGGAATTCCAAATAACAATCCATTAAAAGATGGTGATATAATATCAATTGACTGTGGAGTAATTAAAGATGGATTTTATGGAGATCATGCATATACATTCAAAGTTGGAGATGTAGAAAAAGAGGTAGATAATTTATTAGAAATAACAAAGAAATCTCTTTATATAGGAATTGAATCATTAATTGCTGGGAATAATGTCGGTGATATTGGTAATTCAATTCAAGACTTTATTAGTAAGTATAGCTATGGAATAGTTAAAGAATTAGTAGGTCATGGCCTTGGAAAAAATTTACATGAAGATCCTGAAATTCCAAATTATGGAAAAAAAGGTACAGGGGTATTACTAAAAGAAGGTCTAGTTGTTGCAATTGAACCAATGATTAACCTAGGAACTGAAAAAGTTAATCAGCTAGATGATGGTTGGACAATTGTTACTCTTGATGGAAAGCCTAGCGCTCATTTTGAACATAATGTTGCAATTATTGATGGAAAACCTGAAATTCTGTCAACATTTAATTATATCTATGAGGCCCTAGGTATTGAATCAAATGAAGAAAATAAGTTCAAATCTTACTTTGGTTAATGAAAATCATATTAAAAATATTTTCAAGAAATTTTCTTATTAGAATTAGTTATTATCTAGTTCCTTTTTTAAAAACTCTATATTCTGGCAATAAGTTTATTGATCCAATTGATGGAAGAGGTTATTCAAAATTTTTATCATATGGATATGGTAAACTTAGAAAAAATGCATTATCTCCTGGAACTCTATCTCTTGAAAGACATAGACTTTTATGGTTATATCTCAATGAAAGCACAAATCTCTTAAACTCCAAACTAAAAGTGCTTCATATTGCACCAGAACAAATTTTTTATAGAAAATTCAAAAAGAATCTCTATTGGGATTATACAACTTTTGATCTTAAATCCCCATTAGCTGATATTAAAGGAGATATTACTAATTTGAGCTTTAAGAACAATACATTTGATTTAATAATTTGTAATCATGTTTTAGAACATATAACAGATGATAAGACTGCTATGAGTGAAATATATCGTGTATTAAAAAAAGATGGTTTAGGAATTCTTCAAGTTCCTATTGATAAAAATTTAGAAAAAACTTATGAAGACAATACATTAGTTTCAAAAAAACAAAGAGCTAAGCATTTTGGACAATATGACCATGTCAGAGTATATGGGAGAGACTATAAAGACAGACTTGAAAATATTGGCTTTATTGTCAATCTTATTGATTATACTAATGAAATTGAAGATAATCTAATTTCTAAATATGGATTAATTAAAGGAGAATTAATTCCTATTGTAAAAAAATCAATTACTTAATTTATCCCAATTTTTAGATTTTATAATCTCAACTTTATCCTTATCAGATAAGATCCATAAGGCTTCTAATGATTCTTTTTGATCAATAATAGCTCTTCCTCTATTCAGATCTAAGGATAACAATGCCGTTGCCCATGCATCTGAAGTTGTACAATCTTTTGATATAACTGATACACTAAGAGTATTATTTTTCGATGTAAGACCAGTTATTGGATTTATAGTATGAACATATCTTTCTCCAGTTTCAGGATCTAAACGATACTTTCTATAATTACCTGAAGTTGCCATTGCTTTATTATTTAGTTCAACTGTTTGGATATATTTATCCTGATTTAATGGATCCTGAATACCTAAGGTCCATATTGATTTAGTTCTTTTATTTATTCCTTTAGCTAGAATTTCCCCCCCTACTTCAATTAAATAATTATTAATTTGCTTTTGATTTAAAAACTCTCCAATTAAATCAACTGAATAACCTTTGGCAATAGAATTGAAATCTATAAATATATCTTTGTTTTCTTTTACAACTTCGTTGGTATTATTTAATAATACTCTCTCAAAACCGACTAGATATTTAAGACTCTCAATTGACTTATTATCTAAATTATCTGATAAAACTATTGGTCCAAAACCATATGCATTAACTAGTATCCCAACTGTTGGGTCAAAATATCCATCAGATTCTTCCCATACTTCTTTAGACTTATTAAAAACTTTAATAAAATGTTCATCAACTGGAGTTTTAATATTTTTATTCACATCACTTATGATTGAACTCTCTGAGTAAGTTGACATAGAATAATTAATTACATTAAAAATAGAATCTATACTCTTTGATAAATCTAATTTTTCTAAACTTGAATCAAGTATAATGTTATAAGTTGTTCCAAGGGCATCTCCCGTTATATTGATTGTATTTTTTCCATTAATACAACTAAGAAAAAATATAGAAAAGAATAGTAATCTGAATTTATTTGAATAATTCATTATATTCCAAAATCATCAAATCTGACGTTTTCAGGTGGAACTCCAAAGTCTTCTGCCATTTTTGCAACAGCCAGATTCATCAAGGGAGGACCACAATAATAGACTTCTATGTCTTCAGGAGAGTCGTGTTTTGATAAATATTGATCAATAACAACTTGGTGAATAAATCCAATAAATCCATCTCCTTCCCCATCAAGAGATTTTTTAATCTTCCAATTATCTTCTTCCACAGGTTCAGATAGAGCAATGTAAAATTTAAAATTTGGAAAATCTTTTTCCAAGTCTCTAAAGTGATCAATATAGAAGAGTTCTCTTCTTGATCTACCTCCATACCAAAAAGTTACTTTTCTTCCAGTTTTTATTGTTTTAAATAGTTGATAAAGATGAGACCTCATTGGAGCCATTCCAGCACCTCCACCCACATATAACATTTCTGCTTCAGAATCATTAATAAAGAAATCACCATAAGGACCAGAAATAGTTACTATATCTCCAGGTTTTTTAGAAAAAATATAAGAAGATGCTATACCTGGATTAACAGACATCCATTCATTTTTCTTTCCATCCCATGGGGGAGTTGCAATTCTAACATTTAGCATAATCTCTTTACCTTCTGCGGGGTAGGAAGCCATTGAATATGCTCTTTCAACATTTTCTGTATTTTTCATAGTAAGAGGCCAAAGATTAAATTTATCCCATTCCAACTTAAATTTATCAGGATCATCAGGATGTTCATCAGGATGTGAAGTAATATCTATTTCTTTATAATCTACTTTACAATCTGGGATTTCAATCTGAATATATCCACCTGCCTTGTAGTCCATTTCCTCAGGGATTTCAATTACTAGTTCTTTTATAAAAGATGCCACATTATAATTCCTAAGTACTTTAGCCTCCCATTTTTTTATACCAAAAACTTCTTCAGGCACATTTATTTTCATATTGTCTTTAACCTTAACTTGGCATCCAAGCCTCCAGCCTTCTGATATTTCTTTCCTAGTAAAATAAGGAACCTCAGTTGGTAAGATTTCTCCTCCTCCTTCTAAAACTTGGCATTTACACTGAACACATGTTCCTCCTCCACCGCAAGCAGAGGGTAAAAATATTTTATTATTCCCTAGAGTAGTTAGAAGCGTATTTCCTGAAGAAACTTCAACATCTTTCTCATTGTTTATTAATATATTAACTGGTCCAGAAGAAACTAACTTTGACTTAGCATAAAGTAACATTGAAACTAATACTAGGGTAACTAGCAGAAGTCCTAAAGTGCTTGCAATTATTACTTCAATATTCATTTCAAATTATATTTTAATTCCCATAAAACTCATGAATCCAAATGCCATTAAACCACAGATTATGAAAGTTATTCCAAGACCTTTAAGTGGTTCAGGTATGTTTGAATACCTTATTTTCTCTCTTATTGATGCAATAGCTAAAATAGCGAGGAAAAACCCAATACCAGACCCTAGTCCATAGACTGATGACTCAAATACATTAATGAAGTCTTTCGTTTGCATAAATAATGAGCCCCCAAGAATAGCACAATTAACTGCTATTAATGGTAAAAATATTCCAAGTTCACTATATAATCTTGGAGAAAACTTTTCAATAATCATCTCAACTAATTGTACCATAGATGCAATAACAGCAATAAACATAATAAAGGTTAAAAAATCTAGATTCACATCCTGATACTGTGGGCCTATCCATGTCAAAGCTCCGGGTTTTAAGAGATATTCATTCAATAAGTAATTAATAGGAACTGTAATTGTCAAAACAAAAATTACTGCACCTCCTAAACCCACTGCAGTTTTAACAGTTTTTGATACTGCTAGATATGAGCACATTCCCAGAAAATATGCAAACACCATATTTTCAATAAATATACTTTTAACAAAAATGTTTAATAAATCTTCCATTTAATCTTTCTCAATTAGTTTCCTATTAAAATATCTCTGTATCCATATATAAACTCCAACTACAATTAACGCCATAGGTGATAAAAGCATCAAGCCATTATCTGTATAACCTAAGTCATAAATAAATTGGGGAATTACGGGTACTCCAAATAACTCACCAGAACCAAAAAGTTCTCTAATAAATGCCACTACAATAAGTATCCAACCATAACCTAATGCATTACCAACTCCATCTAAAAATGATTTCCAAACTCCATTTCCTAGTGCAAATGCTTCAAGTCTTCCCATTACAATACAGTTAGTTATTATCAAACCAATAAAAATTGATAATTGCTTACTTACATCATATGCATAAGCTTTTAAAAATTGATCAACTATTGCAACCAAAGATGCAATTACTACCAATTGCACGATTATCCTAATCCTATTAGGTATGATGTTTCTTAAAATTGAAACTATCATATTACTTGATCCCATGACAAAGATTACAGATAGAGTCATTACAACTGCAGGCTCTAATTTAACAGTAATAGCTAAAGCAGAGCATATTCCCAAAACTTGAACAGTAATAGGATTATTATCATCCAAAGGATCCGTTAATAACGCTCTATTTTGTTTAGAAAAAAGTTTTTCTTTGTCCTTACTCATTAGTTATATTATTAAAATATTGCAAATAGTTTTCTAATCTTTCTTTAATCATATCAGAAACTCCATCACCAGTAATTGTAGCGCCTGAAATAGCATCAACTTCATTATCATTCTTATCAATATTTTCAGGGTCATTATTTTTCTTTGTAACATATACTCCAACAAAGTCTCCATTATTGTTTAGTATTTTCTCATCAACAAAACTATTTATAAACCAATCTTCTGTTATTTCAGCACCTAATCCTGCTGTCTCAGCTTGATGACCAAATGAAACTCCTTTGATAGTATTATTGTCTCCTTTAAGTGCTATATATCCCCAAATTGCATTCCAAAGACCATTCCCTCTTAGGGGAATAATATAGTATTTATTATCATCAACATTAGCTATATAAAGTGGGAATCTTTGGGTATTAATATCTTTTTTTATTTCTAAAGCTAAATCTATATTAAAAGCACTAACTGTATTATCTATTTCACCAATGTTTGTTAAAGATAATTCTTCAATTATATATTGATTATAGAGATCTTCTGATTCATCTCTTGTAACATTAACTCCTACAGCAGACAAAATATTTTGCATTTTCTCTTTTTTAATATTATCAACTTTTAGCTCTTTTAGTGACTCTGATGTAAATGATAAAACAAATGCAATAGTAATTACCATAACTCCTGCAAATAAAAATGTATGTCTATTAGAATCTCTATTCATTATACTGTTTGAACTTTAATTTTTTCCCATCGTTTCTTTCTTTTATTTATGTTTGATTGAATAACATAATGATCAATAGTAGGAGCAAAAACATTCATTAATAGTATTGCCAACATAACACCTTCAGGATATGCAGGATTAAATACCCTTATTAAAATACACAATGCCCCTATAAGAAATCCATAAATCCATTTTCCTCTTTGTGTTTGAGCAGCCGATACTGGGTCAGTAGCCATAAATACTATTCCAAATGCAAATCCACCAACAATTAGGTGATTATACCATTCAAAGCTCATAAGATCATTTGCACCCCATAAGTTAAAAAGAAATCCAACTAATGATGCACCAATAATACTACTTAACATGATTCTCCAGCTTCCTACCCCTGTATATAATAAAAGAGCAGCTCCTATTAGTACAAATAAAACGGAAGTTTCAGCAACAGATCCTGGAATAGAACCCCAAAACATTTGCATTGATGAGTAATCAATATTTTGTCCTCCAGCTAAAGCACCAAGTATTGTTTCCCCAGAAATAGCATCTATATTAGAAGCTTCTGAAACCCATACTTTATCACCAGACATATATGTAGGATATGCAAAAAAAGCAAATGCTCTAGCAGTCAATGCAGGATTAAGTATATTCATTCCTGTTCCTCCAAAAGCCTCTTTACCAATAAGCACTGCAAAGACTACCGAAATAGCTAACATCCAAAGTGGCATGTCAACAGGCATTATCATTGGGATAAGCAGACCCGTAACTAGATACCCTTCATTAACTGGATGTCCCCTGTATACTGCAAATCCAAATTCAATAGAAAGACCTACCACGTATGATACAATTATCATAGGAAGGATCTTATATAATCCATGAAGAAATGCATCTAAGAAGGTAAATTCTAATCCAGTCTGAATAAAGTATTGGTATCCTGTATTGTATATACCATATAATAATGCTGGAATAAGTGCAATTATAACAGTTACCATTGTTCTTTTTAGATCAACAGCATCTCTTATATGAGAGCCAGATTTTGTAGTATGATTTGGAACAAATAAAAATGTCTCAAAAGCATCAAATGCAGGATAAAACCTTTCAAATTTCCCCCCTTTTTCAAAAGGCTTTTTAATCTTATCTAAGTTTTTTCTTATAAAATTCATTTTATCCTACCTCTTTTAACATTAATTGAATTCCTTCTTTAATTATTTCTTGAGCCTCTATTTTTGAGGTATTGGAATAATCTATAAGTCCAAAGTCTTCAGGTATAACCTCATAAATTCCCAATTGTTCCATTTTTTCAATATCCTTAATCATACATGCCTTTAATAATTGCATTGGATATATATCCATTGGGAAAAATTTTTCCATTTCACCAGTAACAACTATAGCTCTTTCATCTCCATTTAGATTAGTATTAAACTTTTTATTCTTAGAAAAAAGCCATGAAAATGATGTTCTTGAAAAACTTGGAATATGATTGTCTTTAAATGGAAGCCATCCAAACATTCTATATTGATTTCCTTCTTCTATAACACTAAAAATGTTATTGTAATAACCTATATAACCATCAAAATCAACTTTACAACCAGTTAAGGGGTCTCCATTTATATACCTATTTCCTGTATAATTATCTATATCCCTTTCTGACAATATTGAAGATATCTTATTACCTATTTGTGATTTATAATATTTAGGATTTTTTACTGAAGACCCTGAAACTGCAATAGTTCTAGTAGGATTAAAGTTACCTGTTCTAAAAAAACTTCCAATATTAGCCATGTCTTCAGGATTAATTACCCATAGAATTTCACCTATATTTATTGGATTAATCTTATTTATTTGAAAACTAACATTACCTGAAGGATGTTTTCCATTTATATTGATTATATCTATATTATTTACATTAGAAAAAATAGATTCTTTATTGGCACTAGTTGTTAGCGTTATAGGCTTACCTATAATTTTAGACATAACATTAACACCATTTTGAAAATCATTCAATCTTTCTTTGATAATAAAGTCATAGTCAACATCATATGGAGCAGTAGAGTGTGTTGATACAAAAATCGCCTTAGGCATCTTATTAGTTCTAGCAATAATGTTGTAAGGCCTTTGACGAATGTATGGCCACGATCCAGACTCTAGAAGAAGTGATATTATTTTCTGATTTGTTAATTTTTCATTTATTTCATGTCTTACTTTCTCATCACCATCTTTATCTATTACTACCTTCAAAATTTTTCTTTTCTCTCCCCTATCTATAGATTTAACAATACCTGAAACAGGTGATACTATTACAATTTTTTCATCATTTTTATCATGAAATATTGGAGTACCTACCTTAAGTCTATCTCCTTCTTTAACCATCATCCTTGGAATAAGAGAGAAAAAATCATCCGGATAAATTGCAAAAGTCGAGCTATGTTTAGCTATCTCTATTTCTTTAGAAGCTACTCCAGTTAGGGCAAGATTCGCACCATTTTTGATGCTTATGTCTTTTGACATGAAAAACTGAAATTTTATGAGTCAAATTTACTACAATCCAATCAAGAAAAAAAGCTATTTTTATTAAATTATTAAGTATTTAAAACTAAATTTATAATTCAATCAAAAGTCATGAATAATTCAATAGCAAGTGTTCCATTCCCTAAAAATGAACCCATAAGAGATTATGAACCTAATAGTGAGGAAAAGAAATCTGTTTTAAAAACATATCAAAAATTAAAGCAATCAAATATTGATGTTCCTATGTGGATTAATGGTAAGTCTGTTAGAAGTTCTAAATCACGAAACATGTCTCCTCCTCATAATCATAAACATAGTTTGGGTAAATATTATTTAGCGGAAAAAAAGCATGTGCAATTAGCTATTAAATCGGCATTAAATGCTAAAGAAAAATGGTCTAATATGCCTTGGGAAGAAAGAGCTGCAATATTTCTTAAAGCAGCTGAACTTATTGCTGGACCTTATAGAGATAAAATAAATGCTGCAACAATGCTTGCTCAATCTAAAACAATATTTCAAGCTGAAATTGATGCTGCTTGTGAATTAATTGATTTCTTGAAATTTAATGTCCATAGTATGCAACATATATACAGCCAACAACCAAAGTCTGATTCTGGAGTTTGGAATAGGTTGACTTATAGGCCTCTGGAAGGTTTTGTATATGCCATAACACCTTTTAATTTTACTGCAATATCAGGAAATCTTCCTGGAAGTGCTGCAATGATGGGTAATACAGTTGTATGGAAACCAAGTGATCATCAAATTTTTTCAGCTAAAATTGTAATTGATGTTTTTAAAGAAGCTGGTCTACCAGATGGAGTAATCAATGCAGTATACGGCGATCCTGAAATGATAACTGATACTATCTTAAAATCAAAACATTTTGCAGGAATCCATTTCACAGGTTCAACAACAGTTTTCAAAGGATTGTGGAAAAAAATAGGAGCAAAAATTGATGATTTTATTTCATACCCTAGAATAGTAGGAGAAACAGGAGGTAAAGATTTTATTATTGCACACAAATCAGCAAAAATTGATGAGTTAGTAACTGCAATAGTAAGAGGAGCATTTGAATTTCAAGGTCAAAAATGCTCTGCTGCATCAAGAGTATATATTCCAAAATCTATTTCTAAAAAAGTTCTTAGTAAACTAAAAAAACAGATTACTACAATTAAGATGGGTAGTCCTGAGAATTTTGAAAATTTTATGACCGCTGTAATTCATGAAAATTCATATGACAAATTATCAAGAGTAATTAAAAAGGTAAAAAAAGATAAAGATGCTAAAATATTTGTAGGGGGAGGATATAGTAAATCTAAAGGTTATTTCATTGAACCTACAGTAGTGACAACATCTAATCCTAAATACTATACAATGGAGAACGAACTTTTTGGACCTATTGTTACCGTGTATGTTTTTGATGATAATAAATGGGATAAAACTTTAAGTCTAGTAGATGAGACATCTGTGTATGCTTTAACTGGGGCAATCTTTTGTCAGGACAGATATATACTAGAACAAAGTGTTCATAAATTAGAGAACTGTGCTGGAAACTTTTATATCAATGATAAATGTACTGGAGCTGTAGTTGGTCAACAACCGTTTGGAGGTGCCAGAGGATCTGGAACTAATGATAAGGCGGGTTCTTATCTTAATCTTTTGAGATGGGTTTCCCCTAGATTAATTAAAGAGGTATTTGCACCACCTAAAGATTATAGATATCCATTCATGGGTTAAATAATCAATCATTGATAAGGGATATAAACAATTTTTTTAGTTTGAAAAAACTCATGAGGTAAAGATTCAGATATATTAAAAACGTTATTTTCTTTAAAATCTTTTAATTCATCCTCTAGGTTTCCACCCTTTAATGAAATTATTCCATTAAGTTTTTCGTTTGAAGATGTGGGGCTAATATTTTTTTTAACTAATTCGTATAACTTATCCATTCTTGCAACTGCTCTAGATAAAACAAAGTCATATTTATCATTGTGACTTTCTACTCTATCATTAATAGCATTTACATTAGATAATGATAACTCATCACAGATTGATTTAACAACATCTATTTTTTTCCCTATACTATCTATTAATGTAAAATTACAGTCTGGAAAGAAAATGGCTAATGGAATTCCTGGAAATCCCCCACCAGTTCCTACATCTAAAATTCGAGTTGAGCTTCTAAACCGAATAGTATAAACAATTGCCAAAGAATGAAGAATATGATTAATGAATAAGTTATCTATATCTTTTCTTGATATTAAATTAACTTTTAGATTCCAATAATTATATAGTGGGATTAATTTATTAAACTTTTGTATTTGCTCTTGTGATAAATTTGGAAAATATTTTTCTAACTCATTCAAGATAAAACTGATTTTATTCTGTTGATAGCGGATTCTATATCCTCCCTTGAAGCTGCATATGAAATTCTTAAACAGTTTGGAGATCCAAATGCATCACCGGGGACGGTTGCAACATGTGCAACTTCTAAAAGTAGCATTGCAAAATCAGATGAATTATTTATTTTTTTTCCTTTTATTTCTTTTCCAAAGAATGATGAAATATCTGGAAAAACATAAAAAGCTCCAGATGGGGGGCCATCCATTATAAATCCTTCAATTTGATTAAGAAGCTTAATTATTAAATCTCTTCTTTTTTGAAACTCCTCAACCATATATTTAACTTTTGAAGGAGATTCTGTAAGAGCTTTAATAGCAGCTTGCTGTGCAATACAATTAGCTCCACTAGTTATTTGACCTTGCATTTTATTACAAGCTTTGGCGATTTTTTTTGATGCTGCTAAATAACCTATTCTCCAACCTGTCATTGCAAAAGCCTTAGAAACACCATTTACAGTTATAGTTCTATCATACATTCCAGGCATACATGCAAAACTTGGCGTTTTAAAATCATAATTAATGTGTTCATATATTTCATCAGATATAACGATAATGTCTGGATATTTTTCCAAAACTTTTGAAAATTCCAAGTATTCATCATTAGAGAATACAGAACCACTTGGATTATTTGGAGAGTTTAACATTAACATTTTAGTTCTATCAGTAATCGCAGATTCTAACTGATTGGCAGTAATTTTATGACTTGAATCTTTTGGGTATACAAAAACTGATACTCCTTCAGCTAAAGTTACCATTGCGCTATAGCTAACCCAATAAGGTGTTGGAATTATAACCTCATCACCAGGATTAATTAGTGACATAATAGCATTTACTATAGATTGTTTTGCTCCAGTTGAAACAACTATTTGATCTATATCATATTCTAGATTATTGTCTCTTTTAAATTTTGTACATATTGCCCTTTTTAATTCTATAAAACCATCAACAGGTGAATATTTGTGAAAATTATTATTTATGGCATCTATTGCAGCATCTTTAATATAATCGGGAATATTAAAATCTGGCTCCCCCGCACTTAATGTAATAACATCAATACCCTTATTTTTAAGATCATGAGCTTTTGCTGTCATTCCTACAGTTTGAGATATAGGTAATGAGTTAATCTTATCTGATAGCATTACTTATTTTTTTTTAATATTTTTTTTTGATTATTAATTGACTCTTGATGAATAGCTTTAAAAATTCTTAAAATAAATTGCTCGCTTAAACCATGACCTTCTCCATCTAATATCATTTTCCCTAAAATTTCATTCCATCTTTTGTTTTGTAAAATAGCAACATTATTATCAGATTTCAAAATTCCAATTTTTTTTGCAACCTCCATCCTTTTACCCAGAGAAATTAATAAGTTTTGATCCGTTACATCTATTTGAGACCTAAGGTTATTTAACTCATTTTGAAAATCGTCTTTATCTGAAGTTTTATCTCTAATTACTAAGTCTTTCATTATTTCTACTAAACTTTCAGGAGTTACTTGTTGAGCTGCATCACTCCAAGCATTATCAGGGTCATAATGAGACTCAATCATAAGTCCATCATAATTTAAATCTAAAGCTGTTTGGCTTAAATCAAAAATCAAATCTCTTCTTCCAGCTATGTGAGAAGGATCACAGATTAAAGGCAAATCAGGAAAATTACTTTGAAGTTCAACAGCAATTTGCCATTCGGGATTATTTCTATAATTAGATTTGTCATATGTTGAAAAACCTCTATGAATAACTCCTACCTTTTTTATATCTGATGTATATACTCTTTCAATACCTCCTAGCCAAAGTGAAAGATCAGGATTAACAGGATTTTTTATTAAAACAATTTTATCAGTTCCTTTTAATGCATCAGCTATTTCCTGAACAATAAATGGACTAACAGTTGATCTTGCTCCTATCCATAAAATATCTATATCGTGTTTTAAAGCTAGGTCTACATGAACAGAATTTGCAACTTCTGTAGTCGTTAACAATCCTGTTTCTTTTTTAACTCTGCTTAACCAATTCAATCCAATTCCTCCAACTCCTTCAAACATTCCAGGCCTAGTTCTTGGTTTCCAGATTCCAGCTCTAAACGCAGTTACATCAGTATCTTTTAATTCATTGGCAATCCTCATTACCTGGTCCTCTGTTTCTGCACTACAGGGTCCTGCAATAACAAAGGGATGTGTTAAATTCATTTCATCAAGCCAGCTCCTCATTTCTTTTTTATTTTCCATAACTAATTATTTAATTCCTTTTAAAATATTTTTTATACCATTAATTTCTTTCATTTCATTAAAAATTTCTGATAAGTTCTCAGTTTCTATTAGATGTTTAAAATTTTTTATGTTTTTTAGATATTCATTTAAAGCATCAACAATATTTTTTTTATTTTGATGAAATATAGGAGTCCACATTGAAGGTGAACTTTTTCCTAATCTAACAGTAGACTCAAATCCACTTCCTGCCATATCATATATTGTTTCTTCATCTTTTTCTTTATCCATAACTGTCTTTCCAAGCATAAATGAAGTTATATGAGATAAATGTGACACATATGCAATATGTTTATCATGTTCATCTGCTTTCATTTCTTTTATATTCATTCCAATGCTCAAAAATAATTCTTTTGCCATCGTTAATAATTTATTTTCTGTTTTTTCTATCTCACATAAAATGATAGTTTTATTATCATAAAGTGAACTATCTGCTGACATAGGTCCAGAAAATTCTGTTCCTGCAATAGGATGTGCTGCTAAAAACTTACTTCTATTTTGATTATTATTAACTAGATCACATATCGGCTTTTTTGTTGAACCAAGATCCACAACTAATGTATTCTTACCCACTTTATCTAGAACTGTAGCTAAAACATTTAATATTTCATCCACTGGAATAGCCAAAAATAAAATATCAAGTTTGGAATAATCCTTTTCTTCAAGTTTATTGTGTATAATTTTATTTTCAACTGCATAATTTAAATTAGATTCACTAATATCTTCTCCATATATATAAATATCATTATATATCTTATCTATTTTTAACGCTAGAGAGCTACCTATTAATCCTAGTCCTATTATACCTATTTTCATGAGTTACTTTTAATATTCACCTAAAATTTTAAACTCCTGAGCCATTATCTTAATAATTGAAATAGCTTTATCATAATTATCTTTTTTATCAAAAGTAACATCAACAAAAAATGCATATTTACCTGGAGTTTTTATTATTGGTATGGACTGAATCTTTGTTAAATTTAAACTACAATCACTCATTACATTAAGAACAGAAGCAAGGCTTCCTCTTTTATGATCTAATACAAATTTTAAAGATGCCTTTGTGAAATCTTTTGTATTAGAAATCTTTTTCTCTACTATAACAAATCGAGTAACATTGTTTTTTATTGTTTGGATAGACCCACTTAAGACTTCTAAACCATACATTTTTGCTGATTCAATACTAGCTATAGCCCCTAAACCTTCAAGCTTATTTTTACTGATTTTTTTTGCAAATAATGCAGTATCACTAGTTTCAATAAGTTTAATAGATGGGTATTTACTAAAAAACTTTGAGCACTGAAGTAATGCCATAGGATGTGAGTGTACCTCTTTAATGTCATTGATGTCCTGATTAGGTAATGCAAGTAGATTATGGTTGATATTAAAATTAGACTCTCCAGTAATAAAAAGATTGCTTTCATCAATTAGAGCATAATTTGGAAGAATTGAACCAGCAATTGAATTTTCAATTGCCATAACTGCAATATCACACTTCCCATTAACAATTGATCTTGTTAATTCATCAAATGTCATACATTCAACAAGTTCAATTGACTCAAAATAATTTTGAGCAACCAAATGATGATATGAACCTTTTACTCCTTGTATACCTACTCTCATATAAAAAAAAAGTCCTGAAACTTCAGGACTGTAATATTTTTTGTTTAAATAATAATACTAATATCCTGTCTCAAATAATGAGAAGTAATATCTAAAGTTGAAATAATAAAAATTAATAATATATTTCATTGCAGGACAAAAGTATGACAGCAATCTATAAAAACAAATTTTTTATTAGATTATTTAGTTTATACTATTTTTATTTTTTCTCCATTTAATACTATTGAATGTACTATTTCACTAGTCTTTTCAAGGTTTTTTGAAACAGAACAATATTTATCAAAACTAAGGT
>CAYTIE010000014.1:0-2399 GCA_964437815.1 uncultured Flavobacteriaceae bacterium
ATCAATTAATTTATAATTTATCTCTGAAGTTACAGTACTACTAGTATTTGGAAAGAATATTTCGAAGTCAGGATTATCAGGTTTTGCTAAATCCCCTTTTAAATTAATCTGAACATCAGTTGGTATTTTTTTATTAAAGTTTGGGTTATCTAGAAGAAGTGCAGGATTAGATCCTCCAGGGACTTCGTATACAGCCTCTATGTCCATTTGAGCTTGAAGTGGATCCCCGTCCCAAACAATAGTTCCTCCAGATTTAACATTGAATTTTTTATCAATAAGACCTAAATTTTTAAAATTGTATATTCCTGATGTTGTTGAAAAATCACCGTATATATTAAACTTTCCATCAGTATCAATTTCCATTAATAAATTACCAAGGCCTTTACCGCTTAGATAGCTTCCGTTTTCAGTGTCTATTGTAATTTCGATATCAGCATTATTATCTATCTCTAAATCAATAGACAAATCCAAACCTTTATTACTAATGACTGATTCATTAATTGGTATATCAGCTACATTATTAATTGATTTTTTGTCAATAAATTCAATAAAAGAAAAACTCTCAATGTTAAAGTTTTGAGATCTTGGAATATTTATTTTTGTTCCCTCTTGAGTTTTGGCTTCAACCTGAATAATAAGTTCTTTTGTAGGACCATTTAATTCAATCCTACCATCTATAAATCCAACCCCATGATAATATTCATCCGAATTAAATTCTTTGTTTAAAACAAATAATTTATCTGAATTAAAATCAAGGTCAAGTTCCCATTCTTTAAAATCAGTATGTGATATTGTTCCTCGAATATTAGCATTTGTATTGTATAGAGGGTCTATCAGATTCATCTCTTTAAATTCAAATATTTGGTTATAAAGATTTAATTCACTGCTATCTAAAATTTTATAATCTACATTTAGATATGGAATATAAAACTTTGAATTATTTAAAATTAGGTTTCCATTATGTTGTATGTTATCTAATTCTCCCCAGATATTTATATTTCCAGATGCAAAACCATCTATTTTAGAGAGTACTTTTTTGCCAATTTGATCAACAAATGAAAAATTAAAATTGTTTAAATTTAAATCTAAGTCAATATTTGGTTTCTCATTAATAGCAATTATAGAACCACTTCCATTAATATTAACTATATCCTCTGAAGATAGGCTAACATTAACAGCATATGAATTATAATCAGTATTACCTGAAAGATTTATTTTCATTTCTCCTAACTCAACATCTCTAATTCTTATATCTTTGGTTATAGTTTCAATAGAAAAATTTCTATTTATTTCATCTCTATCTAAAGAGATTTCTATTAAAGATTTCCCATGTATTATTCCTCTTTTATCTTCTGAGAAAAAATTATTTAGATTGAGCTCAAATATTTTTAGATTAAGAGATAGTTTATCCAAATTAGAGTAGTTCCCTGATAAATTAATTTTATCACCTAATAATGAAGTTATCCCATAAACATTATCTATCCTTCTTACTTTAAAATCATATTGTCTATTCTCATTGATTAAATCTTCTTGAATTTGATTATTTAAATCAGATAGAGTTCTTAATAATATATTATCATTAGAATTCTTTATTTCTATATCTGTAAAAAACATATCTGCTTCAAAGCCTAATGATTCTATAACTTTAAGGTTTACTTCATTATTAAAAGAAATCATTGATGGATTTTCGGAATTTATTATATCCGTAGAATTAATATTATTAACATCTGAGAAAATTTTATATATCCCCTGTTTAATATTTCCATTAAGTTTAAGATCTATCTCGCTTTTATTATTGACTATATTAAAATTACTTGAGATATAATTATTATTTATGAATCCCACAAAATCAATTGTTGATTTATTATCAATTACTATATTACCATCAAATCTATCTATACTAGTTATTCCACCTATATTACCCCTAACATTTATATCAGATTTGAGATTATCTAAACTAGTCTTTGAAATTAAGTCAGAATTGTCATTAAAATCAGTTATAATATCTACTTGAAAGTTTATATCTTCATTAAAGTTAATGTCTCCCAAAAAATGAATACTTTGACTTAAATCATCATTATGATTAAGATTAAATATTAATTTATTATTATTAAATCCAATTATTCCTTTAAAAAGTAGTTTATCAATAATTTCAAGGGATTGGAATGAAGAATCAATACTAATAAAATCTCTTAATGATGAACTAAACTTATTAATTTTTAGATTTACATTTAGTTCATCTGGATCATTATAAGCTTCTATAATACCATTCCCATTAACTATAAAATCTTCAGAGTTTATAAGAAAAGAGTTTATTTCAATATTTTCTTTATTTCCAGAAAATTCAAAACTAGTTTTAATTTTTTTTAAACTTTCAGGCATCTTCTGAAAATCATTTA
>CAYTIE010000014.1:2499-25727 GCA_964437815.1 uncultured Flavobacteriaceae bacterium
CCTAAAACATTAATAGACTGGTTATCTATAATAACTTCGGATTCAAAATCTTTAATATTTATACTTTGATTGATTAATCCAGATAAGTCATCTACATATAGAGAAATAGCATTATTATCAATAGAAATATCTTTAAATTTTAAATTGAGTTCATCAACTTTATATAATTGATTATTTAAAGTAAAATTTAAATCAGAATCATTAATTATCAATGATTCTAATCCTATTGAATTTGATAATTGATCTAATTTAAGAGAAGATTCAATTACTGAAATATTCTCTTTATTATTTAAAATACTAGTATCAATATTTAAACCTTCAATTATTAGGTTATTAAATTGTTTTTTTCTTTGAAAAAATGGAAAAAAACTTGACTGAACTTTATCTAAAGAAACTATAGTATCTGATTTGGAATTAACTAGAGTAACAGAGTTAAGAACTAGTTTCCCATTTGTAGCAATGGATACATCAGAAATATCAAGTTTATATTCACCACTATTTAATTCATTTTCATTAATATCTTCAATCAGTCTATTAGTTATGTAATTCTGAAATGTATTTGTTTGAATAGCAATACTGAGTGACAAAAAGATAAAACCTAATATCACTGAAATAATAATTAATATTTTTTTATAAATCTTAATAATAATTCTTAATTACTTTTGTAAACTATACAAAGATAACAATGTCAAAAGAAGATATCTATATTTTAGGAATTGAGTCATCCTGTGATGATACTGCTGCAGCTGTTCTTAAGAATGATGAAGTGCTTTCAAATTGTATTTCAAATCAAGAAATTCATAAAAAGTATGGAGGTGTTGTTCCTGAACTTGCATCTAGAGCTCATCTTTCAAATATAATTCCTGTAGTTAATCAAGCTCTAAGTAATGCAAAGGTTAAACCTAAAATGCTATCAGCTATAGCATTTACTAAAGGACCTGGTTTAATGGGATCACTTTTAGTTGGAACAGAATTTTCAAAAGCACTTGGACTCTCACTTGATATACCTATCATTGAAGTTAATCATATGCAAGCCCATCTATTAGTACATTATATTAAATCTAATAAGAAAAAACCTGAATTTCCATTTCTTGGAATAACTGTATCAGGAGGACATACTCAATTTGTAATTGTTGACAATCATTTAAAAATGGAAATTATTGGTGAAACTCTAGATGATGCAATTGGTGAAGCATTTGATAAATGTGGAAAAATTATTGGCCTTGACTATCCTGCTGGACCAGAAATAGATAATCTAGCAAAAGAGGGGGATTTTAATAAATTTGATTTTCCAATTCCCAAGGTTGAAGGTTTTGATATTAGTTATAGTGGGACAAAAACAGCTTTTATGAATTTTATAAATAATTCAATTCAAAAGGATCCGGAATTTATACAAAAAAATAAAGTTGATATATGTGCTTCAATTCAAAAAAATTTAATTGATAATTTAATCTTAAAGATTGAGTATGCATCAAAAACAAAAAGAATAAATAGAATAGTTATAGGAGGAGGAGTTTCAGCAAATAGTTTTCTTAAAGATTCTCTAGAATTAAAATCAAAAGAGAATAATTGGGAAATATTTATCCCACCATTGCCTTATACAACTGATAACGCAGCGATGATTGGTATTGTTGGATATTTAAAGTATATCAGTGGTTTGTTTTCAAATTATAATACCATTGCATCACCAAGATTAGCTTTCAAATGAATTTATTTTACTCAAATTTCAACAAGTCTGATTCAGATATCATATTAGATGAGATCGATAGCAGGCATCTTTCTAAGTCATTAAGAAAAAAGTCAGGAGATATTATTAGGGTTACCAATGGAGAAGGTTTAGAAATTCAAGGAAAAATAATTAGGCTTGGAAAAAATATTAAGGTTAATATAATTAATAAGGTAAATCATAGAAAAAAAAATCTTTCAATTCATGTAGCAATGTCTCCATTAAAAAATCCATCAAGATTTGAATGGTTTGTTGAGAAATCAACTGAAATTGGAATATCAGAAATTACCCCACTAATAACTAGGTTCTCAGAAAAGAAGAAAGTTAATATTGACAGACTAAATAAAATCGTCATAAGCTCAATGAAACAGTCTAATCAATTTTATCTGCCAAAAGTTAATCCAATTACTTCGTTTAACGATTTTTTAAAGTCAAACAAAGACTATAAATTGATTGCACATTTAAAAAATAGTAATAGTTTTAATAAAAAAAGTATTGGTAGTAAAGAAAAAATTGTTCTAATGATTGGTCCTGAAGGAGGTTTCTCTGAAGAAGAGATATTATTAGCACGTAAAGAAAAAATTAAGGAAATATCTTTTGGAAAAAATAGATTTAGATCTGAAACAGCAGGAGTATTTGCAATATCAATAATAAATAATTATAAAAATTTATGAGTAAAAAATTATTCTTAACACCACTTATTATATTAGGTTATCTCTTTTTTATTCTTGGAATTAGATGGCTTATTGTTGATGAACCTTGGATGTTAGACAAGGTAGCAAATGAAGAAAGACTTGGTATGACATTTGAAAAATTATTTAATGAAGAGATAAATAAATCACTTCCTGGGTATCTAAAACAGATCTATCGTTTTTTTGGATTATGGGTATCTGTAATTGGTTTATTTATTATTGCCTTTTCCAAAGCAAAATTTATGGAAAATAAGGGTATGGGAAAAACCTTACTTTTCTGTGTTGGTTTTACTATTTATTCTGCATTAATATTATCTTATAAATTTATACCTAGTTCTCCATTTATATATGTTGCTTGGGGAGGTGTTCTTCTGCATTTAATTTCTATTTGGAATTATAGAAAATTAGCTTAGTATTTATTTTCCTCGAACTTTAGGAAATTATTTTGGGATTTTATAGCTTCAGTAAATTCCTTCTTTAGCTTAGAAACTAGATCTTTTACAGAAGGATTATCATTAATAGAAGATACACCATGACCTGCTGACCATATTGTCTTCCATGCTTTAGCTTCTGCTTTAGCAAAATCATCTCCAAAATCCATTTTCTTAGACCCTTTCCAAAATTCTTCTGTAATACCCATAGCTTCAAGACTAGGCCTTAAAAAGTTTCCATGAACTCCAGAAACACATGCAGTATAAACAATATCTTCAGCTGTCGATTTTATTATCATTTTTTTATAGTCCTCATCCGCCCTACTTTCTTTAACATTGATAAATCTAGTACCCATATAAGCAATGTCAGCTCCCATCTGAAGTGCACTAGCAATATCCCTTCCATTTGAAATACAACCAGAGAGTATTATTTTTTTGGAATAAAAACTTTTAATTAAAGAAATTAAAGACATTGGGTTTTTAAGACCTGCATGACCTCCAGCTCCAGCTGTAACTAGAATCAAACCATCTACCCCTACCTCAGCCGCTTTCTCAGCATGTCTTTTCTTAATTATATCATGATATACAATACCACCATAACTATGAACTGTGTCAACTAGTTGAGATACTGCTCCTAGTGAAGTTATAACTAATGGGACTTTATGTTTTACACATACTTCAAGATCAGCTTGAACTCGGATATTTGTTGGGTGTACAATTATATTAACACCAAATGGGGCAGCTTTTTTTCCTGTCTTCTGCTCAAACTCCTCTAATTCAGTTTTTATTTGAATTACCCATTCTTCAAAACCTTCTGTAGATCTCTGGTTTAATGAAGGAAATGTCCCTACAATACCATTTTTACAACATTCAATAACTAGTTTAGGGCCTGATATTAAAAATAGAGGAGCCGCAATAACAGGCATATTCAATTTATCTATATAATTTTCTTCCATTATTTATCTACATTTACAAGACCATTCAAAATAAAACTCTGAGACAATATCACCTGATTCATCAATTCCTTTTGATTTTAACCAAGCTTTATGTGTATTATTTTGTTTAGTTAAATTAATTAATTCTTTTGCATTATCACCTTCATCACAAATAAACTTTATTTTACCAACAGCTTTTTTATAAAAATTTGATTTATTGGCAACTAATAACATTGATATATTTGTTTTTGACTCTTCAATACATTTAGTTAAAAGCATACCTGTAGTTAACTCAGCAGCCATACCTTGAACAGCCCAAAACATTGATCTATATGGATTTTGGTTTATCCATCTAAATCTAACTTTTACTTCGCACTTATCGTCATTAATTGATACAACTCTTACACCTGTTAACCAAGCAGCTGGAAGCTTATAAAGTAAGAATCTGTTTATACGGTTAGGGGTATATTTCATTTTATTCACTTAAAACACTGAATCCAATATGAATGTTTCCAGTTTCTTTATCTACATATAATTCTCTATCCTCTTGTGTTCCATGACATGTGTCTATTGAACAAAAGAGAGATCCACCAGCTAACCTTACCTGATCTGAATTTATAGGTTCTGTTATATCCCAAACATTTCCTACTATATTTACTTCATCAACAGGAGATATTGGATACTTGTTATCTGAAACGATTAAACGATCATCTGAAGAAACTAATTCCCAATATTGGTTATAAGTTGGAAGACTGACGCCAGCCCATTTACAATATTCAACAGCATCTTTATAGCTAACTTGAGTAACTGGCATATTATCTTCAGAGGTGTTTTCTCCATCAGGTTTCAACCAAGTTG
Source organism: uncultured Flavobacteriaceae bacterium (assembly GCA_964437815.1). GTDB lineage: Bacteria > Bacteroidota > Bacteroidia > Flavobacteriales > Flavobacteriaceae > Marisimplicoccus. The sequence goes on from CAYTIE010000014.1 coordinate 7,142, forward strand.
CTCCATTAATAATTTTGTAATCATAGACGTTTAACTGTACTATTGACCATCCATATCTTTCTGCATCAGTTTCATAACCTGTAGCATTAATAAACTCTTTAAACTCTTTAACTGTTACTGGATGCAAACTTTTTTCCTCAACATTAGAACAAAAGGTTAAAAAAAATAGAAAAAGCAGGTAATTTTTTTTCATTAATAATAAAGTTAAAAATATTTATTCTAAACGTTATGTCCTTTAAGGCTTAATCATAAAGAAAACTTCTATCCAAATCTTCAGAGTCTTTATACTTTATCCTTAAATCTACTAGCTCATTCGTTAGCTTCTTAACAACATCTTGATAATCAGGATTATCATATACATTATTCATCTCATTAGGATCGTTTATACGATCGTATAATTCCCATTCATCCACATCATAATAAAAATGAGCTAGCTTAAATTCCTTATTAACAATTCCATAATGTCTCTTAGCCATATGAACTGATGGATATTCATAATAATGATAATAAACTGCATCTCTATCCCACTTTTTATTATCACCTTTTAGTAATGGAATTAAGCTTTCACCTTGCATGTCTTCTGGAGCTTCAATCATAGCTGCCTCTAAAAAGGTTTGAGCAAAATCTAAGTTTTGAACCATTTCTTCATTTGTTGTCCCCGGTTTTATCTGATTAGGCCACCTAATCATCAATGGTGTTTTAAAAGATTCATCATAAATAAATCTCTTATCATACCACCCATGCTCACCAAGATAAAACCCTTGATCTGATGTGTAAACAACAATTGTATTTTCATCTAACCCTGTTTCTTCCAAATAATCTAAAACTCTACCTACATTATCATCAACTGACGATATAGTTGCTAAATAGTCCTGCATATATCTTTGAAATTTCCATTTCATTTTTTCTTTATCATTCATATTTGGCCAATTGGTTTTAAAATCTTCACTTATCTTATCTAGAGTAACATCATATTTTCTCTTTTGTTCTTCATTAGCTCTATTATACCTATTATTGAAAGAATTAGAGGTAGGTTCAAAAAAAGTTCCATCACCCCTAGCGTAAAGAATTTTAGGCTCAACCTTTCCCATTTTTTTAAAAGTTGATGGTCTAACTTTGCTGTCCTGCATGTATTGCATATGAGTTAAAATATTCATTTCTGCTGTTTTTGCAGCAGTCCCTCTACCTGAATAATCATCATATAAATTTTCAGGCTCAGGGAATTCTTTCTCATAAAACTCAGCAAATTTTTCTGGACTTGGCCACCATGCCCTGTGGGGAGCTTTGTGTAGATAAAACGTCAAAAACGGTTTATTTTTATCTCTTTTGGTTTCAAACCAGTTTAAAGTTAAGTCAGTAATCACATCAGTTACATATCCAGTTATTATAGTGTCTTTATCTTTTCCTAAAAATCTTGGATTTATATAGTCACCTTGTCCGGGGAGTATTAAAAAATCATCTACTCCTTTTGGGTTATTTCCAAAATGAAGTTTACCAAACATTGCTGTTTGATAACCAGCTTTTTGAAATAGTTGTGGGAAAGTCATCTGTGAATCGTCAAATTTCACCATGTTATCTATTTTTCCATTAATGTGACTATGTTTTCCAGTAAGTATAACTGCTCTGGAAGGAGCGCATATTGAATTAGTTACAGATGCATTTGTAAATAACATGCCTTCATCAGCTATTCTATCAATGTTAGGAGTTTGAATCAACCTGTCATCATATGCACTTACTGCTTGATAAGCATGATCATCAGACATGATAAATAATATATTCGGTTTTGTCTTGGTGTCTATATCATTACTACAACCTAAAATAAAAAAGGCAATAAACAATAATTTAAAGGAATAATATTTCATTATTTTAGTTTTTAAAGTTAGGGTTTATTGAAACTTTATTTGCATTTGTTTCATTCTTTAAATTGTTTAATTTATTTAATAAAATTTGCTTTTTCTCTTCAAATAATAAAGATAAATCATTTATTTCCCCAGGATCTTCTTTTAAATTAAATAATTCTGCATTATTAGATTCATAATGAAAAACTAGTTTCCAATCCCCAGATCTGATCGCTGATCCTGGTTTCCATAAACTCCCATGGTAATGAGGAAAATGCCAAAAAATATCTTCTCTATCAATCTCAGATTGTCCTTTTAGGATTGGTGTTAGGCTAATACCATCAATATTTATATTATATTTAATTCCAGCGAAGTCTAGTATCGTTGGGAATAAATCATAAGAGGCTGTTATATCATTGATTATTATATTCTTGTTATTTCCTGGTGATTTAATTAGTTGCGGAATTCTTACACCTCCTTCATAAAGCCATCCTTTACCAGCTCTTAATGGATAAGCTGAGGTTGGTGCAATCTTCTTTAGAGTTGATAGTCCACCATTATCAGATGTAAATATTATAAGTGAATTTTCATATAAATCACTATCCTTAAGACTTTTAATAAGTTTTCCAACATTTTCATCCACAGCATACACCATTGATGCGTATTCTGGATTGGTATGATTTAATCTTGTAATTGCATCTCCTTCACTTTTTGTTCTAACTTCATTATTATCCATTTCAGATATTTTTTTACTGAAATAATCTATATGTTTCTTATTTGCCTCAATAGGTGTATGAACATTATAAAATGATAAGAACAAAGCAAATGGCTTATTTTTATCATGACCTTTAATTAATTTGATTGATTCATTTGTTAGTCTGTCTGTAAGATATTCACCTTTAGGACCATCATCTAATTTTGGGTTTTTATATGGTGAGTAATAACCTCCCATTGGACTTCCTTTTTCAAAACCCCCTACATTTATATCAAAGCCATTATCCTCTGGATAATATCCCTCAGATCCTAAATGCCATTTACCTATATAGAATGTATTGTATCCAGACTCTTTTAATTTTTCAGCAACTGTAATTTCTTCTAATGGTAAATTATGAAGGTCTTTTGGACCCAGAAGAGCTCTGTTTTGTGGATCAAGACCTGGAATCCAATCTGTTATATTTAATCTTGCAGGATGTTTTCCAGTCATAATTGAAGCTCTTGTAGGAGAACAAACTGGACTTGCAGAATATGCATTTGTAAATTGAAAGCTTTCTTTAGATAACTTGTCAATATTAGGAGTCTCATAAAATGCGCTACCAGAGTATCCTAAATCATTCCATCCTAAGTCATCAACTAATATAAAAATCACATTAGGGCTTGAGTTATTTGAATTACATCCCAATAAAACTGAAAAAACAAAAAGAAATTTAAAAAGTTGTTTCATTTTATGATTTATTCAATATATTTCTTTAAAAACCAAGCTTTATAAGTTGAATATAAATAAAATTTGCTTTCAGCATAAGTCATTATGAGAAAAATACTAATCTTACTCTTTATAAGCTTATTTATCTCTTGTCAAACTTTTGAGAATAAAAATGAAAATCCAAATATTGTTTTAATTGTAGCAGATGACTTAGGATGGAATGATGTATCCTATATGGGATCTAAATATTATGAGACTCCTAATATTGATAAGCTCTCTAGGAGCGGAATGACATTTTATAATGGATATGCATCTGCTGCAAATTGTGCTCCTAGTAGAGCCACAATGCTTTCAGGAAGATATAGTACCCATCATGGCATTTATACAGTTGGTGCTTCAGAAAGAGGTAATAAAAAAACTCGAAGAATAATTCCAACAAAAAATAATACTATCCTAGATCTAAAATATTTTTTAATTCCTGAAATGCTTAAGAATGAAGGATATGTTACAGGACATTTTGGAAAATGGCACTTGGGTCCAGAAGGATTTTTTCCAGAGGATAATGGCTTTGATATAAATGTTGGAGGTAACAAAAGCGGAGGACCTGGAGGATATTTTTCTCCATATGTAAATCCAAATCTAGATGATGGTCCTAAAGGTGAGTATCTTACTGACAGGATAGGAAATGAGGTTGTTAACTTTATTAATAAACACCAAAATGAAAAATTTTTCGCATATGTTCCATTCTATTCCTTACATACTCCAATTCAATCAAAAAAGGAATATCAAGAAAAATATTTAAATAAAGTTGGCGATGAGAATCATAATCGTGCTGATTATGCTGGTATGATTGAGTCACTTGATGAAAACATAGGTAGAATTTTAAATAAAATTGAAGAATTAAATCTATCAGAAAATACACTTTTTATTTTTACTTCTGATAATGGAGGAATAAGAGCAATCTCCAATCAATTTCCACTAAAAGCAGGAAAGGGGTCATACTATGAGGGAGGTATTAAAGTACCTTTAATTTTTTCCTGGAAAGGTAAAATAGAAAAAGAGAGTAAGTCATATGAAAGAGTTAGTAATATTGATTTTTTTCCAACAATAAAAAAAATAATAGGAAATAGAGATAAGAAATTACAGCTAGATGGAGTTGATTTAAATCCAATATTCAAAGGTAAATCAATTAGAGGAAGATCTTTATTTTTCCATTTTCCTGTTTATTTAGAGGCTTATAATGTCCATCTTGATAATGGAACTGATCCTCTATTTAGGACTAGACCTGGATCAGTAATAATTAAAGATAATTGGAAATTACATCATTACTTTGAGGATGGAAAGATAGAACTTTATAACATAGAAGAAGATATTTCAGAATCTATTGATTTAAGCATCATTAATCCTAAAAAAACAAAAGAGCTTTTCGATGACTTGAATGAATGGAGAGAAACTAATAATGCTCCAATTCCGTTAGAAGAAAATCCTGATTATAATCAAAGGTTTGTAGATAGTATAAATTTTCTTATCATTAACAAAAAATATGCTAGAAGTATAACCAACTAATAATATTCAAACATGACTTTTAAATTAATTCAACAACTTTGTCTTATTTTTTTTATTTCACTTTTTTTAGGGTGCAAGTCAGAAAAAAGGTATTCAAGTAAAAAACCAAATATTATAATCATATATACTGATGATTTAGGTTATGGAGATGTAAGTGCTTATAATAAAGGAACTTTAAACACTCCGAATATTGATAAATTAGCAAATGAAGGAATAAGGTTTAACAATGGATATGCTTCTTCAGCAACTTGCAGCCCTAGTAGATATGCTCTTCTAACGGGGACTTATCCGTGGAGAAAAAGTGGACTTAGAGTAATTACTGGAGGATCATTAGCTATTGATACTACAGAAATGACTATTCCTAAAGTATTAAGAACTCAAGGTTATCATACAGGGATTGTTGGAAAGTGGCATCTTGGCTTAGGATCTGGAGATGGAGTTGCGGGTTCAGGTATAATAGATTATAATTCTTATATATCTCCTGGACCAAATCAAGTAGGATTTGATTATTCTTATATAATGCCTGATACGCAGGATCGAGTTCCAACTGTATATATAGAAAACGGTAATGTCGTTAATCTTGATCTAGATGACCCTATAGAGGTTAATTTTTTTCACCAAAACAAACATGATGATTATGGTCTTCCAACTGGATTAAAAAATCCTGAACTAACAACTATGAAATGGCATCATGGACATAATGGATCCATCGTTAATGGTGTTCCAAGAATTGGGTATATGAAAGGAGGAGAGAAAGCATTATGGAGTGATATTGATATGGCAGATCATTTTTTAATAAAAGCTCAGGAATATATTAAAGAAAATAAAAACAACCCTTTCTTTCTTTTCTATGCTCTTCAACAACCTCATGTTCCAAGAACACCACACCCAAGATTTGAAGGTCTCTCTGGAATGGGACCAAGAGGAGATGTAATTATTGAAGCAGACTGGTGCATAGGAGAATTGTACAAAACTCTCGAAACAGAGGGGGTTTTAGAGAATACATTAATAATCTTCTCAAGTGATAATGGACCTGTTCTAAATGATGGGTATTATGATGATGCTGTTGAAAAGCTTGGAGATCATACTCCTTCTGGTGGATTAAGAGGTGGTAAATATAGCCTTTTTGAAGCCGGAACAAGAGTTCCATTTATTACTTACTGGAAAGGAAAAATAAAACCAGGGGTTTCAGATGAGTTGATATCACAAATAGACCTTTTTAATTCAATATCTAAAATAGCTGGGACAGAATATAAGTCAAAAGATGGTTTAGATTTTTCTACCCTAATTTTAAAAAATAAAGGAAATGGTAGAGAGGAGCTAATTCTTGAGGCTTCTACCAGAACTGCATACAGAAAAGGAGATTGGGTGATGATCCCACCTTATAAGGGACCTGAAATTTCAAAATATGTAAATATAGAATTGGGAAATTCAATGGATTTTAAATTATATAATCTAAAAGATGATCCTTCACAAAAAGTCGACCTTTCAAAGAAAGAACCTGAGAAATTAAGGGAAATGATTTCAAGTTTTGTGGAAATCAGAGGAAGAAACTTTTCAAATATTGAGAATCTAGTGTTAGATTAAATCCATATTCATAAAATATAAATCATCATTATTTGGCCAATAATCTTTCTTTATGTATTTAATTTTAAAATTTAATTTTTCGTAAAATTTATATGTAAGATTAGAAGTCTCTACTTCAATTACATTCAATTGATTATCATTTTTTAAAATTTCTATACAATAATTAACTAGTTTTTTTCCTAAACCCATACTATGATAATTAGGGTCAATAAACACCCAGCATATTCTTGCAGTTTTTATATTTTCATAAGCATAGCCTGCCCCTCCTAATATTATACCTTGAGATTCAATTATAAAATAGGATTCAATGTTTTTTGAATCAAAATATTTTTTAAAGTCAACTAATTCTTTTTCATCAAAGTATTTTGGAACATTTAGAGAAAATATTTTACTCAAAAATTTAAAATCTTCTATCTGAGCAGTTCTTATTTCCCCCATATTTCTCTACTAGTTTTCTAAAGCAGGTATTTTAAATTTATCAATATTAGCTGTAGTATGTGCTTCTTTCAATAAATTTTCCATTTTTATTACAATCTCAGGATAATCAGAAGCTAAATCATTTAATTCTTGTGGATCATCAATAAGATTATATAGTTGAAGTTTTGAAGGCCCTTTAAACAAATTCTTCTTTATCCCTTTCCATTGATCTACCCTGATAGCTTGTTGACCTCCATAAGCAGGGAATTCCCAATAAAGATATTCATGTTTCTCTTGATTTTCTCCTACAAGTGTTGGATAGTAACTAATACCATCAATAGCATAAGGGAGACTTTCACTAATTATATCAGATACAGTTGCAAAATAATCATAAAAAGTGCTTGGGTGGTCTGATTTTGATCCAGGTTTAATTCGTTTAGGCCATGTTGCTATTGTCGGCACCCTTATTCCCCCCTCATTAACATTGCCTTTAAGAGTATTTTTTGAGTTAATAAAAGGTCTTGCACTATTAAAAAATTTAGTGTCTACATGCTCTACATGTGTTGGGCCATTATCACTTGAGAAGATTATAAATGTATTTTCATACTCTCCAATTTCTTTTAACTTTTCAACTATTTCTCCAACCTGTTGATCTAAATAAGAAATCATAGCAGCATAAGTTGCTTTAGGATATTGATTAGGATAGTAACCTGAACCCCCAATATATGGTTCTTCTTCTCCAAACTTTTCACGATAATAATCTACCCAGTTTTTAGGAGCTTGAAGTGGTAGATGTGGAATAGGAGAAGCATAATAAAGAAAAAAATTATTTTCTTTATTTCTGTCTATAAACCTTAATGCTTCATTATGCATTAAGGTTGGAGCATAATCATTTTGATTATATGCTTTATAACTTTCTTGAGTGTATGGATCAAGTCCTTTCTTAAGTTTACCCTTATTAACTATTTTATTGTCTAGAATATCTCTTTCTTTATTTCTCCATAAATGACTTGGATATAAAGTATGAGCTTGTCTTTGGCAATTATAGCCATAAAAAAAGTCAAAACCTTTATTGTTTGGAATGCTATTGGTTTTTGGTGCACCTAAGCCCCATTTTCCTACCATTCCTGTTTTATAACCTTTAGATTGTAAAAGTTTTGCTACAGTAACTATTGAGTCTGGCAGGGGACGCTGTCCTTCAAGTTCTGGATTATCAAACATAGCTTGAAAACTCCATACATCTCCTCTTTCTCTCCACTCATCATTACCTCTTATAGGGTTGTTACCTGAGTGAAGACCTGTTAATAATACTGCACGCGCTGGTGCACAAACAGGTGACCCAGTATAATGGTCTGTTAGTATCATTCCTTCTTTTGCTAACTGATCTATATTAGGAGTCTTTATAACTTCCTGACCAAAAACACCTAATTCTCCATATCCTAAATCATCAGCCAAAATAAACACAAAGTTTGGTAATTCGTTTATATGTTCTTTAGAACTGCATGAAACGAAAGAGTAAAGGAGAGGAATAAAAATTAATAATTTTTTTATCATATTCTTTAGTTATTGCAATTTAAAAAAAAAGAGGATTGAGAAAAATAAAAGATTAATTATGTTTATTTTTCTCATTTATTTAAGATAGTGATCGCGATAGGATTCGAACCTATGACCGTCTGGTTAGAAACCAGATGCTCTATCCAGCTGAGCTACGCGACCTTTTATGCGGAGAGACTGGGATTCGAACCCAGGCAACGCTTACGCGTTGACAGATTAGCAATCTGCTCCATTACCACTCTGGCACCTCTCCCAAAAGTTTTACAAATTTAGATAAAAAAATGACCTTTACTATAAATTATTGATCAAGTTGATCACGCAAATTCTTCATTTCCATATACCCCTGATTATCTCCTAAAGTTCCGTAGATATTCATAAGGGTTCTAACAGCTTCTATATTTTGATTAAGGTCTACTAATTCTTTCAAGATTGGTACACATTGTAGGTAAAGACCCTCTCTTATTTTTTTTAACTCATCATATCTTATATTATCAGAGCTTGATGTTCCTAATGAATTCATCTCATCTACAATAGCTGCTTCTCCTTCAAGGATAACAGCGACCATATTAAGATAACTATCTTCGTTGGTAGGGTCTAGTTCAATTGACTTTTTATAATATTCAACAGCAGCATTATTTTCTCCTAAATCAGCAGAAACCACTCCTAAATTGTAATATAATATCGGATTAGAAGGATCTTTTTCAATTGCTTCTGACATTGCTAATCTAAACGCTTCTTTATCACCAAGTTCAAAATATATATTTGCAGTAGTAATTATAAGTCCAACATCATCTGGATTAGCTTCTCTTGCAGTTTTAATAGCATCTAAAGCTTTATCTTTCTGTCCTAACATATTGTAAATCAATGCAATATTCTTAACTATTTCAGGATACTTAGATTCGGTATCTTCTGTTCTAGGATCTGAATAATCTTTCGATTTTTGAAGTAAATTATATTCTGATTCACTCCCAATTTCTATCTCATTTCCTGATACAACTTCAGTAATATAATACTTAGTTTCAATACCTTCATAATTAATATCTAATAGCATTTGATAATAGATTAAAGCTTGATTATAATCCTTTGCATTAACAGAACTAGAAGCAGCATAATACAGATATAGCTGATTATTATCTGGATTTATCTTATAAGCACCATACAATTTTTTTGCTGAAGAAATAAATTCTTCATTCTCTTGATCTCCAATAGCACTTGTAATAATTGCATTTTCAAGTTTTGCAATTTCAGCATCTAACAAGGCATTAGAACCTCCAATATCTTTTGCTGATTGAAAAGATTCAACAGCTTTATCAAAGTCTTCTGTATTTGTATAAATCATACCATACAGAAACATTGAGCGAGCTTTTGTCTTATCATCCGATGTTTCAAGTATACCTGATATACTTTCTAGAGCATCTATAGCAGAGGCATACTCTCCTTTTTCAATAAACTTATTTGCATTTCTTAACTCTTTCTTTTGACCATATCCAAAAGAAACTAATAAAAAACATAAAAAAATAAGTACTTTTTTCATAATAATCTATTTTACAGTATCCCCTTCAAAATCAATATCTTCAATATCTTCAATATCTTCCTCATCTTTCATGACCTTTGCAACTGCTGCTATACTATCACCTTCTTTAATACTAATAGCTTTCACACCTTGTGTTGCTCTCCCCATAACTCTAAGATCTTCCACTTGCATCCTAATTGCTATCCCAGATTTATTTATTATCATCAGATCGTCATTATCGGAGACACTCTTTATTGTAACTAATTTACCAGTTTTTTCTGTAATTGAAATAGTTTTAACCCCTTTACCTCCCCTATTAGTTAATCTATAATCTTCTAAACTTGATCTTTTTCCATATCCATTTTCCGATACAACAAGAATATTTTCATCCATATCTTTTACAGATACCATCCCTATAACCTCATCAGATTTATCTTTTAACCTTATACCTCTAACTCCAGATGCATTTCTTCCCATTGGCCTTGTCTTGCTCTCTTCAAATCTTATAGCTTTACCAGATTTTACAGCTAACATAATCTGACTAGAACCATTGGTTAATTTAGCTTCAAGAAGCTCATCTTTATCTTTAACAGTAATTGCATTAATACCATTAGATCTAGGCCTTGAATATTGTTCTAAAGAAGTTTTCTTTACCTGACCCATTTTTGTTGCCATTATAACATAATGACTATTTATATAATCTTCATCCTTAAGATCCTGTGTACAAATAAATGCTTTAACCTTATCATCTTGTTCAATATTAATTAGGTTTTGTATTGCTCTCCCTTTGGAATTCTTAGATCCTTCAGGAATTTCATAAACCCTCATCCAGAAACATTTTCCTTTTTGAGTAAAAAACAACATATATTGGTGATTTGTTCCGACAAATAAATCTTCTAGAAAGTCTTCATCTCTAGTTTTGGTTGCTTTCTGACCAACTCCACCTCTATGCTGAGTTTTATATTCAGTTAAAGGAGTCCTTTTAATATAGCCTGCATGAGAAATTGTAATTACAACTTTTTCATTAGGTATAATGTCTTCAATTCTAAAGTCACCACCAGCATACTCTATTACTGACCTTCTTTCATCTCCATATTTTTCTTTTATTTCTAATAACTCATTTTTAATAAGATCCATTCTCATAGATTTACTATCTAGTAACTTTTTATATCCTTTTATCGTTTTTAACAACTCATCATATTCTTCTCTAAGTTTATTTTGTTCTAGGCCAGTTAGCTGTCTTAACCTCATTTCAATAATAGCCTTGGCTTGAATCTCTGATAATTTATACTTCTTTTCAAGTTTTTTTCTAGCTTCATCAGCATTTGAAGATTTCTTAATTAACTCTATAACAGCATCAATATTATCCGAAGCAATAATTAAACCTTCAAGAATATGAGCTCTTTGTTCAGCCTTTTTAAGTTCAAAGTTTATCCTTCTAACAACTACATCATGACGATGTTCTACGAAATAATGAATTAGTTCTTTTAAATTTAATAGCTGTGGACGTCCATTAACTAAAGCTACATTGTTAACACTAAAAGAGGACTGAAGTTGAGTAAACTTGTAAAGTTTATTTAAAACTATATTTGGTATAGCATCCCTTTTTAGAACATATACAATTCGCATTCCTTTTCTATCAGATTCATCTCTTATAGTAGAAATTCCTTCAATTTTACCATCATTAATTAACTCAGCTGTTTTTCTAATCATATCAGCCTTATTTACCATATAAGGAATCTCTGTCACAATAATACATTCTCTTTCTTTTATATTTTCAATTATCGCCTTCCCTCTAAGAACAACCCTACCTTTACCAGTTAAAAAAGCTTCTTTTACCCCATCATATCCATAAATCGTTCCTCCAGTTGGAAAATCAGGTGCTTTTATAATTTGAATTAATTCTTCAATATTAATTTCATTGTTTTCAATATAACTTATTGTGCCATCTATCACCTCAGATAAGTTATGAGGAGGCATATTAGTTGCCATACCAACAGCTATTCCAGAAGAACCATTGATTAATAAAGTAGGAACTCTAGTAGGTAAAACTGTAGGTTCCATTATCGTATCATCAAAATTTAACTGAAAGTCAACTGTTTCTTTGTCTATGTCTGATAAAAGCTCTTCTGATATCTTCTTCATTCTAGCTTCAGTATATCTCATAGCAGCTGGGCTATCTCCATCAACAGAACCAAAGTTCCCTTGCCCATCTACTAATAAATATCTTAAGCTCCAATTTTGAGCCATCCTTACCATTGTATCATATACTGAACTGTCTCCATGAGGATGATATTTACCCATAACATCCCCTACTATTCTAGCAGATTTTTTATATGAAGAGTTAGACCTAACTCCCATTTCATTCATACCAAAAAGTACTCTTCTATGTACTGGTTTTAGACCGTCTCTAACATCCGGTAGAGCTCTAGAGACAATAACTGACATTGAGTAGTCAATGTAAGCTGACTTCATCTCATCCTCTATCTTAATTGGAATTAATTTCTCTTCCTCTAACATAATTTAGTAATTAGCTAAAATAATTAATCCATACCAAAACATACTGTCATTATTACCATAAAAAGAAAAATTTATTAACATTGATTAGTGAAAAGTTTATTCATTTTATTATTGACATCAAACATGTTTTTCTTTGTTTATTTGTATTATTGACATAATTTAGTCAATAAAATATTTTATATATGGATGATAATTTTTCATCAAGAGTTAAAGATGTAATTTCTTATAGTAAAGAGGAAGCTCTTAGATTAGGCCATAAACAAATTGGAACAGAACATCTATTACTTGGAATGTTAAGAGATGGTGGTGGTAAAGCAATTTCAATTCTTAACTCAATTGATGTTAACTTAGATGAATTAAGAAAAAATATAGAGCTATTAAATCCAGCAATTATTGATAGTTCTGAGCTTAAGTTAAATGAGAAGAAAAACTTACATCTTACACGTCAAGCAGAGAGAGCTCTAAAAACAACTTTTTTGGAAGCTAAATTATTCCAAAACAATTCAATCAACACTGCTCATCTATTACTCTGTATTCTTAGAAATGATAATGATCCTGTTACAAAAATTTTAGGAAAAATGAATATTAATTATGATAATGTAAAAGAGCAGTTTAAGTTAATGGCTGATGATGATAGTTCTAATGATATAATTGAATATCCTAGCTCTTCTACTTTTCCTGATGAGAAAGATAATCCAGAGGACTTTTCTAGTGATAGCGGGTCTTCTGTTAAGGAGACTAAGACAAAAGTAAAAACAAAAACTCCTGTACTTGATAATTTTGGTAGAGATATGACATCACTTGCAGAGCAGGACAAACTAGATCCTGTTATAGGTAGAGAAAAGGAAATCCAAAGAGTCTCTCAAATACTTAGTAGAAGAAAGAAAAATAATCCTTTATTGATAGGAGAACCCGGAGTTGGTAAATCAGCTATTGCAGAAGGATTAGCACTTAGGATAATTCAAAAAAAGGTTTCAAGGGTTCTTTATGGAAAAAGAGTTGTTACTCTTGATCTTGCTAGTCTTGTCGCAGGCACAAAATACAGAGGTCAATTTGAAGAAAGAATGAAAGCAGTAATGAATGAACTTGAAAAAAATAAAAATATCATACTTTTCATAGACGAGATACATACAATTGTTGGTGCAGGAGGAGCTACTGGTAGTCTTGATGCCTCAAATATGTTTAAACCAGCTCTAGCGAGAGGAGAAATTCAGTGTATTGGAGCTACTACATTAAATGAATATAGTCAATATATAGAAAAAGATGGAGCTCTAGAAAGAAGATTTCAAAAAGTATTAATTGAAGAGACTACAAAAGATGAGACAATAGAGATACTGAAAAATATTAAAGATAGGTATGAGTCTCATCATAATGTTAATTATACAGATAAAGCACTTGTAGCTTGTGTTGAACTAAGTCTAAGATATATTACTGATAGATACTTACCAGACAAAGCAATAGATGCACTTGATGAAGCTGGTTCAAGGGCACATATAAATAATATGGATGTACCTGAGGAAATTATTCTATTAGAGAAGCAATTAGAAAATATCAGAAATCTTAAAAATTCAGTTGTCAAAAAACAAAAATATGAAGAAGCTGCTAAGCTTAGGGATGATGAAAAAAGAATTGAAAAAAAATTATTAGAGGCTCAAGAAAAGTGGCATGAAGAATCTAAGTTAAATAGAGTAACGGTAGATGAAGATCAAATTGGAGATGTGATTTCTATGATGACTAACATTCCTGTTTCAAAAATTATTAAATCTGAAAGAAATAAGCTTTCAAAATTAGAAAACATTATAAAGAAAAGGATAATAGGTCAAGATGAGGCAATTGCAAAAATAGTTAAGTCAATTCAAAGAAATAGAGCTGGGCTTAATTCACCTAATAAGCCAATAGGATCATTTATATTTCTAGGTCAAACTGGTGTTGGAAAAACGCAATTAGCAAAAGTTTTAGCTTCTGAGATTTTTGAATCTGAAGAAAACCTGGTGAGAATTGACATGAGCGAGTATATGGAAAAGTTTTCTGTATCAAGGTTAATAGGAGCTCCTCCAGGATACATAGGGTATGAAGAGGGGGGTCAATTAACAGAAAAGGTTAAAAGGAGACCATACTCTGTTATTTTATTTGATGAAATAGAAAAAGGCCATCCTGATATATATAGCATGCTTCTTCAAATTTTAGATGACGGTTTCTTAACTGATAGTGTTGGAAGAAGAATTAACTTCCAGAATACAATTATTATAATGACTTCAAATCTTGGAGTAAAACAGATAAGTGAGTTTGGTTTGGGGGTAGGTTTTGAAACCAATTCAACAAAAAATCAGGCTTCAGATATTGAGAAAAAAGTTATAAAAAAAGCATTAAAACATACTTTTTCTCCTGAGTTTCTTAACAGAGTTGATGAGTGCATAATCTTTAATTCACTTACTCTAGATGATATAAATAAGATTGTTGATATAGAATTATTAAGTCTAATTGAAAGAGTTAATAAACTTGGATATAACCTTGCTATATCAAAAAAAGCCAAAGACTTTATTTGTGAAAAAGGTTTTGATGAAAAAAATGGAGCTAGACCATTAAATAGGATGATTCAAAAATACATTGAAGATCTTATCGCAAAAAATCTAGTGTCAAACAAAATAAAAACCGGAGATAATTTACTTGTAGATTACAAATCAAATTCAAATGAATTAAATTTGCTAATCAATAAAAAAGAAAAAGCTTCTTGAAAGTAATTAAATTCGGCGGAACATCTGTTGCCACTTCTGAATCGTTAAAAAAAGTCTTCTCAATAATTGAAAATGAGAAAGACAATTCTGTTGTTGTTGTATCTGCTTTGGGTGGGATTACAGATATATTACAAGATTTTATAAACTCTAAAGGAAATCATTCAATAGACTATTTAAAGCAAATAGAAGAAAGACATTTAGAGGTAATACATGGACTTTCAAAAATTGAAAATCAAAGTCCATTATTAAGTTTTCTTAAACAGCAATTAAATGAATTAGAAACAATTCTAGAAGCTGTATCTACTATAGACGAAGTAACTAAAAAAACAATTTCTAAGGTTTTGTCTTTCGGAGAAGTACTATCAAGTAAAATAATTTTTGAAATATTAAAGGAAAGGGGAAATGATATCTCTTATATTGACTCAAGAGAAGTGATTTTTACAAAGTATCATAATAATAATGAAATTGTTGATGAAGAAAAGACTGGCATCAATATTTCAAATAATCTGAATCTAATTGAATCAAAAATAATTATTATGCCTGGGTTTATTGCAACTGATTGCAATAATGAAATATCTAATTTAGGAAGAGGAGGCTCTGACTATACTGCTTCAATTATAGCAAATTATACAAATTCTAAAGCTCTGGAAATATGGACTGATGTCAGTGGGGTTTATTCTGCTAATCCAAAAATTGTAAAAAATTCAAAACCAATAGATTCATTATCTTACAAAGAGGCTATGGAACTGTCATTTTATGGTGCAAAGGTTATCTATTTTCCAACACTTCAACCATTAATAGAAAAGAATATTCCTGCATATATCAAAAATACATTTGATCAAAATGAAATTGGGACATGTATTTCTAATAATGGTAAATCTAATGAACAAAATACCGTTAAAGGAATTAGTCATATTGAAAATATATCTCTTATTAACTTTGAGGGTTCAGGAATGGTTGGTGTTCCAGGTTTTTCAAAAAGATTTTTTGGAGCCCTTTCACAAAGGGGAATAAATGTTATAATGATAACTCAGGCTTCATCTGAATTCTCAATATGTATTGCAGTTAAAGAATCTGATGCAGAGAATGCAAAAAATTTAATTGATAAAGAATTTGAATATGAAATCTCTCAAAAAAAGATAAATCAGTGTCTTATAGAAAGCTCTTTATCAAATATTGCTATAATAGGAGATAATATGAAAAGTAAAAAGGGTGTTAGCGGAAAGCTATTTAGTACTTTAGGAAATAATAATATAAATATCAGAGCAATTGCACAAGGTGCATCAGAAAGAAATATCTCAATAATTATAGATGAAAAAGATAATACTAAGGCCTTAAATTCATTGCATGAGGCATTCTTTGAGAATAACTGTAAAAATGTGCATCTATTTATAACTGGTGTAGGAAATGTTGGTTCAAATTTAATTAAACAAATCTATGATCAAAAAAAATCTTTAGAAGAGAATTTAAGTTTAAAACTAAAAGTTATGGGCTTATCTAATTCAAAGAAAATGATACTTAGTCAAACTGAAATAGATCTTAATGATTGGAAATCCAAATTAGATTCTAGTGAAATTAAATCTGATAACGATAAATTTTTAGATTTTTCAATAAAACAAAATCTAAGAAACAGTCTTTTTATTGACAATACAGCAAATTCTGATATTACAATTAATTATAGCAGATATTTAGAAAATGGGATAGGTATTGTAACGTGTAATAAGATTGCATGTTCTGATAAATTAAAAAAATACCTAGAGCTAAAATCATTATCAAAAATTAATAATGCCCCATTCATTTATGAAACTAATGTTGGCGCAGCATTACCGATAATTGATACTTTAAATAATTTGATAAATTCAGGAGATAAAATTACAAAGATTGAAGCTGTATTATCTGGTACTTTAAATTATATTTTTAACAATTTTAATAAAGAAAACTCCTTTTATGAAGTTGTCAAAAAGGCAGTTGATCTTGGTTATACTGAGCCTGATCCAAAAATCGATTTATGTGGAATTGATGTTTCAAGAAAAATATTAATTCTTGCAAGGGAAAGTGGAAATGAAATAGAACTTAGTGATGTTCAAAATAAACCATTCCTCCCAAATGAATCAATTGAAACAAAATCTAAAGAGGAATTTCTTGATTCAATAAAAAATAATAATGATCACTTTAATAAAATTCTGAATAAAGCATTAAAAAATAAATCAAGATTAAAGTATGTTGCCAGCCTATCAGATGGTAAGGCTAGTGTTGGTTTAATGGAGGTAAGCGAAGAACATCCTTTCTATAATCTTGAAGGTAGTGATAATATTATAGTCTTTTATACTGATCGTTATAAAGACTCTCCTCTTGTAGTTAAAGGTGCTGGCGCTGGAGGTGAATTTACAGCATCAGGCGTTTTTGCTGATATAATTAAAGCTAGTAAAAAATAATGGATAGTATAAAAGTTTTCTCCCCTGGAAGTGTAACAAATCTATCATGTGGTTATGATATTCTTGGATTTTGTCTTGATAAAGTTGGTGATACAATAACAGCTACCAAAATACCAGAGAAAGTCTTAAGAATCTCATCAATTGATAAATATAATCTTCCAACAAGTATTGATAAAAATGTAGCCGGAATTGCTGCTCAAGCTATGATTAATGAGGTTGATATAGATTATGGAATTGATTTAAAAATTGAAAAAGGTATTAAACCTGGGAGTGGTATTGGTAGCAGTGCTGCAAGTTCGGCTGGAGCAGTTTTTGCAATTAATAAACTTATTGGCTCACCCTTTTCAAATTTAGAATTAATAAGGTTTGCAATGGAAGGTGAAAAATATGTAAGTGGTTCATATCATGCAGATAATGTTTCACCTATTTTATTAGGCGGTTTTACTCTAGTTAGATCCGTGGAAGACTTAGACATAATTAAACTACCTAATCCAAAAGAACTTATTGCAACTATAATCAGACCAGAAATCGAAATAAAAACCTCAGATTCTAGAAAGGTTGTTAAATCAAAAGTAACAATTGATAAAATGGTACGACAATCTGCTAATTTAGCAGCGTTTATCTCTAGTTTATACACTGAAGATTATGATTTAATGTCAAATTCAATAGTTGATGAGATAATTGAGCCAGATAGAGCACTTTTAATCCCTGAATACTATAATATTAAAGAGATTAGCTTAAAAGCAGGAGCAATCGCTTGCGGTATTTCTGGTTCAGGACCCGCAACCTTTTCCCTATCAAAAAGTAATGAAGTAGCTAATGACATACTAAATAAAGTATCATCTCATTTTGATAGCTTAAATATTTCTTACAATGGGTTTGTATCAAAAATAAATTCAAAGGGAGTTAAAGTTATTAATTAATGAAATACATCAGCTTAAATAATAATTCACAGTCTGTAAATTTTAAAACAGCTGTAATTAATGGGTTAGCTCCAGATA
>CAYTIE010000015.1:0-12352 GCA_964437815.1 uncultured Flavobacteriaceae bacterium
CAGACCAATTATTAAATAAGTTATAATCAAATCCAAATTTTATATATTCTCCAGTCGAAGTAAAATTTACATTTTCATCTTCTATATATTTATCTAATGAACCAATTTCTGCAGCTATAGAAAAATCATTAATGATTCTTAGACTTGTAATTAACTCATAACTCAAATCATCATTGTTTATACTAGAATAAATGGGTTTGAATAGATCAATACCTATACTTAGCTTATCTATATTTATAAGCTTTTCCTTGATAGCTACACTGTCAATTTCTTTGTTTTTGTTTTCTTGTCCAACAATAAAATTTATTGAAAATAGACTAAAAATGAATATATAAATTTGTTTTTTCTTCATTAAAAATTGAATCTTTTACAATTGATATTTTTTTAATCCACCCATAGATATTATCTAAATCTTCAGTAGTCTTATCAAGAATAAAGTTTGATATAAAACCACATCCTCTGTTTAAATATTCATGGATAGTTCTATGTTTAATGGATAGTGTATCATCTATTTCATTATAATTTAATATATAATCTGTTCTGTTAGATGAAGTGTTTAAAGGGAGCTTTAGTTGATCTGTATCTATGTCTTTATGAATAATAGAATCTTTATTAACCCCTCTAATATTTTTTAATGAAACAGATGAGGAACTTTCATATGCACTATTAATAAATCCAATTGTAATTCTATTAGTGTTAGCTGAACCTTCTAAGCATATATCATCTTTTTCACAAGATGTAATTAAAAAAAATAGTAGAAAAAATTTATAAGATCTTATAAACATCAAAATATAAATATCTATCAAAATTACTATATTTAAAATAAAACCAATATTAAAAAATGTCAACAGATTTATCAACTTACCATTTAGATTTAGAAAAAAGATATGGTGCACATGATTACCATCCATTACCTGTAGTCTTAGCTAAAGGTGAAGGTGTTTATTTATGGGATGTTAATGGTAAGAAGTATTATGATTTTCTGTCTTCATATTCTGCAGTTAATCAAGGCCATTGTCATCCTAAACTAGTTGAATTAATTAAACAACAAGCAGAGACTCTTACGTTGACATCTAGAGCTTTTCATAATAATAAGCTTGGTGAATACATGGAGTATACTACAAAACTATTTGGTTATGACCAATTATTACCAATGAATACCGGGGCAGAAGGAGTAGAAACTTCAATTAAAATTTCAAGGAAGTGGGGTTACCTAAAAAAGAAAGTTGATGAAGGTCAAGCAAAAATTATTGTTTGTGATAATAATTTTCATGGAAGAACAACAACTGTTATTTCTTTTTCTTCTGACCCTGGATCAAAAGATTATTTTGGACCTCATACTCCTGGATTTATTCATATTCCACATAATGATCTTAATGCACTTGAGAAAATCTTAAGTGAAGAGAAAAATGTTGTTTCTTTTTTAGTTGAACCAATTCAAGGAGAAGCAGGTGTCAATGTCCCTGATGATAATTATATTGAAGGAGTAAGAGAGCTTTGTACAAAATATAATATTTTAATGATTGCCGATGAAATTCAGACTGGACTTGGAAGAGCTGGTTCACTTCTTGCTTGTGGTGATGTAAGACCTGATATTTTAATTCTAGCAAAAGCTTTAAGTGGTGGTACATATCCAATTTCAGCAGTTCTATGTGATAAAGAAATAATGGAAGTTATTCAACCAGGTCAACATGGAAGCACATATGGTGGAAATCCATTTGCAGCTTCAATAGCTAAAAAATCATTAGAGATTATAATTGAAGAAAAACTTCCTGAAAATGCTTATAAGCTAGGTGAAATATTTAGATCTAAAATTAATAATTATATTGAGACAAGTAGTATTGTTAAATTAGTTAGAGGAAAAGGTTTGTTAAATGCAATAGTTATAAATGATAAACCTGATAGTCAAACTGCTTGGAATATTTGTTTAAAACTTAGGGATAATGGGTTACTTGCTAAACCAACTCAAGGAAATATTATTAGATTTGCACCACCGCTTGTAATGACTGAGGGTCAGTTAAATGAGTGTGTTGATATTATTACCTCAACTTTAGTTGAGTTTGAGTCATAGTAAATGAATATATATTTTGATAATGCTGCTACTACCAGAGTTAGAGATGAAGTCATCTCTGAAATTTCTAATATTCTTAAAGAGTGTTTTGGAAACCCATCTTCAACCCATTCTTTTGGAAGATCAGCGAAATCATATATTGAAAGTTCGAGAAAAAAGATTGCTGAAATTTTAAAATGTGAGACAAGCGAGATAATTTTTAATTCTGGTGGAACAGAATCTGATAACTCTTTACTCAGATGTTCAGTTAAGGACCTTGGGGTAAAACAAATTATATCTTCTAAAATTGAACATCATGCTATCACTCATACTCTTGATGAATTGGAAAAGGAGGGTATTCAAGTTAATTATGTAGAAATTAATGATAAAGGGGAAATCGATTATAATCATCTAGAAGAACTATTAAGTGACAATAATGATTTAAAACTTGTTACTTTAATGTATGTTAATAATGAAATTGGAAATATATTAGATATTGATAAAGTATCAAATTTATGTAAAAAGAACAACTCATTATTTCATACTGATGCAGTCCAAGCCGTTGGACATTACGAGATAAATTTAAAAAAAACTAAAATTGACTTTTTATCTGCTGCTGGACATAAATTTCATGGACCTAAAGGTGTAGGTTTTTCTTTTATACGTAAGACATCAAGATTAAGTCCTTTTATATGTGGAGGCCCACAGGAAAGAGGGTTAAGAGCTGGAACTGAATCGGTTCATAATATTGTTGGTATGACTAAAGCTCTTCAGCTTTCATGCGAAAAAATTAATCAAGAATCAAAGTATATCAGTTCAATTAAGGAATATGCAATTAATGAACTTAAAACAATTTTTCCAAAAGTTCATTTTAATGGTTTGTCTGGTGACCTTAAGAAAAGTACATATACAATTCTTAATGTTTGTTTCCCTTTAGATAGCCAAAAAGCATCTATGTTAGATTTTCATCTTGATCTTAATGGAATTGCCTGTTCAAAAGGAAGTGCTTGTCAATCTGGAAGTACAAGTGGCTCTCATGTTTTAAATGAAATACAAACTGATGAATTGAAAAAGTACCCATCTGTAAGATTCTCTTTTTCTCATTATAACACAAAAAAGGAAGTTGACTATTTGATAGAAACAATAAAGAAGTTTAGCTAAGAGTTTGTAATTTGTAATTATGAAATTAAAAATAATACTATCATCATTAATTATATTTTTTTCTCTTTCATGCTCAAATAGCGATGATGTTCAAGACACATGTATCGATGAATCTAAAATTGATGAGTTAGGTTTATGTATTGAAATATATCAGCCTGTTTGTGGATGTGACGGTGTTACATATCCAAATATATGTTATGCTAGTACTTTTGGTGGAGTTACTTCTTTCATTGATGGAGCATGTAATAAAACTAATTAGACCAGTATACTTTTGAATTGATTTCTGTTTCATTCCCAACACCATCTGTAACTTTTATATTAATATTGTTTTCTCCATTTTTAATTATTCCATCTTCAATTTGATGGAAAATCAAATTGCTTTTTGGTTCGTACTCAAAAAGTGCCCACTTATCATTAATTAAAACATTGTATGATTTTATTCCAGAAGTTTTATCATAAACCTTTAATCGAATTGTTTTTTGATTACTTATATCTTTATTTAAGCTAAAATTTAATGGTTTAACCTCTGGGCTTATTGAATCTATAGATATTACATAAGATCCTAAGATAGAAGAATTTGTAGAAAAGAATTCATCTTTTTTACTTGTATTCAAATATGATAGCTTTCCATCTTTATTAATGAGACCTATATAAGATTGTCTTCTTATTATTGAATCTTCAACTTGTTTTAAAATCTTGATTTTATATGATTTTCTTAATGGGTATATGTCTTCGCCTATCATTAATGTATCATTATCAGATTCTATATTTAAGGCAACTTTATTAAAAAATGAATTCTTTTTAAATCCTATTTCAATATTGTCCTTTATAATTTGATATTTCTGCGTTGGGAGTATTTCTATACCAGTTATAGGTTTTTCTATAATATTTGAGACAATTCCTTCTATTTTGAAATTCAGGTAGCTTTTATTATTATTCCAATCTATAACTTCTATAAGAACATCTTTTTCAACATTATCATTTAATTCAAATATCCCTGTACTTGTATTATGATTCAAGAAACTTAGTTTTGAATTAGGAGGGTGATATACCTTTTGTACTCTTATTCCTTTTGTTTTTAATAATGAATAGTCATAGAATACTTTTCTGAAAATTGATTCGGAGATATTTATATTATCCATTTTATAAGAAAAACTTAAAATTGAATCTAAATACATTCTTATTTCATATACACCATTCCTATTATAATTATTTGCTGATTGCCTGTCATAGACTTCAACACCAATCCCAATCTTATTATTATAAATAACCTTTTTAGATTCATATATACTATCATTAATTTTTTTTATAGGATATTTTTTAGGATTATTTTTTTTGAAGCTATCTGTCTCATCAAAGATATATAAGCTTCTTATTACTGGTCTTTTATTGTCTTCATACTTATATTTAAATGATAGAGGATTTATAGGGTTTTGAGATTTTGTATCTCTTATTTCGAAGTGAAGATGTGGTCCACTACTTCCACCTGTATTACCTGAATATCCTATTAAATCACCCTTATTTACAACTAAATCCCCTACATTAAAAAACTTTTGAATATTATAAGATTTATTTAAATACTGTTGTTCTTTTATATATTCTTGAATTTTAGGTGAGAACTCTTTTAAATGTCCATAAACAGATGTTAATCCGTTTGAGTGATCTATATATAGTGCTTTTCCATATCCAGAAGTGCTTACTCTTATCCTAATAATGCTACCATTATCAATACTATATACACTGTATCCAGGCTTTTTGTTTGTTGTAATATCTAATCCATAATGAAAATGTGAACTTCTAAATTCACCGAATGTTCCAGAAAGGTTTAAGGGTAAATCAATAGGCGAATTAAGATTGTATTCTTGAGAGTTTAATTTGAAAAGAATACTAAGTAGGCAGAATGATAAAAATGATTTCTTTAAAAATCTCATACTATAATTCAAATTTAACTCAAGATTTTTATAAATTAATAACGATTTAACTTATTTATAAAGAATGATAGATAAAATAGATAAATTGAAAGTAAAATTAGACCTACTTTTTAAAAAGATGAGTAGTCTTGAGAGTGAGAATAAAAGATTATTAAAAAAAACTAGCACACTTAGTCAATTAAATATTGATCTTGATATCAAGGCTAAAGAAATAGAAGATCACAAGAAGAATCTAAAATTAAAGAATGCTTTTGTTGGAGATGAAGGTGATAGACAATTTTTAAAAAACAAGATCGATTATATGATTAAAGAAATAGACGATTGTATAAATGATATAACAATAAACTAAATATGAGTGATTATATAAAAATTAAATTAAATATTGGTGACAGGTTGTACCCGTTAACAATTGAAAGATCTCAAGAGATTTATTTTAGAGATGCAGTAAAAAAAATTGAGTCTAATCTAAAAAAACTTGAAGAAAACTATTCAGTAAGAGATAAACAAGATCTTTTAGCTATGGCATGTATTCAATTTGCAGCTAAGCTTCAGCAAAATCTTAGCAATAATAATAAAATTGATACTGAAATTGATAAAAAGATCACAAATATTATTGATTCTATTGAAAATAAAATATAAGTTCTTAAATTTATCATCAGCCTGTATTAGTGATACTTTGGTAAACTCAACGAGTATATAATTAAAAAAGGTGAGTTTAAATGTTAAAGCAAGCTATCTAGAATAGATCCTTGATCATTTGATTAGCCTTAATCCTGTTTAAAAGGAGTTTACGCAAAAATCACTTTAATACAGGCTTTTCTATGTTATGAGATTTCCTTCATCATCCCACTGAGCAATATCTCCTCTTTTACTTTGATCAATACACTTATCAATCCATTCCTTATCATACGATACAATCCCCTTATATTGTTCCAAGATTTCATCGGGAACACCATCCCAAACATTAGGAGTATTACCTTTATAACCTAAATCCTTAATTCCCACTTCAGAAGTAAAATATCCAGTCACAATCATACCTCTATATGTAGCGAAAAGTTTTACGCTTTCTTTTTGATCTTTTAAAGAGTTATCTTCGTATGAAATTTCATCAAAGAGGATTTTTATTTCAGTTTCACTAGTGTTTAAGAGTTTTGAACCAAACTTTTCAATACATAAATCATCAAAAACAATTAAACCTCTCCTTAATACTCTTTCTCCATAACTTTTGTGTGCAGGAGTGCTCCAGTCTTTTGCAATAAATTCAAACATTTCAACTACACCTGCATCATTTATATCTCCGAATTCATTAGGAGGTAAAACAATATTTGCAATCTTTTCTATTGTTTTTAATTCACTTTCAGTAAAAAATCTTGAGTTTAAGAATCTTTTATCTCTCTTTTTCTCTTCAGGAGTTCTTCCATATTGATATTCCCAAATCTTATCTAAGACTTTATTGTCAACTGAAGAAACGCAGCTTTCTAATATAACTGATGAACCTATTGAACCTAAAATTATATTTCTTATAATCTCTCTTCTATCCATTATATATTTTGTTTTTTAAGTTGATCAATTATATATTCAGAGGTTCTCCAGGATAGTGCCATGATAGTCCATGTCGGGTTTTTATCTGCTTGAGAAACAAATGGTCCACCATCAACAATATAAACATTGTCAACATCATGAAGCCTTTCGTATTTATTCACAACTGAATTATAAGGATCATCTCCCATTCTAGTAGTCCCTACTTCATGAATAATTTCACCAGGAGCAGAGATACCATAATTTTCTTCTTTCGTTGGTTTGTTCCCCAGTGGAATTCCTCCCATATTATATGCTAATTCTTCAAATGTGTCATGCATATGCTTCACTTGTTTTATTTCATAATCAGACCATTTATATCTAAATTTTAGAACAGGGATGCCCCATTTATCTTTTGTGTCAGGATCAATTTCACAATAATTATCTTTTCTTGGGATAGCTTCACCTCTTCCTGATAATCCAATTGTTGAACCATAATATTTTTTTACATCCTGTCTTAGTTTATCACCATACCCTCCAACTTTAAGTCCAAAGAATCTATTTAATTCATTAGGGTTATACCCAAAACCATATTCAGGCATTGTAAAACTTCTCCCTATTTCTATATGGTATCCTCTTGGGAAGTCAAGTTTCTTATTGTCTAGCCACCAGGGTGAGTAAACATGCATCCCGCCAACACCATCTTCATTATAAGTTTTTCTATTTATAAGGTCTGGAATAAAAACTGATCTTCCAGTTCCAGTAGTGTCATGTAGGTATTTTCCAATAAGGTTACTACTATTACCTAGTCCATTTGGGTGAGCTTTACTTTTAGAATTTAACAAAATTCTTGCTGAGCTACATGCAGATGCTGCTAAAACAACTACCTTTCCTTTAATTGAATATTCTCTTCCATTTTCTTTATTAATATAAGAAACACCTGTTGCTCTTCCATTTTTGTCTGTTTTTACCTCAATAACCATAGAGTTTGTATATAAATCAACCATACCTCCTTTTAATGAAGGTATTACATAACAAGAGCTAGATGAAAAATCAGCATATGCTGAGCATGATCTATCACATTGACCACAATAAAAACAGACTCCTCTAGTATTGTTGATTCTCTTAGTTAGAATTGACAATCTAGAAGGAATAACTGTAACACCAGATTTTCTTGCCCCTTTTATGTAAAATAACTCATGTAATCTTGGCTTAGGTGGAGGTAAGAAGAATCCATCAGGTTCATTAAAAATATTTTCTTTGGTTCCGAAAATGCCTATAAGCTTGTCTAACTTGTCATAATAAGGCTTTATGTCTTCATAACTAATAGGCCAGTTTTCACCTAAACCATCATAGTCTTTACTCTTAAAATCTTTTGGTCCAAACCTTAAAGATATTCTACCCCAATGATTTGTTCTACCACCTAACATTCTTGATCTCCACCATTTAAAACTAGTGTCTTTTTCAATTGTATAAGGCTCTCCTTCAACCTTCCAGTGTCCATATGACATGTGAAAATCACCAAATGCTCTGGTAGTCCCAGAGCCTCTTCTAGGAGATTCCCAAGGCCATTTCATTTGAGTCATTTGTTCTGGATTAGCAGGGTCAAAGTATGGTCCTGCTTCAACAAGAGCAATTTTAAGACCAGCATCAGATAGGATTTTTGTTGCCATCCCACCACCTGCTCCGGAACCGACAACAATTACATCATATTTTGGAGAATTATTAATTATTTGCATAAAGCCAGAATGAATTTAATTAAATTTATTATAATAAAAAACTATTATTAATAGTTGATGATTATAGAGATATGTGCTACAACAATTAACTCTGTTCTATATGCCAATAAGGCAGGAGCTGATAGAATTGAGTTATGCTCAAATTATACTGTTGGAGGGTTAACCCCTTCAATAGAATTTATTAAAGAAGCTTTAGATATTTCAGAAATACCAATTAATGTCTTGGTAAGGCCAAGACCTGGGAACTTTATCTATAACAATAATGAAATTGATAAAATGAAAAAGGATATTATTTCAATAATGGAATTGGGAATAAATGGATTTGTGGTTGGTTCGATAAAATCAAATGGAGAGATTGATAATGAATTCATTAATGAGGTTAGAGGTCTTGCAGATTCTCTAGATTTAACTTTTCACCGAGCTTTTGATTGTTTAAGTAATCAAAATAAATCTATTGACATATTAATAAATAGTGGGTTCTCAAGAATCCTTTGTTCTGGCAATCAAAATGATGCAATAGATGGTATTGAAAATCTTATTTTACTTAATAAATTATCAAATAATAGAATTGTGATTATGCCTGGGGGAGGTATAAATAAAGAGAACTGTTTAGAATTTAAAAATGCAGGTTTTAAAGAAATTCATTTATCAGGTATTCCTAAGTCTAATTCTTTAAACAGCTTTGATTCTGATTTCAAGACAATAGAAGAAATAGTCTCTAAAACTAAATAATATTATATTATTTTTGTACTGAAAATTATTTTATGGCTTTTGATATAGATTTAATAAAAAGAGTTTACTCTGAGATGTCTTCTAGAATTAAATATGCAAAGAAGATAATAGGGAAGCCTTTAACTTTATCTGAAAAGGTTTTGTATTCCCATTTATGGAGCAATGATATTTCTACTCCATATGAGAGAGGTATTGATTATGTTAATTTCGGACCTGATCGTGTCACGTGTCAAGATGCTACTGCCCAAATGGCTTTACTACAATTTATGCAGGCTGGAAAGCAAAAGGTTGCAGTTCCTACAACTGTTCATTGTGATCATTTAATTTTAGCTCAATCTGGAGCAAAAAAAGACCTTCAGCATGCTAATAAAGTTAGCTCAGAAGTATTTGACTTTCTGGAATCTACATCAAAAAAATACGGTATAGGTTTTTGGAAGCCTGGGGCGGGGATAATTCATCAGGTTGTGCTTGAAAATTATGCTTTTCCAGGAGGAATGATGATTGGAACTGATTCTCATACAGTTAATGCAGGGGGACTAGGTATGGTTGCTATTGGTGTTGGTGGAGCAGATGCTGTTGATGTTATGGCTGGAATGCCTTGGGAATTAAAATTTCCAAAATTAATAGGAGTTCACTTAAAAGGTAATCTAAATGGCTGGTCTTCTGCAAAAGATGTTATATTAAAAGTTGCGGGAATACTTACTGTTAAAGGTGGAACAGGAGCGATAATTGAATATTTTGGAGAAGGTGCTAAATCATTATCATGTACTGGTAAAGGGACAATATGTAATATGGGAGCTGAAGTTGGAGCTACAACATCAATTTTTGGATATGATGAGTCTATGGAAAGATATCTTAATTCAACTGGAAGAAGTGATGTGGTTAAAGCTGCAGAAGAAATAAAACATCACCTTACTGCAGATCCAGAAGTATATTCTAATCCAAAGGAATATTTTGATCAAGTCATTGAGATAAATTTAGATGAATTATCACCTCATCTTAATGGACCTTTTACCCCTGACTTAGCAACTCCTGTATCTGAGATGAAAGAGAAAGCTTTGAAAGAAAAATGGCCCTTAGATGTAGATTGGGGATTAATAGGTTCTTGTACTAACTCGTCTTATGAGGATTTATCTCGTGCAGCATCAATTGCTGTTCAAGCAAAAAAAAGTAAATTAAAAATAAAATCCAAGCTAGGTATAAACCCTGGTTCTGAGCAAGTTAGGTATACAGCTGAAAGAGACGGCTTAATAAAAATATTTGAGGATTTAGAATCAAAAATTTTTACTAATGCATGTGGACCTTGTATTGGGCAATGGAGTAGAGAAGGAGAAGATAATAATAAGAAAAACTCGATAGTTCATTCATTTAATAGAAATTTTGCAAAAAGAAATGATGGAAATCCAAATACTCATGCATTTGTTTCTTCACCTGAGATGGTTATGGCAATAGCATTATCTGGTAGATTAGATTTTAATCCAATTACTGATACTTTAACAAACTCCGAAAACGAAGAAATTAAACTTGATCCACCAATAGGTGATGAGCTTCCAATAAATGGTTTTTCAGTTGAAGAAAATGGATATGTAGAACCTCCAGAAGATGGTTCAAATATAGAAATAAAAGTTAGACAAGATTCTCAAAGATTACAACTTCTTGAACCCTTTAAACCATGGGATGGTAAAAATATATCTAATGCAAGACTATTAATAAAAGCACATGGAAAATGTACAACAGACCATATCTCAATGGCTGGACCATGGTTAAGATTTAGAGGTCATCTTGATAATATATCAGATAACTGTCTGATAGGAGCTGTTAATGCATTTAATATGAAAACTAATAATGTTAAGAATTTAGTTACTGGAAATTATGGTCCAGTTCCTGAAACTCAAAGATTCTATAAAAAAAATAATATTGATACTATAGTTGTTGGTGATCATAATTATGGAGAAGGTTCATCTAGAGAGCATGCAGCAATGGAACCAAGACATCTTGGTATAAAAGCTGTAATAGTCAAATCATTTGCAAGGATTCATGAAACTAATTTGAAAAAACAAGGTATGCTTGCTCTAACATTTAATAATGAAAGTGATTATGATAAAATACAAGAAGATGATTTATTTAATTTTGTAGATTTAACTAAATTTAGCAAAGGTGAGCAGCTTTCACTTGAAGTTGTTCATAGTAATGGAAATAAAGAAATAATCAAGCTTAACCATACGTTTAATAATCAACAAATTGAATGGTTTAAAAATGGATCTGCTTTAAACTTAATTAAATCAAATGAATGATTTAAAATATTTAATGTCTTATACAATTGCAATTGTTACAATTGTTGGAATTCTTCTTGGAGGGGGATATACATTTATGACAGTTATTTATGCTTTTGTGTTTATTCCAGCTCTTGAAATTCTATTAAAAGAAAGTAATGAAGAGATGTCAGATGAAGTTAAGAAAAATAGGTCAATGGATATTTTCTTTGATATACTCTTGTATTTAAATATTCCCTTAGTTTTCTCGATATTTTTCCTTTCATTGAACATGTTATTCTACAGCACTTCTTCAATAGAGATTATTGGTATAATTGTTTCAACCTCAATTATGATGGCTACTAATGGAATTAATGTTGCACATGAGTTAGGTCATAGAAAATCTTTTTTTAGCAGGACTTGTTCAAAATTACTTCTTATACCATCACAGTACATGCATTTTTATATAGAACATAATTTTGGACATCATGTTAATGTTGGAACGAAAGAAGATCCAGCCACTGCTAAATATAAACAATCACTTTATAGTTTTTGGATAACATCTGTTATAGGTCAGTATATAAGTGCTTGGAAGCTTCAACTAAAACTTTTAAAGATCTCTAAACATAACTTCTTTTCAATTAAAAATGACATGATGTTTTATCCTATTTTTCAGTTTTTGTTTATCTGCCTTATCTATTTTAATTATGGTTTAACTGTTACAATTTATTCTCTAGTAATTTCTGTTATTTCATTTCTTTTTCTTGAAACAATAAATTATATTGAGCATTACGGTTTATCTAGGAAGAAGGATGAAAATGGAAGGTATGAGAGAATAAAAACTGTTCATTCATGGAATTCAAATCATGTTGTTGGTAGACTTGTTTTATATGAACTAACAAGACACAGTGATCACCATTTTATTTCTTCAAAAAAATATCAAGTTCTTGAAAGTATAAACGAAAGTCC
>CAYTIE010000015.1:12452-14756 GCA_964437815.1 uncultured Flavobacteriaceae bacterium
CTTTTTATAAACCTATCTTTTGCTTTAATAAAATCATTTATTTTTATAAAACCAGGGGTGCTAGCATAATACATTATATCAGCTTGATCTGGACTATGCTCATATCTATAAACATCATGACCAAATTCATGATACATTATCCATAATCTTTGTAGTAACGACCTTTCAGTCCATGCTCTCCAGTCAACACCAACATTTACCTTAGCGCTATTACAGTAACCATCAAAACTAGAGTAAGCTATATGGTCTTGTGTTACACCAGCTGCAATCATAGCATCACTTTCATATTCAAAGAAAAGATTAACAATTGTATTCTGTTGTCCATAATCAGGGGCTCCTTTTGTACATAATACATCTGCAACAAATTTATCCCAGTATTGCATCAAATTATCATCTTGTGTTGATAATGGATCTAATAATGTGTCATAAGTTACACAGCTAAATAAAGTAGGCTCAACTAATATTTCTTCCTCTTCTTGTACTTGTTTTTTTGAACAAGAAAAAACTATAATGAATATTAAAGAATAAAAAATATAAAAAAATCTTTTCATAACTAATATTTTAATGTAGCGAGAGGGAGATTTGAACTCCCGACCTCCGGGTTATGAATCCGACGCTCTCACCTACTGAGCTACCTCGCCAACTAAGATATGCAAATATATAAAACAAAATATACTCTATTAGCTTAATAATTTATCAATTTATATAAATGATAAACTTTTTTTAATATATTGGCAGATATTATATTATTCTCAAATGACTTCGAAAAAACAGTTTTCAATTGAATATGATTTTCAATCTTCACCTCAGTTATTATTCCAGTATCTGTCAACACCTTCAGGTCTTTCAGAATGGTTTTCTGATGATGTTAATTCTAGAGGTGAGAAATATACTTTTTTTTGGGGTGAATCTGAAGAAGATGCAAAACTCCTTTCGAAAAAACCATACGAGAAGGTTAAGTTTCAATGGATGAATGGGGAGGAAGATGAAGAGGATTGTTATTTTGAGTTTACAATTCAAATGGATGAAATAACAAAAGATGTTTCCTTAATTGTTACAGATTTTTCCTCAGAGGATGAGATGGAAGAATCAAAACTATTATGGGATAGTTTGATTTCAGATCTAAAAAAAGTTTTAGGTTCAACCTAATCACTAATCAATTTGATATTGGGTTGTCTGGTGATTCAGACCAAAGAAGATATTCTCCACCTAATTTTTTCATTTCATTTTTCCAATGTTTTTGACTATATATACTTAATATATTTCCAGTTTTATTTTTTCCTACGATCCAATTCTTATTTTCTATCTCGTTTTTTAATTGATTGTAATCCCAGCCAGAATAACCAATGAAAAATCTAATTTTAGTTCTATCTATTACTTCTTCTTTTATTAATTTAAAAATTTCATCAATATTTCCGCCCCAATATATATTGTCGTTAACTTTTACACTTCCTTTAATTGGTTTATTTGTTTTGTAAATAAAATATAGATTATCGTTAGAAACTGGTCCACCACTATATATTTTAAAGTTCTTGACTTCTTTTATTTTTATTTTTAAAGGTTTATTAAGTATAAAACCAGTATAACCATCTTTAGTCTGATCAACTATTAGGATAATAGTCTTTGAAAAAAAACTATCATATAAAAGATTAGGTGAGGCTATTAAAATATTGCCCTTCATAAAATAAATATATAAAAAAAGCTCCCCGAAGGAAGCTTTTTTATACTATATGAATTTAAAAGCTTAGTTTACTGAGCTTGATAGTTCAGCACCAGCCTTAAATTTTACTACGTTTTTAGCAGCGATTTGAATCGTAGCACCAGTTTGTGGATTTCTCCCTGCTCTAGCACGTCTATGAGAAACAGACCAAGATCCAAATCCAACCAGTGAAACACGTCCACCACCTCTAAGTGTTGAAGAAACACCCCCTAGCATTGATTCTAGAGCTTTTTTTGCTGCGGCTTTAGATATTCCAGCACCTGAAGCCATAGTGTCAATTAATTCTGATTTATTCATATCTCTTTAATTTTAAAGTTTAAACAAATTTATATGGATTATTGTAAGTCCCAAGGATAGAAGCTCAAAATCTGCGCTATTGTTAATAAATTCAGCTATTTTGTTGATATCATAGGCTATTTTTCTACTTTACATGACAATTTGAAGAAAATTTGTAACCATTAACCATATCCTTTGCTGTCATTGCTTTCTTGTTTTCTAACTGGATAATATCACACTCAATTTGACCATTTCTTGTTGAAATGAATATTTTTTTATCTTGAATTAATAAAATATTATTTGAGTTA
>CAYTIE010000015.1:14856-18161 GCA_964437815.1 uncultured Flavobacteriaceae bacterium
ATAGGAGCTGCTCCTCTATAATCAGGAAGTAATGATGCATGTAGGTTTATTGTTCCATGCTTCGGTATTTCATATAAAACACTTGGTAATTTCTTAAAAGCAACTACAACAATTAAACTTGGATTAACGTTCTTTATTTGTTTGATAAAACTATAATTACTCAAATCATCAGGTTGAAGTACTCTTAAATTATTTAATTCAGAATACTTCTTTACTTCAGATTTACTCATTTTAAGACCTCTTCCTGATCTTTTGTCTGGTGAGGTTACAATACAACTTATATTTATATTTTTTTTTAGTAGAAAATCTAAAGATTTAACAGCGAAATCTGGCGTTCCTATAAATATTACATTATTTTTCATTATTAAATAGATGATTTATAATAAAATTAACTCTTTCTTCTATAGTCATTTTAGGTATTTCTATAATATCTGAATTACTCTCTTTGTAGACTTTAATGATTTCAGAGTTTACTTCTTTAGATTCTTTAAAATCTTCTTGTCTCTCACTATCAGTTGTATAAATTTCTTTCCATGGTGGGAAAACGAAAACTGTATCATATTGATAATTTAAAATAACATCTTCCCAGTAATTATTGTTTCTATTGATATATCTTAGGTATGCTAGTATATCATGAATCCCTCTGTCAAAAAACACTGTATTTCTACTATATTCTTTTTTTTGTGAATCGATATAATGTTTTGTTCTGGCTTTATATAGAGAGTTGCTAAAGCTTAAAGGGTCAGATTTAAAAGGTTTACCTCTTAAGATTATACCCCTTGATGCTTCTTCATAACATTGATACCCTTTATCTATCAATTCTTTGATAACTGATGTTTTTCCTGTTCCTGGACCTCCAGTAATAACAACTTTTTTATTTATAACTTTATTCATCAGTCTATCTTTAAATCATTTATATCTTTGCTCTATTAATTTACAAAAATAGATAGCTTGACCAACATAAGTAAAAAATCAAATGATTTTTATAAAAGATTTAAGACTCAATTGAATGAATCTCAAAATTGGCCAGGTTCATATATGTTTAAATTTATTATAAAAAATAATTCTAAAGACCTAGATAAATTAAAAATGATTTTATCTGATTATAAAGGAGATTTTAAAGTTAAATCATCAGATAAAGGTAATTATAAAAGCATCTCATTTCAGGGGTTTTTTAAATCTCCAACTGAAATTATAGGTATTTATAAAAAAGTTAATTCTTTAGATAATATTATTTCACTATAGTTAGAATATTAAAATTTCTTAAATTGCATTAATTCCTTAATCTTATGGACACATTAGTATATAACACACAAAAGAAAAAACTTATTATTCCTGAATATGGAAGACATATTCATGAGATGATTGATCAAGCTGTTGCATTAAAAGATAAAGAAAAAAGAAATGAAATGGCTAAGGCTATAATTGGTGTTATGGGTAACTTAAACCCTCACCTTAGAGATGTTCCAGATTTTCAACATAAACTATGGGCTCAACTTTTTATTATGTCTGATTTTCAACTAGATGTTGAAAGTCCTTATGAAAAACCATCAAAAGAAGTTTATGAAAAGAGAAAGCCAAATAAATTAGATTATCCTCAAAATTTTCCGAAATATAGGTTTTATGGTAATAATATTAAACGAATGATCGATTTTACAATTACTTGGGATAATTCTGATTTGAAAGGAAAATTGATATTGACTATAGCTAATCATATGAAGAAATGTTTTCTTAACTGGAATAAAGATACGGTTGAAGATCAAGTTATTCTTGATCATCTAATTGAGCTATCTGATGGTAATCTTAAAGTTTTAGACGAGGATCTTCCACTAACTGATTCGGTGGAATTTCTTAAGAATAGACCTAAAAATAATGGTTATAAATCAACTAACAAGTCTAGAAAAAAGCCAAAAAGAAGGTATTAATGAATAGTGTTAGGATAACTGGTGGCAAGAGCTTAAAGGGAGAGGTTATTCCTCAAGGTGCAAAAAATGAAGCATTACAGATTTTGTCTGCTGTTTTGTTGACAGATGATAAAGTAACGATAAATAATGTCCCTGATATTATTGATGTTAACAAGCTAATAGAAATTCTTAAAAAATTAGGTGTTAGTTGCTCTTTTTTAAAAAATGGTTCTTATGAATTTTCTGCTAAGTCAATTAATTTAGATTATTTGAAATCTGATGAATTTATATTACATGCTAAATCATTAAGAGGTTCTATTATGCTTGTTGGACCCTTATTGACTCGCTATAAAACTGCTTCTATCCCAAGACCGGGAGGAGATAAAATAGGAAGAAGAAGATTAGACACTCATTTTATTAATCTTGAAAAACTTGGAGCTAAATTAGATTATGACTCTAAAAATAGAATATATAATGTAAAAACAAATGGTCTGGTTGGAACAAATATCTTATTAGATGAAGCCTCTGTAACTGGTACTGCAAATTTAATTATGGCTTCTGTTCTTGCAAAAGGTAAAACTACTATATATAATGCTGCCTGCGAACCATATATTCAGCAGTTGTGCGGTTTATTGGTTAAAATGGGAGCTAACATTGAAGGTATTGGTTCAAACCTACTAGTCATATCTGGTGTAAGAAAACTTAGTGGAGCTAATCATACAATTCTCCCTGATATGATAGAAATTGGAAGCTGGATAGGTTTAGCTGCTATGACTAAAAGTGAAATTAAAATTAAAAATGTTTCTTGGGAAAACTTAGGCCAGATACCTAATACCTTTAGAAAACTTGGAATTAAAATTTTAAAAGAAGGTGATGATATGATTATTCCTTCCCATAAAGATGGTTATGAGATATCAAATTATATTGATGGATCTATACTTACGATATCTGATGCTCCATGGCCTGGTTTCAGTCCAGATCTTATAAGTATTGTATTAGTTGTCGCAACACAGGCAAGAGGAAGCGTATTAGTTCATCAAAAAATGTTTGAGAGCAGACTCTTTTTTGTTGATAAACTTATTGACATGGGTGCTAAGATCATTCTGTCTGATCCTCATAGAGCATCTGTTATTGGACTTGACTTTAAGTCTGAATTAAAGGCAACCGTAATGTCTTCTCCTGATATAAGAGCAGGAATAGCTCTCCTTATAGCAGCCTTATCAGCTAATGGTACTAGTGTTATTCAAAATGTGGAGCAGATTGATAGAGGGTATGAGAATATAGTATCTAGATTAAAGAAACTAGGAGCTTCAATTGAAAGAGTCTAACTAATTGGTGTAATTACCAAAAATTTCATTTAATTTATTTTCTCTGTATTTAAAGATCTTATCTAACTTATTT
>CAYTIE010000015.1:18261-21289 GCA_964437815.1 uncultured Flavobacteriaceae bacterium
TTCCAATAAGTTTTGAAGGAAAGTCTTCTTTAACATTAATTGTTTTAACTGAAAAATTGACACCAGTCATTTCAAGAAGTTGTTTTCTTCTAGAAGAAGAAGATCCTAAGATAATTTTATATTTTGAGTTATTAATTAAATCCATTTATTATGAATCCTCATAACTTGTTCAATAACATCTCTCACGCATCCTTCACCACCCTTTTTATCTGAAATGTAGTCACATACTTCTTTAACATCTATAGATGCATCTGAAGGACAAGCAGATATTTTTACAATTTTTAAAACCTCTATATCAGGATTATCATCACCCATATAAAGAATATTGTCAGGGCTTATATTTTTTTTAGTTATATAATCATTAAAAACTTTAAGTTTGTCAAATGCGCTAATAAAAACATCTTCTACTCCTAGTGATTTTAATCGTTTCTTTATATTGTCCTGTGTACCTCCAGATATAATTACAAAATTATAACCTCTTGAAATTGCGTGTTTTATCGCATACCCATCCTTAGCTTGAAACTGTCTGTCTATTTTCCCATCATGAGTATATATAATCTTACCATTTGTCATAACACCATCAACATCTAGGATAAATGTTGTTATGTCTTTTAGGAATTCTTTATAGTTATTTTTCATATTAGTTATAAATAGGCCACAAATTTAAACAACTTTAACATCTTATTCATTAGTTTTATTCCTTAATATAAAATTTCATAATTATCTTTGCCTTCTCTAAATGATGTCAAAAATTTTTAAATATTTATTTTCTTCAAAATTCATGTTAATCCTAATGGTATTATTTCCTTTTTCAATGGGATTAGGTACTTTTTTAGAAAGTTGGTATTCAACTGAGGCTGCAAGAATATGGGTTTATAATGCATGGTGGTTTGAAATACTGATGGTTCTGCTTATTGTTTGTTTTTTAGGAAATATAAAAAAATATAATCTTTTATCTAAAGGTAAAAGAGCAGTCCTTTTAATGCATTTATCATGGGTGCTAATTCTTCTTGGTGCTTTTGTAACAAGATATTTAGGTGATGAAGGAGTTATGCCTATTAGAGAAAATACTGTCTCTAATAGCTACCTTTCAGAAAAAACATATTTAAAAGTTTTAATTGATGGAGAAAAAGATGGGGAGGAGCAAAGAAAAACATTGAAAAGTAAGCTCTTAATGTCAGAGCATACAAATAATAATTTTAAAATTTTTGATGATTTTAACAAAGAGATATTCTCAATTGAATATAAAGACTTTCGAGAGAATGTTACGGAAGGTCTAGTTTTAGATCCTGAAGGTGAAATATATATAAAATTAATTGAGGCTTCTGATGGAAATAGACGTGAACATTATATTAAGGAAGGGGAGGTATCAAGTATTAACAATATTCTGTTTACTCTTAATTACCAGGTTAAGGGAGCGGTAAATATATCTTCAGTTAAGGGAGAGTATTTTATAAACTCCCCCTTTGAGGGAGAGTTTATGGTTATGTCAACTCAGGCTCAAGGAGAGCTGACTTCTAATTCAACACAGACTCTAGAACTTAGATCTCTGTATCAGATACCAGGATTTCAATTTGTTTTTCCTGAACCTCCACTTAGAGGCGTTTTTGATATCGTTGATGTCCAAGAGAGTGATGGTGTTCAACAGGATGTATTAGTTGTTAATGTCAATTATAAAGGAGAAACCAAAGAGGTTAGCTTAATGGGTGGAAAAGGTTTTGTTAATAATCCTAAAAAAATTACAATTAATAATCTTGATTTTTATCTATCCTATGGCTCAGATGAGGTTGAAATTCCATTTTCCATAAGATTAAATGATTTTATTGCAGAAAAATACCCAGGGACAGAGAGCAGCTACTCTTCATTTATGAGCAGGGTAACAGTAGAAAGTGAAAATACTTTTGATTATGATATTTATATGAATAATATTTTAAATCATAAAGGATATAGGTTTTTTCAGGCTTCTTTTGATCCAGATGAAAAAGGAACTATACTTTCTGTAAATAAAGATTTTTGGGGAACATTTATAACTTATTCTGGCTATCTGCTTCTTTTCTTTAGTATGACCGGAATCTTTTTTATTGGAAAAACAAGATTTAAATTCCTTTCAAGGCAACTTAACAAGAAAACTTTGTCGATTCTTTTTTTTACAACTCTACCATTTGCTAATGCCCAAATTCATAACTCTTTTATTAAAACGGAATCTATTGATTCGGTAATACTATCACATTCTTATTCTGAAGACCATGCTAAAAAGTTTGGGGAAATTATTATTCAAGATAGTGGTGGAAGGATGAAACCTGCTAATACATTCTCTTCTGAATTACTTAGAAAAGTTAGTAGATCAGATAATTATAAAGGGCTTAATTCAGATCAAGTTTTACTTTCTATAATGGACAACCCATCTTTATGGTTTAATGTGCCATTAATATATCTAAAATCCGGTCAAAAAGGTGATACTGTAAGAAAAGTTATTGGAGTTTCTAATGATGCAAAGAAAGCCTCTTTAAGGTCCTTTTTTGATGAACTAGGTAATTATAAACTTGCCGAAAATCTTGAGAAAGCATATCTATCAGTTATTCCAACGCAAATAGAAAAAGATTTTATTCAAGTTGATAGAAGGGTAAACCTTCTATATTCTGCTTTAGAAGGTAAGATAATGAGAATTTTTCCAGTTCCTAATGATGAAAATAACAAGTGGGTTTCTTATCCAGAAATAGATGAATTTAACTTTGAAGGTGCTGACTCATTGTATGTCAAAAATGTATTACCATTATATTTTCAAACTCTAGACCTTTCTAGAGAGTCAAATGATTATGCTCAATCTGAAGAGCTTTTAGAGAGCATTAGTGGATTCCAAAGAAGATTTGGAGGTGATGTTATTCCAGCTTCAAATAAATTAAAGGCAGAAATTGTATATAATAAGGTTGATATATTTAATAGATTATATACTTACTACCTTTTATCAGGTTTAGGGTTACTGATGGTTTTAATTTTTCAGATATTTTATGATAATAGGTTTAGCTCT
>CAYTIE010000015.1:21389-25355 GCA_964437815.1 uncultured Flavobacteriaceae bacterium
CCTTCAATTGCAAATCTTCAACCAGTTCTAGATAGTTATTGGCTTATGATTCATGTGGCTGTTATTGTTGGTAGTTATGGGCCATTTACTATAGGAATGATCTTAGGGATAGTTGCGCTTTTCTTAACAATACTTTCTAATAAAAAGAACAGGCAAGTAATGTCTAAAAAACTAGAAGAACTAACTATTGTAAATGAATTATCATTAACAATAGGTCTTATAATGCTTACTATAGGGAATTTTTTAGGTGGAATGTGGGCAAATGAAAGTTGGGGGAGGTATTGGGGTTGGGATCCAAAAGAAACTTGGGCATTAATTAGTATTATTATTTATGCGGCTGTTCTTCATTTAAGAATAGTTCCAAAACTTGGTAGTAAATGGTTGTTTAATCTTATGAGTATCCTTGCATTTGCTTCAATTATGATGACATACTTTGGTGTAAATTTTTATTTGACAGGTCTTCACTCTTATGCATCAGGAGAAAAAGTTATTACACCAACTTTTGTTTATTATTCTTTAATTTTTGTAACAATTTTAGGTCTAATTTCTTACTTTGTAAATAAGAAGAATAAAGTACTCTAAATGATTGAAGTAAAGGTAGATAATGAATATTCAACCCTGAAATCAGTTATACTTGGTTTAGCTGAAGATATGGGTGATCCTCCAAAAGTTTTTGATGTTTATGATCCTAGATCTCTCTATCATATTAAAAATAACTCTTATCCAAATGAAGTTGATGTAAAAAAAGATGTAGAGTCTTTTTATAAAATCCTTATAAAACATAATGTAGATGTATTAAGGCCAAGCAATATAAAGAATTGTAATCAAGTTTTTGCAAGAGACTTAGGTTTCGTAATTTCAAATATATTTTTTCAATCTAATATTGTTCCTAATAGAGAAGAAGAGTTAATAGGTATATCAGATACTATTAGCACTTTAGATGCAGGTGTCGTAAAATTACCTGATTATATGCATATAGAAGGGGGAGATGTTGTCGTTCATAACGACAAAATATTTATTGGCACTTATTCTGGAGACGATTATTCAGATTTAATAACAGCAAGAACCAATCAGGAGTCTATAGTATATTTGGAAAAAATGATTCCAAGTAAAGAAATTATGTCAGTAGATATAAAAAAATCAAATACTGATATTTATGAAAATGTTCTTCATTTGGATTGTTGTTTCCAGCCTATTGGAAAGAGTAAAGCTATAATTTGTCCGGATTCTTTTGTAGATAAAAATGATGTAGATTATATAATTAATTATTTTGGTAAAAGTAATTCGTATATAGCGCATAATCAAGAAGCTTACATGCTGATATCCAATCTATTAGTGTTATCTCCTGAAGTGATAGTTTCAGATAAAAGATTTAAAAAATTAAATACTTGGTTAGAAAAAAAGGGCTTTCTTGTCGAGAAGATTTCATATGAAAGTGTATCCAAGATGTCTGGACTTTTTAGATGCTCCACATTACCATTGTTAAGAGAATAATATGAATCATTTTTCATCACATATATTAATGGTTTATCCAAAGAATTTCAGAAGTAATGAACTAACACTGGAGGATAATACTTTTCAAATGAATGCTTCTAATCTTTCAAGTAATGAGGTAAAGGATAAAGCAGTAGAGGAATTTGAATTACTTCATAATAAAATACAATCACAAGGTGTTAAAGTAACTATTTTTAAGGATAATAGAGATGTAGATACGCCAGATGCAGTATTTCCAAATAATTGGATCTCTTTCCATAAGGATAATAAGGCTATAATATATCCTATGTTTGCTAAAAATAGAAGATTAGAAAGAACAGAACTAGCAATTGAATGTTTAAATAATCATGGTAAGAATATATCTATTGGTTATGACTACTCAAATTTTGAAAGCAATAAAATGTTTCTAGAAGGTACTGGTAGTTTAGTTCTAGATAGACTTAATAAGATAGCATACTGTTCACTATCACAAAGATCAAATGAAGAATTGGTAAATAGGTTTTGTATAGATATGGGGTATAATTCTGTTTTTTTTAAATCATATCACTTGGATAAACCTATATATCATACTAATGTAGTCTTGAGCATTTGTAATAAATTTTCAATTGTATGCCTAGAATCAATAATTGATAAAAAAGAGAGGCAAAGTGTAATAGATTCTCTTATATCTACTGGATTAGAAATAATAGATATTAGTATTAGCCAAATGTCTTCATTTGGGGCAAATTGTATTCAACTCAATGGTAAAAGCGGTCCTATCTTAGTTATGAGCTCTAGGGCTTTTAACTCTTTTGAAGACAATCAATTAGACATAATTCAAAAAAACACTCAAATAATTCATTCTTCCCTTGAAAATATTGAAAATAATAGTGGAGGAAGCGCTCGCTGTATGATTGCAGAAGTGTTTTAAAGCTAATGTATTTTTCATATATTTAATTATAACTAATTAATTTATATAATGAAAAAAATACAAATAATTTTAATTGCCTTGATTTTTCTTTTACCTATTCAAGGTAATTCTCAAAGAAAAAGAAATAAACAGAATGATGCTTCAAAGACTGAAAAAGTATCATTAAATGCATTTAAACTTAGAAATGTTGGTCCAGCTTTTTTATCAGGAAGAATAGCTGATATAGCAATTCATCCAGAAAATGAAAACGTATGGTATATTGCTGTTGGATCAGGAGGTGTTTGGATGACTGATAATGCTGGTAACACATGGAACCCCATTTTTGATAGCCAACCAACATACTCAATTGGATCAGTAGATATAGACCCTTCTAATCCAAGTATAATTTGGGTTGGATCTGGAGAAAACGTTGGTGGAAGACATGTTGGATATGGTGATGGAGTTTATAAAAGTTCAGATGGAGGTAAGACATGGAAAAATATGGGATTAAAAAATTCAGAACATATTTCTGAAATTATAGTTCATCCAGAAGATTCCAATGTAGTTTATGTTGCTTCTCAAGGACCGCTATGGTCAAGTGGAGGAGAAAGAGGTTTATACAAGACGAATAATGGAGGAGAGACTTGGAGTAAAATATTAGGAGGTTCTGAATGGACAGGAGTTACTGACATAATGATGGACTCTAGACATCCAAATATATTATATGCTGCTACATGGGACAGACATAGAACAGTAGCAATGTATATGGGTGGTGGTCCTGGTTCAGGAATTCATAGATCTGACGATGGTGGAAAAACATGGAAAAAACTTACTAATGGAATACCTAGGTCAAACTTAGGTAAAATAGGTATTGCAATGTCATATCAAGATCCTGATGTTGTTTATGCAGCTATTGAACTTGATAGGACAAAAGGAGGTATTTATAAATCTGTTGACAGAGGAGAATCATGGAAGAAGATGTCAAATACAGTTTCAGGTGGAACAGGTCCACATTATTATCAAGAATTATATACTAGTCCTCATAAATTTGACAGATTATACCTTATGAATGTTCAAATCTTAACTTCAGAAGATGGTGGTAAAAACTTCCGAACTCTTGAAGGTGCAAGACAGAAGCATAGTGATCATCATGCTATTGCTTTTAAAGAAAGTGATCCAGACTATATTATGGTTGGAACTGATGCAGGTATTTATGAAAGCTTTGATTTAGCACAAAACTGGCATTATTTTTTGAATCTTCCACTAACACAATTTTATAAGGTTGCAGTTAATAATGAGGAGCCATTTTATCATATTTTTGGTGGAACTCAAGATAATGGGTCAGCAGGAGGCCCTTCTGCTACAGATGAAAGATCCGGTATTACCAATAGAGATTGGTATAAAACTTTAGGTGCTGATGGTCATCAATCTGCTACAGACCCTGTTTATAACAATATAATCTATGCAACAACTCAAGAGGGTAGGTTTCATAGAGTTGATTTAGTTACAGGTGAACAAGTATTTATTCAACCACAAGCTTTAGATGGAGATCCTCATGAAAGGTATAACTGGGATACACCAAT
>CAYTIE010000016.1:0-9483 GCA_964437815.1 uncultured Flavobacteriaceae bacterium
TAAACTATCTTTTTTATTAATATTCTAAATATAGTTAAACTATTTTTTTTTCTATAAAAAAAACTTCAAAAACCCTAATTATATTAAAAAAGTTTATAAATTTGCACTTCGTAAAAATTACAAAAATATACTGTTATGGCTAAAGAAACATTTGATAGATCAAAACCCCACTTGAATATTGGGACTATCGGACACGTTGATCACGGAAAAACTACTCTAACTGCAGCAATAACAAAGGTTTTAGCTGACGCTGGACTGTCAGAAGCTAGAACTTTTGATTCAATTGATAATGCTCCAGAAGAAAAGGAACGTGGTATTACAATTAATACATCTCATGTAGAGTACCAAACTGCTAACCGTCACTATGCTCATGTTGACTGTCCAGGTCACGCTGATTATGTTAAAAACATGGTCACTGGTGCTGCCCAAATGGATGGTGCAATACTTGTTGTTGCAGCTACTGATGGACCAATGCCTCAAACTAGGGAGCATATACTTCTTGGAAGACAAGTTGGTGTTCCTAGAATTGTAGCATTTCTAAATAAAGCTGATATGGTTGATGATGCTGAATTGCTTGAACTTGTTGAAATGGAAGTTAGAGATTTGCTTTCTTTCTATGAATATGATGGAGATAATACTCCTGTTGTTTTGGGTTCTGCATTAGGAGCTTTAAATGGAGAAGCTAAATGGGTAGAAAGTGTTATGAAACTTATGGAAGAAGTTGATAATTATATTGAGCTTCCTAAAAGAGATACTGA
The DNA here is from genome assembly GCA_964437815.1 of uncultured Flavobacteriaceae bacterium. Taxonomy (GTDB): domain Bacteria; phylum Bacteroidota; class Bacteroidia; order Flavobacteriales; family Flavobacteriaceae; genus Marisimplicoccus. The sequence goes on from CAYTIE010000016.1 coordinate 759, forward strand.
AAAAGACTTTTTGATGCCTGTAGAGGATGTATTCTCTATTACAGGTAGAGGAACAGTTGCAACTGGTCGAATTGAGACTGGTGTTGCTAATACTGGTGATGAAATTGATATCATAGGTATGGGTGCTGAAAAACTTAAATCTACTGTTACTGGTGTTGAAATGTTTAGAAAAATTCTTGATAGAGGTGAGGCTGGAGATAATGTAGGTATTCTATTAAGAGGTATTGAAAAAACAGATATTAGTAGGGGAATGGTTATTTGTAAACCAGGTTCCGTTACACCTCATTCTAAATTTAAGGCTGAGGTATATATCTTGAAAAAAGAAGAAGGTGGTCGTCATACTCCATTCCACAACAATTATCGCCCTCAGTTCTATGTTAGAACTACAGATGTTACAGGTAATATTGTGCTTCCTGATGGTGTTGAGATGGTGATGCCTGGTGATAACTTAACAATTACTGTTGAGTTGATATCACCTATTGCGTTAAATTTAGGTCTAAGATTTGCTATTAGAGAAGGTGGAAGAACCGTTGGAGCAGGTCAGGTGACTGAAATTTTGGATTAATAATAAAACAAAGTTTAATTTACTCTAAGGTGTCATTCAATTTGATTGATTTGATTGACGCCTTTTGTGTCAAATATAAACGGGTTTAGCTCAGTTGGTAGAGCACTGGTCTCCAAAACCAGGTGTCGGGAGTTCGAGTCTCTCAACCCGTGCACAAAATTAAGATGGGATCGATTATAAACTTTATTAAAGAATCTTTAACTGAACTGAGGGACAATGTTAAGTGGACACCTCGTTCAGAACTTTTGAATTTATCAGGGTTGGTAATTGTATTCTCTGTTCTTTTTTCTTTAGCAATTTGGGCAGCAGATTCTGTTTTATCAAGAATAGTGAAATTGTATTTTGATATAATTAGTTAATTATGGTAAGTGTAGCAGATAAAAATTGGTATGTGATTAGATCTGTAACAGGTCAAGAAGCTAAGGTTAAAAAATATATTATGACTGAATTAGCTAGAGTAGGTCTAGACAAACAAGTTGAAGATATATTAGTTCCTACTGAAAAGGTTATTCAAATCAGACAAGGGAAAAAAGTACAGAAAGAAAAAACATATTTTCCTGGTTATATTATGATTAAAGCTGATATTTCAGGAGAGATTCTTCACATTATAAGATCGATAACAAGTGTATTAGGATTTTTAGGAGAGACTAAAGGAGGTGAGCCTATACCTCTTAGAAAAACTGAAGTTAATAGAATGTTAGGAAAAGTTGATGAGCTAGCCATATCAGGAGAACAAATTTCGATTCCATTTAATATTGGAGAGAGTGTTAAAGTTATTGATGGTCCATTTAATGGATTTACAGGATCAATTGATAATGTTAATGAAGAAAAAAGAAAACTTGAAGTTATGGTAAAAATATTTGGTAGAAAGACTCCACTTGAATTAAGCTATATGCAAGTTGAAAAAATATAATTAATAAGATGGCAAAACAGATAGATAAAGTATTAAAACTTCAAATCAGAGGAGGAGCAGCAAACCCAGCACCTCCAGTCGGACCAGCGCTTGGTGCTGCAGGTGTGAATATTATGGAGTTTTGTAAACAGTTTAATGCTAGGAGTCAAGATAAACCAGGTAAAATTTTACCTGTTGTAATTAGTGTTTTTAAAGATAAAAGTTTTGACTTTGTAATTAAGACACCTCCAGCGGCAGTTCAACTTTTAGAAGCAACAAAAATAAAGAAGGGTTCTGGAGAACCAAATAGAGAAAAAGTTGCCTCTGTATCATGGGATCAAATAAAAAAAATAGCAGAGGATAAGATGGTTGATTTAAATGCATTTACAGTTGAATCAGCTATGAGAATGGTTGCAGGAACTGCTAGATCAATGGGTATTAAAGTAATTGGTGAGCAACCTCATGTTAGTAAATAATGAAAAGAGTAACTAAAAATAGAAAACTTTCTATGGAGAAATTAGATCTAGATAGATTATATAGTCTAGATGAAGCTTCTGAATTGGTAAAAGATATTACTACCACAAAATTTGATGCTTCAGTTGATTTAGCTATACGATTAGGAGTTGATCCAAAAAATGCTAATGAGATGATTCGTGGAGTTGTTTCTCTTCCACATGGAACTGGAAAATCACTAAAACTTTTAGCAATAGTTAGTTCAGATAAAGAAGATGAAGCAAAAAAAGCAGGAGCTGATTATGTTGGACTTGATGAATATATCGAGAAAATAAAGAATGGTTGGGTTGATGTAGATGTAATAGTTACTATGCCAAGTATTATGCCAAAACTTGGACCATTAGGAAAAGTTTTAGGCCCTAGAGGTTTAATGCCTAACCCAAAAACAGGAACAGTTACAATTGATATAGGAAAAGCAATAAAAGATATAAAAGGTGGTAAAATTGATTTTAAAGTTGATAAAACAGGGATAGTTCATGCTTCAGTAGGAAAAGTTTCATTTACAGCTGATAAAATTAAAGATAATGCGAATGAACTAATAAATACTATACTAAAATTAAAACCATCATCCTCTAAAGGCACATATGTAAAAAGTATTTCTATGTCTAGCACAATGAGCCCTGGGATTGCAATAGAAACAAACGTAGAATAAGAAACAATGAATAAGGAAGAAAAAATTAAAGCAGTTGAAGATTTGAAAAATGAACTTGTTGAGTGCAAGACACTTTATTTAACTGATATAGCAGGTCTTGATTCTCTTCAAACAAGTAAACTAAGAAGAGAATGCTTTAACTCAAACGTTAAATTGTCTGTAGTTAAGAATACATTTTTGAATCGTGCAATGAATGAATCTGGGGTTGATTTTGGTGAACTTAAAGAACAATTGGAAGGTAATACCACTGTTATGATTTCAGATTATGGGAATGCTCCTGCAAAGATTATCAAAAAGTTTAGAAAAGATGGAGATAAGCCTATTTTAAAAGGGGCTTTTATTGATGATGCAATATATATAGGAGATGAACAAATAGATTTTCTTTCTACTCTTAAATCTAAGCAAGAAATAATAGGTGATATTATTTCTTTACTTCAATCTCCAGCTAAAAATGTTATTTCAGCTCTTAAATCAAGTGGTGGTAAGATAGCTGGATTAGTAAAGACCTTAACAGAAAAACCTGAAACAGAGGAACCAAAAGCAGAGGAACCAAAAGCAGAGGAACCAAAAGCAGAGGAACCAAAAGCAGAGGAAAAAGGTAAAGAAGATGAATCTCAGGATGAAAAAAAATAAATGAAAAATAAATAAATTAATAATTAAAAACTCTAATAATGGCAGATCTAAAAAAAGTCGCAGACCAGCTTGTTAGCTTAACAGTTAAAGAGGTTAATGAACTAGCTGAAATTCTAAAAGAAGATCATGGTATTGAACCAGCTGCAGCTGCAGCTGTTGCAGTATCTGGAGGTCCAGCAGCAGGTGGAGACTCTGCAGCTGATGCAAAAACAGAATTTGATGTAATTCTAAAGTCAGCTGGAGGTTCTAAACTTGCAGTAGTTAAATTGGTTAAGGAATTAACAGGATTAGGTTTAAAAGAAGCTAAAGATCTTGTAGATAATACTCCTAGTAACCTTAAGGAAGCAATATCTAAAGATGACGCTGAAGGACTGAAAAAATCTCTTGAAGAAGCTGGAGCTGAAGTTGAACTTAAGTAAATTAAAATAAGTCAGATATAGGCTTTTGGATTAATCCCAAAGGCCTAGACTTCTATTGTCTAATATCTAATAAATAAGTATGATAAAAACAATTAATAAAAGAATAAATTTTGCAAATTCTAAAACAGCTAATGTGGCTACAGATTTTTTAGATATACAAATTAAATCATTTAGAGACTTTTTTCAGCTAGAGACAAGATCTGATGAAAGAGTTGAAGAGGGCTTATTTAATACTTTTAAAGAAAATTTTCCTATTACAGATGCCAGAAACCAATTTGTTCTAGAATTTCTGGATTATTTTATAGATCCACCAAGATATTCAATGCAAGAATGTATTGAAAGAGGACTATCCTATTCAGTTCCATTAAAAGCTAGACTTAAACTTTATTGCACAGATTCAGAACATGAAGACTTTGAAACAATTGTTCAAGATGTCTTCTTAGGTTCGATTCCATATATGACACCAAGTGGAACATTTATAATAAATGGTGCAGAAAGGGTTGTTGTCTCACAATTACACAGATCGCCCGGTGTTTTCTTTGGTCAGTCTTTTCATGCTAATGGTACAAAGTTATATTCTGCTAGAGTAATCCCTTTTAAGGGTTCATGGATAGAATTTGCAACTGATATTAATAATGTAATGTATGCATATATTGATAGAAAAAAGAAACTTCCTGTAACAACTTTATTTAGAGCAATTGGTTACCAAGGAGACAAAGAGATCCTTGAAATATTTGACCTAGCTGAAGAAATTAAAGTTACTAAGGCAGCAATAAAAAAAGTGATAAACAGAAAACTTGCTGCGAGAGTATTAAGAACTTGGCATGAAGATTTCGTTGATGAAGATACTGGTGAAGTTATTTCGATTGAGAGAAATGAAATAATAATTGATAGAGATACTTTAATTGAAAAAGAACATATTGGGCAAATTCTAGATGCTGATGTAAAGACTATTTTAGTTCACAAAGAAGACTCTCATCTTTCAGATTATGCAATAATATATAATACACTTCAAAAAGATCAAACAAATACTGAAAAAGAGGCTGTTGAATATATATATAGACAATTAAGAAATGCTGAACCACCAGATGAAGAAACCGCAAGGGGTATTATCGATAAACTTTTCTTCTCTGATCAGAGGTATAATCTAGGAGAAGTTGGAAGATATAGAATGAATAAAAAATTGAATTTAGATGTTGATATGGAAGAAAGGACTCTTACTAGACTTGATATAACCACAATTATAAAGTATTTAATTGAACTTATTAATTCTAAAGCTGAAATAGATGATATTGATCATTTATCAAATAGAAGGGTTAGAACTGTTGGAGAACAACTTTCAACACAATTTGGAGTTGGTCTTGCAAGAATGGCAAGAACCATAAGAGAGAGAATGAATGTTAGGGATAATGAAGTTTTTACTCCAATTGATTTAATTAATGCAAAGACTTTATCATCAGTTATTAATACTTTCTTTGGAACAAATCAATTATCTCAATTTATGGATCAAACAAATCCTCTTGCCGAGTTGACTCATAAAAGAAGACTTTCAGCTCTTGGACCTGGAGGATTATCAAGAGAAAGAGCAGGGTTTGAAGTTAGAGATGTTCATTATACTCATTACGGAAGGTTATGTCCAATAGAGACACCTGAAGGACCTAATATTGGTTTAATTTCATCCCTAGCAGTTTATGCTAGAGTAAATAATTTAGGATTTATTGAGACACCATACCGTGAAGTAAAAGAGGGTAAAATTAATCTATCTAATATTAAGTATTTAACAGCAGAGGAAGAAGAGAATAAATTAATAGCTCAAGCAAACATTGATTATGAAAAAAATGGAAAAATTACTTCAAAAAAAGTTATTGCAAGAGATCAGGCTGACTTCCCAGTTGTACCTCCAGGTAAAATAAATTATACTGATGTGGCTCCAAATCAAATTGCATCAATTTCAGCATCTTTGATTCCATTTTTAGAACATGATGATGCAAATAGAGCTTTGATGGGTTCTAATATGATGAGACAAGCAGTACCATTACTTAGACCTGAATCGCCAATTGTTGGAACGGGCTTAGAAACAACCGTTGCATCTGATTCTAGGGTTTTAATTAATGCTAATAGAGAAGGAACTGTTGAATATGTTGATGCTGATAAGATTATAATCAATCACAATTTAAGCTCTCAAGAAAAGTTGCTTTCATTTGATGAACCAAAAGAAACTTATAATCTTATTAAGTTTAAAAAGACAAATCAAGGTACATGTGTTAACTTAAAACCTATTGTTAGAAAAGGAGATAATGTTGATGCAGGACAAGTGTTATGTGAGGGATATGCAACTCAAAATGGTGAATTATCACTTGGAAGAAATCTTAAAGTTGCATTTATGCCATGGAAAGGATATAATTTTGAGGACGCAATTGTAATTTCAGAAAGTGTAGTAAGGGACGATATATTCACATCGATTCATATTGATGAATATTCTATAGATGTTAGAGATACTAAGTTAGGAACAGAAGAACTTACTGATGACATTCCGAATGTTAGTGAAGAGGCAACTAAAGAGCTTGATGAAAACGGAATGATTAGGATAGGAGCAGAAGTTAACCCAGGAGATATCCTAATTGGTAAAATTACTCCTAAAGGTGAGTCAGACCCAACGCCAGAAGAAAAATTACTTAGAGCAATTTTTGGAGATAAAGCAGGTGATGTAAAAGATGCATCACTTAAAGCTCCCCCATCACTTAATGGAGTTGTTATTGACAAGAAACTATTTGTTAGATCATTTAAAGATAAAAGAAGAAGGGCTCAAGATAAAGTTGATTTAGAAAATATAGATTCAAGTTATGAGAAAATCTTAAAGGATTTGAAAGGAGTGCTTGTTGACAAGTTATTTTCTATCGTAAATAGCAAGACATGTCAAGGAGTGTATAATGATTTAGGAGAAGAAATTTTAATAAAAGGAAAAAAATATACTCAAAAAATGCTTCAAAACGTTGATGATTATACACATTTGACAAAAGGAATATGGACAACAAGTGATAAGACTAATAGTCTAATTAATAGTTTGCTTCATAACTATAGAATAAAGGAGAATGATATTCAAGGTTCTTTAAGAAGGGAGAATTTTACCATAAGTGTAGGAGATGAGCTTCCAGCTGGAGTTAAAAAATTAGCAAAGGTTTATGTTGCAAAAAAGAGGAAACTTAAAGTTGGTGATAAAATGGCTGGAAGACATGGTAACAAAGGAATTGTTGCTAGAATTGTTAGGCAAGAAGATATGCCTTTTCTAGAAGATGGGACCCCAGTTGATATAGTTCTTAATCCACTTGGCGTTCCTTCAAGGATGAATATTGGCCAAATATATGAAACAGTTTTAGGTTGGGCTGGTAAGAAATTAGATATGAAATTCTCAACTCCTATTTTTGATGGAGCAACTCTTGATCAAATTAATGAATTAACTGATAAAGCAAAATTGCCTAGGTTTGGTCACACTTATCTCTATGATGGTGGAACTGGAAAAAGGTTTGATCAAGCTGCTACAGTTGGAGTTATATATATGTTAAAACTTGGTCATATGGTTGATGATAAGATGCATTCTAGATCAATTGGCCCATATAGTCTTATTACTCAACAACCCCTTGGAGGTAAAGCTCAATTTGGTGGTCAACGTTTTGGAGAAATGGAAGTTTGGGCTCTTGAAGCATATGGCGCCTCAAGTGCACTTCAAGAAATATTGACAATTAAGTCTGATGATGTTTTAGGAAGAGCTAAAACATATGAATCTATTGTGAAAGGTGAAAATCTTCCTGAGGCTGGTTTACCAGAATCATTTAATGTTCTTATGCATGAGCTTAAAGGATTAGGTTTAGACATTAGGCTGGAAGAAAAAGAAAATTAATTATATCTATTTGAATATGACAAAAAATAATGAAATAGTAACACAAAAGAAATTTAATACCATCTCCATTGGATTAGCTTCACCTGAAGTTATACTTGGGAATTCAAGAGGAGAAGTTCTTAAACCAGAAACAATAAATTATAGGACTCACAAACCAGAAAGAGATGGTTTGTTTTGTGAAAGAATTTTTGGCCCTGTCAAGGACTTTGAATGTGCTTGTGGAAAATATAAAAGAATCCGTTATAAAGGGATTGTTTGTGATAGGTGTGGTGTTGAAGTAACTGAGAAGAAAGTTAGAAGGGATAGGGTTGGTCATATTAGTTTAGTTGTTCCTGTAGCTCACATTTGGTATTTTAGATCATTACCAAATAAAATTGGTTACCTACTAGGTTTAGCATCTAAAAAGCTTGATATGATAATATATTATGAAAGATATGTTGTCATTCAACCGGGGGAGGCTAATAATAGTGAAGGTGAACCAATTAACAAGATGGACTTCCTAACAGAGGAAGAATATTTGTCTATTATAGAGACACTCCCTGCTGACAATCAATTTTTAGATGAAAATGATGAAAAAAAATTCATTGCAAAAATGGGAGCAGAATGTTTAATTGAACTTTTATCAAGAATTGATTTAGAAGAATTGTCATATGAATTAAGACATAAAGCAAATAATGAAACTTCTAAGCAAAGAAAAACAGAAGCACTTAAAAGGCTTCAAGTTGTTGAATCTTTCAGAGAAGCAAATCAAAGAAAGGAAAATCTTCCTGAGTGGATGATAGTCAAAGTTATCCCTGTTATTCCACCTGAATTAAGACCCCTTGTTCCATTAGATGGAGGAAGGTTTGCAACTTCAGACCTAAATGATTTATATAGAAGGGTTATTATTAGAAATAATAGATTGAAAAGATTAGTGGAAATTAAAGCTCCTGAGGTAATACTTAGAAATGAAAAAAGAATGCTTCAAGAATCAGTTGATTCATTATTTGATAATACAAGAAAGTCTTCTGCAGTTAAAACAGAATCAAATAGGCCGTTAAAATCATTGTCTGATTCATTGAAAGGAAAACAAGGAAGATTTAGACAAAACTTATTAGGAAAAAGAGTAGATTATTCTGCAAGGTCTGTAATTGTTGTAGGTCCTGAATTGAAG
>CAYTIE010000016.1:9583-25316 GCA_964437815.1 uncultured Flavobacteriaceae bacterium
CTTCATCCATTAACTTGTACTGCATTTAATGCAGATTTTGATGGAGATCAAATGGCAGTTCATCTTCCATTGGGTCCTGAAGCGATTCTTGAGGCACAATTGTTAATGCTAGGATCTCATAATATTCTGAATCCTGCTAATGGTTCTCCAATTACTGTTCCATCTCAAGATATGGTTCTTGGGCTTTATTATATGACTAAGGCTAAAAAAACTGATGGTAATAATAAATCAGTTGGAGAAGGGCTTACATTTTATTCCTCAGAGGAAGTTAAAATGGCTTATAATGAAGACATAGTTGAATTAAATGCAGTTATAAGATGTAGAATTTCAAGATATGATAATGAATCAGAGAATACTATTTCTGAAATTATTGAAACTACACCTGGTAGAATATTCTTTAATGAAGTTGTTCCAGAAAAAGCTGGTTATTTTAATGAAGTACTAACAAAAAAGAATTTAAGAGAAATAATTGGTAAAATTCTTCAATTTACAAGTGTTCCAGAAACTTCAGAATTCTTAGATAAAATCAAAGATTTAGGATATTCTTTTGCTTTTAAAGGTGGTCTTTCTTTTAGTCTAGGAGATATAATTATTCCTGAGAAAAAACAAACTCTTATTGACAATGCCAATACTCAGGTTGATGGTATTATAAACAACTATAATATGGGATTGATTACCAATAATGAAAGGTATAATCAGGTTATAGATGTATGGACATCAGCGAATGCAACTTTGACTGAGCTTGCTATGAAACAAATAAGTGAAGATCAAAAAGGGTTTAATTCTGTTTATATGATGCTTGATTCTGGAGCTAGAGGTTCAAAAGAACAAATTAGACAATTAACAGGTATGAGAGGACTAATGGCTAAGCCAAAGAAATCTAATATTGGAGGAGGTGAGATAATTGAAAATCCAATTTTATCAAACTTTAAAGAAGGTCTCTCTATTCTTGAATATTTTATTTCGACTCATGGGGCGAGAAAAGGTTTAGCGGATACAGCTCTTAAAACTGCAGATGCTGGTTATCTTACAAGAAGACTTGTAGATGTTTCTCAAGATGTAATTGTTAATGAATTTGATTGTGGAACATTAAGAGGACTAGATGTTTCTGCATTAAAGAAAAATGAGGAGATTGTAGAAACCCTAGGGGAAAGAATACTTGGAAGAGTTTCTTTAAATCAAATTGTAGATCCATCAAATAATGAAGTAATAGTTGAATCTGGAATGCAAATAGATGAAGAAATAGTTGATAAAATTGAATCAACGTCAATTAACTCAGTAGAAGTTAGGTCTCCATTAACATGTGAAACTAAAAAAGGAATTTGTGTTAATTGTTATGGAAGAAATCTTTCCACAGGACAGTTAGTTCAAATAGGAGAAGCTGTTGGAGTTGTTGCTGCTCAATCTATTGGAGAACCAGGAACTCAATTAACTTTAAGAACTTTTCACGTGGGTGGAGTAGCAGGGAATATTTCAGAAGAAAATTCTTTAATCTCAAGATTTGAAGGAACTGCAGAGATTGATGATTTAAAAATTGTTAAGGTTAAAGATAATGATGGTAATAATAACATTGTTATATCGAGGACAAGTGAAATAAGAATTGTAGATAATGCTACTAAAAATGTTTTAAGTACTAATAATATACCATATGGTTCCTATATAAGTATAAGAAATGGTCAAAAGTTAAAAAAGGGAGATCTAATATGTCAATGGGATCCATTTAATGGAGTTATAGTTTCAGAATTTTCTGGAAAAATAGTTTATGAAAACATTGAAATTGGAAAAACCTTCCAGGTTGAAATTGATGAACAAACTGGTTTTAAAGAAAAAGTAATAACTGATACTAGAGATAAAAAATTAATACCAACACTATTGATACAAGACTCTAAAGGTATTACACTTAGGTCATATAATTTGCCTGTTGGTGCGCATATCATGGTTGATGAAAAAGAAAAAATAACTAAAGGGAAGATACTAGTTAAAATCCCAAGAAAATCTGGAAAATCAGGAGATATAACGGGTGGGCTTCCAAGAGTTACTGAACTTTTTGAGGCAAGAAATCCATCAAATCCTGCTGTTGTTTCTGAAATAGATGGTGTTGTTTCTTTTGGTAAGATAAAGCGTGGTAACAGAGAAATAGTAGTAGAATCTAAATTTGGAGATGTAAAAAAATATCTAGTAAAACTTTCAAACCAAATATTAGTTCAAGAAAATGATTTTATTAAAGCTGGGATGCCTTTATCTGATGGTTCTATAACTCCTACAGATATTTTAAATATAAAGGGTCCTTCAGCTGTTCAACAATATCTAGTTAATGAAGTACAAGAAGTTTATAGGTTGCAAGGTGTTAAAATTAATGATAAACATTTTGAAGTTGTTGTAAGGCAAATGATGAGAAAAGTTAAAATAATTGACTCAGGAGATTCTATATTCCTTGAAAACCAGTTGACTTATAAGGATGAATTTATTTCTCAAAACGATTCATTATATGGTATGAAAGCTATTGAAGATGCTGGTGAAAGTGAAAAATTTAAGGTTGGCCAATTAGTTTCTGCACGTCAGCTTCGTGATGAAAATTCAATTTTAAAAAGAGATAATAAAAAGATAATTTCAGGTAGAGATGCTAAACCAGCAACTGCATCTACTCAGCTCCAAGGAATCACAAGAGCTTCTCTTCAAACTAAATCCTTTATCTCTGCTGCTTCTTTCCAAGAGACCACAAAAGTTCTTAATGAAGCTGCTGTTAATGGTAAAAATGATTCTTTAGAGGGGTTAAAAGAAAATGTGATTGTTGGACATAAAATTCCAGCAGGTACAGGTAATAGGAAATATGATGAAATCTTAGTAGGTCTTAAAGAAGAATACAATAGTTTGCTCATAAATAAAGAAGAAGAAGAGTTAAATTATTAATTTAACTTATATGGCTGAGAAAAAAGTAGTTTTAGTTGATAAAAATGACAACCAAATAGGTCTAATGCCTAAGATGGAAGCTCATCAAAAAGGAATACTGCATAGAGCCTTTTCTATATTTATTATTAATTCTCAAAATCAAATATTACTTCAAAAGAGATCAGCTAATAAATATCATTCTGCAGGCTTGTGGACTAATACCTGTTGCAGTCACCCAAGAGAGGGGGAAAATATTATTGATGCAGGTAGTAGAAGATTACATGAAGAAATGGGAATTAAGACAGATCTTAAAGTAGCTTTTAATTTTACATATAAGGCAGAGTTAGAAAATGGACTTATAGAGCATGAATATGATCATGTTTTAATTGGAGAATTTAATGGAACTCCTAAATTAAATAAAGATGAAGCAGAAGATTGGAAATGGATTTCAATTGAAGAGGTTAGAAAAGATATTATAGAAAATGAGACAGATTATACAGTCTGGTTTGTTATAGCATTTGAGTATTTTTATAAAAATTTTAAAAAGTGAATCTTACAATAAGTAGAAAATCCCATTTTAACGCAGCTCATAAACTTTATAGGTCAGACTGGTCTAATGAAAAAAATGAACAAGTTTTTGGTAAGTGTGCAAATAAGAATTTCCATGGTCACAACTATGACCTAACTGTTAGTTTAACTGGAAAAGTAGACCCTGAAACGGGATATGTTTATGATCTAGCTAGATTAAAGGAAATAATTAAAAAAGAAGTTGAGGATTACCTTGATCACAAAAATTTAAATCTTGATATTCCAGAATTTAATAATTTAAACCCAACTGCTGAGAATATAGCAGTTCTAATATATGATAGGCTAATAAACCACTTTAAACCTGATTATAAGCTTAAAATAACTCTTTTCGAGACTCCTAGAAATTTTGTGGAATATTCTGGATAAAAATTTATCTTCTTCTTTGTTTGATTATCTCTCTTCTTGTTTTTGAAGGTGTAAAACTGAAAATTTTCACTAACTGGTCTAAAAAGCTTTTTGAAGTTTGTGAAGGTCTATATCGTATTGTTTTCAATTTCATAATACTAAAATACTGATTATTTACTAATTATCTCCATCAATAACTTACCATATTTACTAACCCTTATAGAGTCATTAAATTTATCATACACCTGTTTTAATAACTCTTTATTTGCATCTGGGACTTCAGTAGTTAGAATATAAGGAGAAATCTCATAATTAGCATTTGTAGTTGCAAAGTTTAAACTATAAAGATATTTTCTCTTAATTAAATTATTTATTGCATCATTAACTGAATCAAATCTTTTATTATTACCATTAATTTGAGAATTATAATATATTTCAAGTAAGTCAAGATTCTCAAGGTTAAATTTCCTTATAATAGATATATACTCTTCCATTAGAATTTGATTGTCTGATCCAAGAATTTCAGCAGTTGAGTCAAAAGTATTTACTCTAGTATTAATTGTTATTTCACCAATATCACCAAAAAACTTTATTCTATCATTCAGAGAATCACCATCTAATTTATCTAAGTATAAATAATATATATCAGGCTCATCTATAGGTATACCCATATTAAATTCAAATTCATCATTAACCTTAGTTGAGTCAATAGAAATAAAAACTGAATCAACGAATTTTTGAAGATAAAGGTCCCCCTTTCTTAAGCCATCAATTTTGCCATTCACTGACATAAAATTATCTGATGTATTACTATTACAGGATTGTATAATTATAATTGAGAATAGAACTAGTGATATTTTTATCAGTTGATTTACCATTATTATATATTAATCCAATATGTAAGTTTCAAGTTTATTGATCTAAACTGAGGCTCAATTGAACCAGTGGTAAAATAATTGTCATTATAAACCAAGTATAAATCAGATAATGGTGCAAATCTCCATTGAAGCCTAGAATTTATTCCTAGATTTTCAGATTGATTAGTATACTGTATATAGGTAGTCCAAAAAGCTTTTTTATTAAAAGTAAATTGAAATTTTGGGCTTATTAACCATATGTCTTTACTATTATATGGTTGTGGTAATTCAATAGAATCATAATTTATCTTTAGACTAGTATTAAAGTATGGTTGTACTCTAAATTTAAATTCATTGTTAAGAGAAAACTTTTTTCCATTAAAAAATTCTCCAATCTGGATTTCAGTTCTAAAATTAAATAAATCTTTATCAGGAGAAGAATATGCCATTTCATAATCAGTATATGAATAAAAATTATTAGCAGGAAGAGGAACTGATCCTGTTGTTCTAGTTGGGTCAAAATCATAATACAAATAATCTCTCTTTATGTTTTGTTTAATCTCAAATGTACTTGCATTTAAATATTTTATTTCAAAAGAGGAAATATTCCACCTACCTTCAAATCTTTCTTTTTTATTAGGCCTAAATACATAAGCTGCATAATGTTGCAGTTCATAATTTAGAATTTTATCATTATTTTTTGGATAAATTCTATATTGGTAAAATGGAGTAAGTTTTATAAACCCATATCTTCTATAGTATCCAAGGTCTGATCTAAAATCATCGCCAACATATGAACCGCCCATGCTAACATAGTGTTTACGTGTATTCTTTGATAGTCTTAACCCAAAGGAAGCATTTTTATCGTTTTGCTCAGGAGTAAATGATTTGTGAAAAAATGTTCTTCCTTTCCATTCACCATTTTTAGAGGCTAGGTTATATTCAAATCCAAAAACCCTATTATATTTTTTCTGATTCTCAACAAAGTCATAATCTTTTGTGTTTTCTCTATTTATAAAGAAGAATGAATAGTTGGATCTAGCAAAAACTTTATTTCTAATGGTAAATAGTGTACTACTATTTTGAGGAACACCTCTAGCTTTATCTTCTTGTGTTAAAACATTTAGTAGCCCTATTCTTAAATTATCATTTAACTTACCACTCAATCTAATACCACTTATTATCCTATTTTCAATTGTATTTCCTTCTAAATCTTTTGTTATTCCTATCCTTCTTGAAAAGAAAGGTTCCGCATCTCTTGTTTGCCCAAAATCAGTAAAAAGATCTGAATTTTGAGTAAAAAATTGTCTCTTCTCTGGAAGTCTCAGCTCAAATTGAGTTAAGTTTACTAATTGATCATCTACCTCAACTTGAGAAAAATCAGGATTTAAAGTAAGGTCAACATTAATTGAATTTCCTATAGGTACTTTAAAATCTACACCATATTCAAAATTGTTTAAGCTTTTCTTTTCAATAAAGTTTCTACCAGTATTTGCATTTACATAAGGGATAAACGCAACTGGTTTTTTTGATTCACCCAAAGGTTTTTCAAAATTGATTTTACCCATAAATGCAAGATCTCCTATTCGCTGATTTTGAGGAGTTTTTGCCCAGGTTGAGTGCTCTAATGATTGAGTATCACTTCTGTAAATATTAAATCTCCAGCTCTTGGCACCATTTGTAAAATAAAGTTGATTAAACGGTATCCTAACTTCAGCAATATATGAGTCATCATATAATTTTGATTCTACTTCCCATATAGCATCCCAAGATGAGTTCATGCCACCTCTATCACCCCATGATACTATAGAAGATAGTAGCATATCTCCCTTCAATCCTAGATGGTTAGTTTGGAATTTAAATGCATTTGAGGCATCGTTAAATGTATCAAATATTAATTGAACATAATCTGCACTTTTAGTTTCAAAATCTCTCTCTAAGTTATATACTGTAAATACCTTCTCCTTAGTATAAGCCTTTACTAATAGATATAAATTCTCTTTATCAAATAATGCTTTAAATTCCGTTTGTTTTATTGCCTTAACTGAGTCAGTTGGTCTCCATTGCCAAAAGTCAGATGCTATTTCAGCATCTTGCCATGCTTTATCATCAGGTAATCCATCAATTTCAATTTTATCTTCAGTATACTTAACTGTCACCTCTTGTGCATTAATGCAGAAAGATTGAATAAAAAATAAAGAGAGATAGAGTGAAAATTTCTTCAAATTAGTTTTTTCTGATATAAAAATAATAAAGTTAACTTTACAATATGAATATTTTTCATGTAATTATTTTTCTGTTTTTAAGTAATGTAAATCTAACTTATTGGGGGCCAACAGGTCATAGAGTTGTTGGACAAATTGCTGAACAAAACATCACTGAAAAAACTAGACAAGAAATTACAAAAATTTTAGACGGTGAATCCCTTGCATATATTGCATTCTATGCTGATGAAATTAAATCAGACAGAGAATATGATAAATACTATAGTTGGCATTTTATAAATTTTGACTTAGATAAAAACTATATGGATACACCTCCTTCTGATAAAGGAGACTTATATATAGCTATAAATAAATGTATTGATGTGCTTAAAGAAGATTCTAGTGATAAAGAAACCAAAGCATTTTATCTTAAATTACTTGTTCATTTCATTGGAGATCTTCACCAACCTCTTCATTTAGGACAAGAGGAGGATAGGGGAGCAAATAGGATTAGTGTTAAATGGTTTGGGAGTAATACTAATCTACATAGTGTGTGGGATAGTAAAATGATTGATGGTTATAAAATGAGCTACTCAGAAATAGCATATAACCTCCAAAGAACAAAAGAAAATAACTCCAAAGAATTCCAAAGAGAAGATCTCATTAGATGGATTGATGAAATTCATAATTATACCCAAGAGATCTACAAAAGTTTAGATGAAACTAATCTAGGTTATGAATATCAGTACAATAATTTTGATACTGTTAAGAATATGTTATCACTTGGCGGATATAGGCTTGCTAGAGTACTAGATTATATTTTTAATTGATATTTTTTTATTTAATTAAATCTATACTTCTTTTAATAAATTCTGTTAGCTCCTCACCTTTAAGAGTACTTTGAGATAGTTTTGCTAAATCAATTGACTGTTTAATCAACCTTTTTCTTTTGTTTTCAGTTCTAGTATTTAAAATTTTTCCTATTAATTCATGATTAGTATTTACAATAAGTGTATACATTTCAGGAAAAGACCCCATCGCTCCTCCACCAGTTTGTTGCATCTCTTTCATCCTTCTCATAAACTCTGGCTGAGCTAGCATAAATGGAAGGGAGTTACTATCCATTGGTTCTAATTGCACAGTATATTTTTCCTCTGATACTACATCTTCAATCATTGGTTTTAGCTTTTCTTTTTCTTCATCATTCAACTTAGAAACTTTATTTTCCTCTTTATTTATAAGATTTTCTAGAGCATCTGAATCAACCCTTGTGAATTTGATTTTTTCTTTTTTGGATTCAAATTTTTGCATTAAATGAGAAATAATTGGCGAGTCAAGTAATAAAACTTCATAACCTTTCTCCTTTGCATTTTTTATATAAGAATGTTGCTCATCTTTATTTTGAGCATATAAAATAATTAGGTTACCATCTTTATCAGTTTGATTTTTCTTTATTTTTTTCTCTAATTCAGAATAAGTAAGATACTTCTCATCTACAGTAGGATATAGATTAAATTCTTCTGCCTTATCGTAAAACTTATCTTCTGTTAGCATACCATATTCAATAACTACCTTAATGTCATTCCATTTCTCTTCAAGACTTTTCCTATCATTTTTGAAAATAGAATTTAATTTGTCAGCAACTTTTCTTGTTATATAATTAGTTATCTTTTTAACAGATGCATCTGATTGAAGATAACTTCTAGATACATTAAGAGGAATATCAGGTGAATCAATTACTCCTTTTAGAAGTGCAAGAAACTCCGGTACAATTCCCTCAACATTATCAGTAACAAAAACCTGATTTTGATATAATTGAATTCTATCCTTTTGAATATTAAGGTCATTTGAAATCTTAGGAAAGTATAAAATACCTGTTAAGTTAAAAGGGTAGTCAACATTAAGATGAATATGAAATAGTGGCTCTTCAAACTGAAATGGGTAAAGTTCTTTGTAAAAATTTTTATAGTCCTCATCTTTTAAATCTGAAGGAGTCTTTGTCCATGCAGGACTAGTATTATTAATAATATTATCAACAGTTTTTGTTTCTGACTTGTCCCCTTTTTCATCTTTATTTGTAGTCTCTTCCTTAGTACCAAATTTAATTGGAAAAGGCATAAACTTATTATACTTATTAAGTAACTCTGTTATTTTACTTTCTTCAAGATAGTCTTTACTATCTTTCGATATATGAAGTATTATTTCTGTACCTCTTTCTTCTTTTGGAGACTTTTTTAAACTATATTCTGGAGAACCATCACAAATCCAATGAGCAGCAGATTCATTTTTATATGACTTAGTTATAATTTCAACTTTGTCAGCTACCATAAATGAGGAGTAGAACCCTAAACCAAAGTGACCAATAATTCCAGCATCCTCTTTTTTATCTTTATATTTTTCGAGAAATTCTTCAGCTCCAGAAAAAGCTACATCATTAATATATTTTTTGACTTCCTCTGATGTCATACCTACTCCATTATCAATTATATGGAGTGTTTTCTCTTTTCTGTTTACTTTAATTTCTAGTCCTAAGTTTCCAATATCACCCTTAACTTCACCAACACTACTCATATGGCTTAGCTTTGTTAATGCATCAGTGGCATTTGAAACAAGTTCTCTTAAAAAAATTTCTTGATCACTATAAAGAAATTTTTTAATTAGAGGAAATATATTTTCTACAGAAACATTTATTTTACCTTTTCCCATTTTTTCAAATTTTATATTATATAATCAAAAAAAATACCAATTATGATTATTATGACATTTTGACATTATCTTCTTATCAAATAAAGACCGATAAAGTTTAGTAATCCATTTATAGGTAATAGTTCATAACCTATAGAATATCCACCAATTGAACTACTATCAATATTTCCTAGAATAATAATTAAAATCATGTTAATTATTACTACATAATACACCTTTTTATCATCTATTTGGAATTTGGTAAAAATACCAAATGCAAATAAACCTAGTAATGGGCCATAAGTATATTGAGCAACTATAAGAAGACTATCTATAACATTTCTGTCTAAAACATACCTGTATATAATTACAACAACAATTAATGCTAAGCTCATCCAAATATGAGTTTGTTTCCTAATCTTTATTTGACGTTCTTCGGAAACCTTATTTATCTTTAAAATATCTATGCAAAAAGAAGTAGTAAGAGATGTTAATGCACTATCTGCACTACTATATGCTGCTGCAATTAGTCCAAGGATAAATGTTATACCTACAAATTGACCTAAACCTCCTTCAAGTGAAATTTTTGGGAATAGCAAATCAGAATTTGTGGGTATGCTAATATTACTTTTATAAGCATATATATATAGTAAAGCCCCTAGTAATATAAACAAGAATGTTACAAAAACTAGAATAAAGCTAAATAAGACCATATTTTTTTTTGCTTCATCTATATTTCTGCATGTTAGATTTTTTTGCATCATATCTTGATCAAGCCCGGTCATACAAATTGTGATAAATGCTCCTCCAATAAAATGTTTCCAGAAAAAATTTCTTTCTAGGAAATTATCCATAACAAAGATCCTATTATATTCCTTTATATCTGATGAATACAAAAACTCTGTAATACTCCAATCAAGGCTTTTGTTAATATATATTATTGATAGTATAACAGCCAAGATCATAAAAGTGGTTTGAATTGTATCAGTCCATACAATAGTTTTTATCCCTCCCCTTTTTGTATATAGCCAAATTAACAGGATAGAAAAAATGACTGTTATCTCAAATGGTATTTTCATTGAATCAAAAACAAACTCTTGAAGTACAATTGCTACTAGAAATAATCTGAAAGAAGCCCCCAAAACCCTCGAAATGAGAAAAAAAACTGATCCTACTAAATAGGAGTTTTTACCAAACCTTTGATCTAAGTATTCATAAATTGATGTAAGGCCAAGTCGATAGTATATTGGAAGCAATATAGTTGCTACAAATAAATAACCGACAAGATATCCAAGAACAACTTGAAAGTATGTGAACTGTGTATCTTCAACCCATCCAGGTACTGAGATAAATGTTACTCCAGATAATGAGGCACCTACCATTCCAAAGGCTACAATGAGCCAATTTGAACTTTTATTTGCTTTAAAAAAAACTTTATTATTATCCTCTCTACCAGTAATATATGATACTAAGGTTAATATTGCAAAATAAGAGAGAACAGTAATTAATATAATTTCTGGAGACAACATCTATTTGTAAATATACAAAACAAGTTTCAACGAATAATTTTCTAAATTTGCTCAATGGAATTCTCCTCAAAGCTTCTTGAAAATTTAGTTTATAATATTTCACAATTAACCGGTATTGGAAAAAGAACTGCTTTAAGAATTGCTCTGGAGATTCTAAAAAAACCGACAGAATATTCAAAGGATTTATCAGAAAGTATAAGAGAATTTAGAGATAAGATAAGCTATTGCGCTAAATGTCATAATATTTCAGATGAAGAAATATGTGAAATATGTAAAGATCTCTCTAGAGATACATCTATTTTATGTATTGTGGAAGATATCAGGGATGTCATGGCGATTGAGAACACAAATTTGTATAATGGATTATATCATGTTTTAGGAGGGGTAATCTCTCCAATAGATGGAGTTGGACCAGAAGATTTAAATATTGATAACATAAAAAACAAAATTCAAGAAAAATCTATAAAAGAAGTAATATTTGCATTAAGTGCAACTATTGAAGCAGACACAACAAATTTTTTTATTTTCAAAATTATTAAAGACCTCAATCTAAATATATCTGTTTTAGCAAGAGGAATACCTGTTGGTGATCAGCTTGAATATACTGATGAAGTAACTCTTGCCAGGAGTATTCAAAATAGAAGGCCATATGAAAGTAACTTGAAAAATGACTAATAATATAAATTGTAAATTTGTCTACAATATAATATGGGAATATATTATCTAAAACTCCCAAAAATGGGAGAGAGTATAGCTGAAGCAACTCTTACTAATTGGTTGAAAAAAGTAGGAGATAAAGTTGGTATAGATGAACCTATTGTGGAAATAGCAACAGATAAGGTCGACTCAGATGTTCCTTCAGAATATAAAGGTGTCTTGGTAAAAAGAAATTTTGAGGTTAATCAGATTATTAAGGTTGGTGAGGTAATAGCTGAGATTGAAACAAAGGATATTGATAATAGTGAATTAGAATATAAAAAGTCTAAAACTAAAAAAGATAAAGTTGAAAATTCCAAGGAAGAAACAATAGAAGTAAAAGAAATAGAAGAAACTATCGATAAGACAATAAAAAGTCTTGATATTCCTGAAAAAGATCAAAAAACTAATTCTAAGAAAAAAAGATTCTACTCTCCTTTAGTTAAAAGTATTGCAAAAAAGGAGAATATATCTAATGAACAATTAGATTCGATAAAAGGATCAGGAAAAGAAGGAAGAGTTACTAAGGCTGATATTATAAATTACCTTAAAGGAGGTAATGATGTCCCTGTTGATCTTAAGTCAAAAAGCATTTTATCTCAAAATTTATTGGGCTCAACTATCGAAGGAAGTGTGACAAATGATTTAGGTGATCAAATAATTGAAATGGACAGAATGAGCAAAATAACTTTTGATCACATGTCTAAAAGCATGAAAATTTCTGCTCATGTTCAATCCTTTGTAGAGGCTGATGTCACTAATCTTTGGGACTGGAGAGAAAAAAACAAATTAAACTTTTTAAAAAATGAGAATGAAAAGTTAACTTTTACACCATTATTTATTTTTTCAATAATTAGGGCGTTAAGAGATTTTCCAATATTAAATAGTTCAGTAGAGAATGAAAAAATAGTAGTTAAAAAATCAATAAATATAGGTATGGCTACATCACTTGATAATGGAAATCTTATAGTACCTGTTATAAAAAATGCTGACCATTTAAACTTAAAAGGATTAGCAATTGCTGTTAATGATCTTTCAAATAGAGCTAGAAATAATACATTAAGACCTGATGAGGTTTCTGATGGAACATATACAGTTACTAATGTGGGGAATTTTGGCTCTATTATGGGTACACCGATAATAAACCAACCTCAAGTTGGTATACTTGCTATAGGGGTTATAAGGAAATTACCATCAGTAATTGAGACTCCAAATGGAGATTTTGTTGGTATTAGAAAGAAATTAATTCTTTCACATAGCTATGACCATAGAATTATTAATGGTTCTGTTGGAAGCAGCTTTGTGAAAAGAGTTGCTGAATATCTTGAGAAATGGGATATTAGTCAAACTATATAGTTAATGAGACTTAATTTAAATAAACCAATTTGTTTTTTTGATCTTGAGACTACTGGAACAAACCCTGGTAAAGATAGAATAGTTGAAATTGCAGTTTTAAAGCTAGATGCTAATAATCAAAAAAAAGAAATGGTATGGAGAGTAAACCCAGAATGTCCTATTCCAGAAGAAGCTTCATCAGTTCATGGAATTACAGATGAAATGGTAAAAGATCAACCAACTTTTAAACACTATTCCAAAGAGATATATAATTTTATAGAAGGTTGTGATCTAGGAGGTTATAATATTGACAAGTTTGATCTGCCTCTTTTAGTTGAAGAATTTATAAGATCTGATATTGATGTTTCCTCTTTTGCAAAAGTTAAAACAGTTGATGTACAAACAATTTTTTTTAAGAAAGAGCCAAGGGATCTTTCATCTGCACTTAAATTCTATTGTAACAAAGATCATGGGAATGCTCATACAGCTCTTGATGATACTATAGCAACTTATGAAGTTCTATTGTCTCAACTTGATAAATATGATGATTTAGAGCCTAGTGTTGATTTTTTAAGTACTTTAACAAAGAGGAATAAGAATATTGATTTTGCTGGAAGAATAATTGAAGATGATAATGGAGATGCTATTTTTAATTTTGGGAAGCATAAAGGAAAAAAAGTAAAAGAAGTATTAACAAAAGAAAAAGGATATTATTCATGGATGATGAATAGTGACTTTCCAGAGTATACAAAAAAAATTATTACTCAAGTAAAACTAGGTCTAACAAATTGATAGAAAATTGAAAATAATCTGTATAGGACAAAATTATGTTGACCATATTAAAGAACTATCAAATAAAAAATCTGGTAGCCCTTTAATATTTATGAAACCTGATTCATCATTAATTTCAAAAAACCAACCCTTTATCATCCCTAGTTTTTCTGATAATATTCATCATGAGGTTGAATTAATAGTTAAGATTAACAGACTTGGTAAACATATAGATAAAAAGTTCTCTCATAAGTATTATGAAGAGATTGGGCTGGGAATAGATTTCACTGCTAGAGATTTACAAACAGACCTAAGATCTAAAGGGCATCCTTGGGAAAAATGTAAAGCATTTGATAATTCATGTCTTGTTGGAGGTTTTATTAAAAAGTCACAATTTAATGATGTAGATAATATTGACTTTGAGCTTAAAAAAAATAATAAAGTAGTACAAAAGGGAAATTCTGAGAAAATGATATGGAAAATAGATTATCTAATATCATATATTTCTAAATATTTTACATTGAAAATTGGAGATTTAATATTTACTGGTACACCTTCAGGTGTTAGTAAAATTGTTTCTGGTGATGTTCTTGAAGGATTTGTACAAGGTAAAAACCTTTTTTCTTTAAATATAAAATAACTATGGAAAATAAGATAGTTGACTTTTTAAGGGAATCCAATAAAACCATTTCTTTTGCCGAAAGTTGTACTGGAGGTTCACTTTCTAAAAGAATAGTCTTAATTCCTGGAGCCTCTAAAGTTTTTAAAGGATCTATTGTTTCATATTCTAATAATTCCAAAATAAATATCCTTAACATTAAAAATGAAGATCTTAAAAAGTATTCTGCAGTTAGTGAAAAAGTTGCTAAAGAAATGGCTAGAAATGCTATGAAAATTTTTAATTCAGATTACTCAATATCAACTACTGGTAATGCAGGTCCCACTGTTAGTGATAATCTTTCCAAGATTGGGGATTGTTTTATCTCTATTGCATCTAAGGAGATAGTAGTTTGTAAAAAAATAATGATTGATTGTGATAGAGAGTCATTTATTGCAAAAATTACAGAAGAATCCTTAAAATTCTTTATAAATACGATAATTAAGAACTAAAAATAATTTTTTTATTAAATCTAAATAGTTTAGTTTTGCACGTTGCAAATAGGTTTGAAATATGTCTAAAACTTGTGAAATTACTGGAAAGAAAGTTATGTTTGGAAATAATGTTTCCAAATCTCTAAATAGGACTAAGAGAAGGTTTGATGTCAATTTAATCAAAAAACGTTTTTTTATTCCTGAGGAAAACAAATGGATTACGCTTAAGCTTTCAGCTTCAGCTCTTAAAACCATTAATAAAAAAGGTATTTCAGAAGTTTTAAAAAAGGCAAGAAAACAGGGATTAATAAAATAAAATGGCTAAAAAAGGTAATAGAGTTCAAGTAATTTTGGAGTGTACTGAACATAAAGATTCTGGTATGGCTGGAACTTCTAGGTATATTACAACAAAGAATAAAAAAAATTCACCTGATAGATTAGAGATTAAAAAGTATAATCCTATTCTAAAAAAAATGACCATTCATAAAGAAATAAAGTAAGATGGCAAAAAAAGCAGTTGCTAGTTTACAGTCTGGCTCAAAAAAATTAGTCAAAGCAATTCGAGTCGTTAAGAAAGACGAAGATAAAGGATATTGTTTTGATGAAAAGATATTGCCACATGATTTAGTTAATGATTGGTTAGCTGGTAAACCTATTGAGCTAATACAAGCGGAGCTAGCGAAAGAAGAGCCAAAAGCTAAAGAGGAGCCAAAAGCTAAAGAGGAGCCAAAAGCTAAAGAGG
>CAYTIE010000017.1:0-25088 GCA_964437815.1 uncultured Flavobacteriaceae bacterium
TTAGCTTTTCTATTTTTTATATTAACTGAATTCATACTGTAAAATTACAAATTTGTTATTTTAGCTGATAATCTTTTTTAAAATGAATAGTGCTAAAGAAATTTTTAATCTAATACAAAAGGAAAAAGAAAGACAAATAAATGGGCTTGAATTAATTGCATCCGAAAACTTTGCAAGTGAAAATGTAATGAAAGCCACCGGATCAGTTTTAACAAATAAGTATGCTGAAGGCTATCCAGGTAAAAGATATTATGGTGGATGCGAAGTAGTTGATCAAGTTGAAAGTATTGCAATAAATAGACTAAAAGAGCTTTTCTCTGTTGATTATGCTAATGTACAACCTCATTCAGGTTCACAGGCTAATTCAGCTGTATTTGATGCTTTTCTTAAGCCAGGAGATAAAATTCTAGGTCTTGACCTTTCTCATGGAGGACATTTAACTCATGGCTCACCAGTTAACTTCTCAGGAAAACTATACAAGTCAAGTTTTTATAGATTAAATAAGGATGGAGTATTTGATTATCAAGAAATATTAAAAATTGCTAAAGAGGAAAAACCAAATTTAATTATCGTTGGGGCTTCAGCATATTCTAGAGATATGGATTTTTTAAAATTTAGAGAAATAGCTGATGAAGTTGGTTCTATATTACATGCAGACATAGCTCATCCAGCAGGTCTAATTGCTAAAGGTTTGCTGTCTGATCCAGTCCCTCATTGTGATGTGATAACTTCTACAACACATAAAACACTTAGAGGCCCTAGAGGAGGGATAATAATGATGGGAAAAGACTTTGATAATCCATTTGGTTTAAAATTTAAAAATGGTAATCTTAAAAAAATGTCATCTGTTTTAGATAGTTCAATTTTTCCTGGTAATCAAGGAGGTCCTCTAGAACATGTTATTGCTGCTAAGGCCATAGCATTTGGAGAAGCTCTTGATTCTTCTTTTAAAGACTATGCTAAACAAATTCAGATGAATTCTAAAAAATTATCATCGGATTTAATGGATCTAGGCTTTAATATTGTTTCAGGAGGTACAGATAACCACCTTTTATTAATTGACTTAAGGAATAAGAATATAACCGGAAAAGATGCTGAAACCTCTCTTGGTAAAGCTAATATTACAGTAAATAAGAATATGGTCCCTTATGATGAGCAGTCACCATTTGTTACATCAGGTATTAGGATTGGAACTCCAGCTATTACTACTAGAGGTCTTAAAGAAGAAGATATGGGGTTTGTAGCTGAGTATATAAATGAAGTAATAAATAATTACGAGAACGATGAAAAGTTAAATACTATATCTGATAATGTAAAGAAACAAATGAAAGATAGGCCTTTATTTGCTTAATTATTATGATAATTATTTATAACAAACAGATGAATTTTAAAAATAAAATTGAGATGTTATTAAAAAATTTAAAAAAAACATTTTATTTCATATTCTTTATTTCGATAACATCTTATTCTCAAGAATCTATAGATGAACAAAAATTACTGCTAATTGAGGCATTAAAAGAATTTTCTGAGACAATTTCTGTTACAGGGAGAGAAGATAATGCTTCAGAATACTTAAAATCATTTTTAAAAAACATCAATTTAAAAGAAGATAAACTAGGAAATCTAATTCTAGAAATTGGCAGTGGACTTCCAAAAACTTTAATAACCGTTCCAATTGATGAACCTGGCTATGTTATCAGTGAAATTAAACCTAATGGATATATGAGGTTTACACCTGTTGGTTTTGGTCATATAGGTCAATTGTATGATCAATTTATGCAAGGACATGAAGTTAAAATTGACTCTGAAAAAAAATATACTATTGGTGTTTCAACTGTTCCATCTTCTCACTTTGAAGGTCTTAGGAAACATCCTGAATCACAAAAAGAACCCTTTACATGGCATGAGGGATATATCGATATAGGAGCTTCTTCAATTGAAGAGGTGTATCAAAATGAAATTGAATTATTAGATCCTGTAAGTCTCAATAAAAAACCAGTAGTAATTAATGACTCATTGATTGCTGCCCCTAATATTAAAATTAAAGCTGCTGGTTTAGCTTTAGCGGTTATAGCTAAGTCTATAAATATAAAAAGTGTTAAAGGAAAGTTAGTGTTCGCATGGACAGTTCAAGAATTAATAAATGGAAAGGGAATTGAATCTGTGATAAATCAATATGGTCCTTTTAAAAATATATATAGGTTTAATCGATTTTTAGATTCAGATTCTATTGGATCAGATCAAATTATTGTGAATGAAAAATTTTATAAAAATAAAGGCAATATTATTAAAGCAAAACCCATTTTATCTTTTAGAAATAGTGCATCTAATATAGATTTTGACAAATTGAAAATATATGAGATAGGCATTCCTAGTAAGTATTCTAATTCTCCAGTAGAAATGATTGCAATTAATGATGTAATAAATTTGATTAATTATATCAGTAATAGTCAAAAAATACAATTAGGTAATTATTATGATTTTCCGGATAAGAAAAACCAAAAAAATACATTATTTAAATCTTATTCTGAATACGAATCTATATTAGGTGAATTAATAAATAAATATGGTGTAAGCACATCTGAAAATGCCGTAAGAAATCATATCATAAAAAAGTTACCCTCGTGGGCTAAACCAATAGTAGATAAAAAGGGAAATTTAATCTTAACATTTGGTCAAGGAGAAAATCACAAAGTTTTCGTAGCCCATATGGATGAAACTGGATACATAGTTAATGATATTAAGAATGATGGAAGGTTAGAGTTAGAAATGTTAGGAGGAATGCTGCCTTGGTTATGGGAAGCACAACCTGCAACTATTCATTTAAGGGATAAAGAAATTACAGGAGTTTTTGAGCCAAGACTTGACTATCTAACTTCAAAAAAAAGAAAATCAAATTTACCGTTAAATGTAAATGCAGGATTTATATCTAAAAAAGAAGCCTTAGAGGCTGGAGTTATTATAGGAGAAACAAGTGTAACAATGCCTAAAGAAATGATTAGGTTGAATGAGAATAGGGTTACAGGTAGAAGTTTTGATGATAGAGTTGGATGTGCAGCCTTAATTTTATCATTAAATAAAATAAATCCAAAAGAATTAAAAAGTAAAATAACTTTTGTATGGTCAGTTGAAGAAGAAATTGGGCTGAGAGGTGCAAAATATTCTGCTACAAAATTAAAAAATGCTAGCATAGTTCATCCTGTTGACACCTATGTCTCTTCAGATGATCCATATATAGATGAATTTTTTGCAAACGCTCCACTCGGAAATGGTGCAGTAATAAGAGTTCTGGAGAGTATAAATTTCGTAAGTCGTGAAAATTTTAAGATGATTAGAAAATTAGCTGATAATAATAATATTAAAATTCAATATGGAATGACTTCAGGGGGAACGGACGGTCAACCCTTTTTGTCTTATGGTATTCCCTCAGTTCCAATATCTTGGCCTGGAAGATATTCACATTCTCCAATAGAAATTATGGATTTAAGAGATATGAATAGTTTAGTGAAATTAATTCAAGCTATAATTGAAGATTAACTATTAGTAATATTTAACAGCCTTTATTTATTTAATTACTATCGACCAATTTTATTTCAAATAGTTTATTCCAATTCTTACCTGTAACATATAGTTTATCTGTCCTTGGATTATAAGCTATACCATTCATTACATCAAGATCTGGAGATTGTTGAACTAAATCTCTTATACCTGTAAAATCAATTACACCTTCAACAGCTCCATTATTAGCATTTATTATAATAACAACATCTCGGTTAAACTGATATGTATTAGCATAAATTTTTCCATTAATATATTCAAGCTCATTAATATTCTTAATTTTTGACTTATTTGTCATAACCTCAATATTTCCAATTTCTTTTAATGTGTCCTTATCTAATAACCATATTTTATTTGTTCCATCAGATTTATAAAGATATTCACCATCATTACATAAACCCCAACCCTGAATGCTATTTCCATATTCAAATGTTTTCTTATATTCAAGATCTGTATTGTAGATGAAACCAACTTGATTTTTCCAAGTAAGTTGGTATATATTATCATTAAGTATAGTAATTCCTTCTGCAAAATATTCGTTATCAATCTTAATAGACTTAAGTACTTCACCAGTTCTATAATTTACTTTTCTTAAACTTGATTTTCCGTTTAATCCTGTACTTTCATATAATTCACCTTCATAAAACTCTAATCCTTGAGTATATGCTTTATCATCATGTGCAAACTCATTTATAATTTTATACTTATAGAGTTTTGGTATAATGTCTGAATAAAGATCAAATGAAGTATTTAGAGTAAAAGATTTACCATTACTGTATATAATAGCTTTAACTTTCTGATTTCCAAGGATATATTCATTTAAGACAGTTTCTTTGGTTACCCTTTTATTATTTATAAATATCTGTGTAGAGTCAATAAGAATATTCTTTTTATTTAAAATTTCTATATTGATTGTGTCATTTAGTTTAATAGTCTTATCTGGTGATTGAATTTTAAGTTTAAAATCTTTAGAGTTATTATTTTCACAATTTGATATAAGAAATAAACTTAAAATCAATATTAGCTGTTTCATATATTAAATTTAATATATTTAAATAAATTATGTCAAAAGTAGTATTAATTACTGGTGCTTCATCAGGTTTAGGAAGATCAATTGCAGAGAAACTATCTAATCATGATTTTATAGTTTATGGAACTTCTAGAAATCCAAAAGAAATAGATGCAAAATATAAAATGCTAAAATTTGATATTACTGAATATGAAGATGCCGAAAGAATAAGTGATTATTTAATTAATAAACACGGAAAAATTGATGTACTAATTAATAATGCTGGTATAAGTATTACTGGTCCAGTAGAATCCTCAGAGATGTCTGATATAAAAAACCTATATGATACAAATTTTTTTGGTCATATAAATCTTATACAAAAAGTTGTCCCTCATATGAGGAAAAATATGTCTGGACTAATTATAAATATTACTTCTATTGCAGGATATCTAGGTTTGCCATTTCAAAGTATATATTGTGCATCAAAAGCATCATTAAATTTACTAGGAGAGTCATTAAATATGGAGTTAAAAAACTTTAATGTTAGGGTTGTTAACCTTGCTCCAGGAGACTATAAGACAGAGATAATTTACAATAGAACAGACACTGTTTTGGATAAGAATTCCCCATACAATTCAGAATATTCAAGTTTTACTAAAGCTGTTACAAAAGGAATGTCAAAAAATGGAAATGATCCTAAAGAAGTAGCAGATTTAGTTTTTAAGATTATAAATTCTAAAAATCCTAAAATTCATTACCTTTCTGGAAAATTTATTCAAAAGCTAGTAACTCTTAAAGAATTTATCCCAGATATGATTTTTGAAAAAATTGTTATGAAAATGTATAAACTTTTTAATAAACCTAAATAAACTTATTTATGAAATTTTTTATTGATACTGCAAATCTTGATCAAATTAAAGAAGCTCAATCATTAGGTATATTAGATGGAGTTACTACAAATCCCTCTTTAATGGCTAAAGAAGGAATTAAAGGTGAGAAGAATATAACTAAACACTATAAGAAGATATGTCAGATAGTCAATGGAGATGTGTCAGCTGAAGTTATTTCTGTTGACTATAAAGGAATAATAAAAGAAGGGGAGGACCTTGCTAAGCTTCACAAACAAATTGTTATAAAAGTCCCTATGATTGAAGAAGGAATTAAGGCAATTAGATATTTTTCAGATAAAGGTTTAAAGACTAACTGTACATTGGTTTTTTCTGCTGGTCAGGCATTACTTGCTGCAAAAGCTGGAGCTACTTATGTTTCTCCTTTTATAGGAAGACTTGATGACATCTCTGCTGATGGGTTAAATCTAATAAGTGAGATAAGAGAGATTTATGATAACTATGGATTTAACACTCAAATATTAGCTGCTTCAATTAGACATACAATGCATATTGTGGATTGCGCAAAATTAGGAGCAGATGTTATAACTAGTCCATTATCTGCAATAAAGGGGCTAATGAAGCATCCACTTACAGATATTGGATTAGATAAGTTTTTGAGTGACCATAAGAACAATCAATAACGGCTTAAAGATTGTTCTATACTATTAGAGAATAGGTTCCCGAAACCATCAATAATTTTTGATTTTCTATCTATAATAATTGCTTTATTTAGATAAGTTAATACCCAATCTTTACTTGATTTCTCAAAATTTGTAAATGAAAATTGATCATCGATGGTAACATTTAATATTGTTTGGGCTTGATTCACAAGATCATTATATGGTTGTATACATATTCCTACATATCTATATTGAGGGAATTTCTCTTTTAGCTCATTAACTCTTCTGATTGTCCTTCTATAATGATTCATTTGAGTTTGTGACCAGAAATATATAAGAGTCTTTTTATTATTAAAGACATCATCACTAGAAATAATGGATTGATTAAAATTCATAAGATCAATTTCTGGCAACTTATTCCCAATTTGCATTTTATTAATATCATTATGAAGTCTTATAATCTCATCATAATATGTTTGAGATGAATTAATATAGGAGTAGTATCCAATAAATCTTTCATGGAAATTATGATTATTAAAGTTCAACAATTCCTCTATTGCAGTAGCTCTAGATAAAATATTTTTTAAATTATCATCTTTTATTTCAGTGTCAATAAGAACTAGCTTTTTAATATTAAAGTCAGTGTTGTTTTTTTGATAAAAATAAACTTGACTGCTATCCAGTACACTTTTATTAAAATAATTCATTAAATAAGTTATATATGGCTCAAATAGTATTAAATCTTTATCATTTAGGTTAAGATCATCTCTATATTTAAAATATTCTTGTGAATCTGATGAATTCCAATTTGAGCCTCTAAGAAGAGCATATCTTTCAAGTCTATTTGCATATGAATATAAGATGCTAGACTTAGTAACTTTCTCAGCCAATTTTGATTGCTCTCCGGAATTGATAAAATCATTCCAAATATTTTCTTTGTCTTTTAATAATGAATCTATTATTTCTTTAAACCTAATTGAGTTTTCTGAATATATAGTTGATAAATACTCATCTTCATTATATAAATAATTTGAAATGTCAATTAAAAAATTATTTTTAGAGGAACCTTTACCTGTAAAAGATAATGATTCATTAAAATCTTCTCCATTAACTCTAATCCATATACTATCTCCTTTATCGACAAGTATATTTTGATATTCAGGTAAATGCTCAATTCTGTAAATACCTGAATTGGCATTATCAATTTGCTTAAAAAACTTATTGTCTGCATCTAGCTCAATCGAATCTATCTTAATATTATTTCTATAAATATTAACGCTTGATGATGAAGGGTTAATAATTTCACCTCCTATAAAAAAAACATTAGGATCATCATTATTACATGAATTAAAAAAAAACAAAATATTGACGAGTATAATTAGTTTAAAAAACGTCAAGGTGTTATTTTTGCGCATAATTTGAATAATATGTTATCTGTAAATAATTTATCACTTCAATTCGGTAAAAGAATTCTATTTGATGAAGTAAATATAACTTTTTCTCCAGGAAATTGCTATGGGATAATCGGAGCTAATGGTGCTGGTAAATCAACATTTTTGAAAATTCTATCAAAACAGATGGAAGGAAACTCTGGATCTGTATTATTAGAACCAGGAAAGAGACTATCTGTATTAGAGCAGGATCATAACAGATATGATTCTAACAATGTGCTAGAGACAGTTATTTTAGGTAACAAGGAGCTTTATGAAATTAAAAAGCAAATTGACGATTTATATTCAAATGAAGACTTTTCTGATGAAGATGCTGAAAGGGTAGGTGAGTTACAAATTAAATTTGAAGAAATGGACGGATGGAATGCTGAAGCTGATGCAGCATTTTTATTATCTAGCTTAGGAATAAAGGAAGAAGCACATCAGCAAATGATGGATAGTATTGATCAAAAAATTAAGGTTAAAGTTCTTCTTGCACAATGTATATTTGGAAATCCAGATGTCCTTATTATGGATGAGCCTACAAATGATTTAGATTATAATTCAGTTGAATGGTTAGTGAATTTTATTCAAGAATTTGAAAATACAATTATTGTTGTTTCCCATGATAGATTTTTTTTGGATTCAGTGTGTACTCATATTTCGGATATAGATTTTGGAAAGATTAACCATTTTTCAGGAAATTACAGTTTTTGGCAAGCTTCAAGTGAACTAGCGACTAGGCAAAAACTTCAACAAAACAAAAAAGCTGAAGAGAAGAAAAAAGAGTTACAAGAATTTATTTCAAGATTTTCAGCAAATGTTGCAAAATCAAAACAAGCAACTGCAAGGAAAAAAATGATTGAAAAATTAAATATTGAAGAAATAAAACCTTCAAGTAGAAGGTACCCAGCAATAATTTTCGAACAAGAAAGAAAAGCCGGTGACCAAATATTAGATGTAAATTCTTTATCATATTCTACTGAAAATGAAACATTCTTTAAAGACATTACATTTAATCTTAAGCGAGGAGAAAAGGTTTTGATTTTATCTAGGAACTCTAGAGCATGTAACTATTTCTATGAATGTCTTTCTGGTAATTTAAAATGTACTTCTGGATCCTATAGTTGGGGAATAACTACTGCATTTGGCTATTTACCGTTAGACAACTCTTCTTTTTTTAAAAATAAAATGTCACTAGTTGATTGGTTAAGACAATGGGCTAATAATGATGAAGAAAAGGAGGAATTGTACATTAGGGGATTTTTAGGTAAAATGTTATTTAGTGGTGATGAGGCTCTAAAATCTTGTGATGTTTTATCTGGTGGTGAGAAGGTAAGGTGTATGTTATCTAAGATAATGATGGTTAATCCAAATGTTTTATTAATAGATGAACCTACTAATCATCTTGATCTAGAATCAATTACTACATTTAATAATTCATTAATAAACTATAAGGGTACTATTTTAATGAGTACAAATGATATTGCTTTTGCACAATCTGTTTCAAACAGAATAATTGAAATTACCCCTAATGGGTCTATTGATAGTTACCTTTCCTTTGATGAATATGTGAAGGATGAAAAAATTATCAAACAAAGAGAAACCTTATATAAATAGTTATTTATCTCTAATTTGAGCATTTAGATCTTTATTAAATTTATTCATTATTTTTTTCATTACTTGATCTATATGTTTATCAGTAAGTGTTTTTTTAGAGTCATTGAAAATAAAGCTAACGGCATATGACTTTTTATCATTATTCATTGACTTGTCTTTATAGACATCAAATAAATTAACTTCTTTTAAAATATTCTTATCAATACCAAATGATAATTTCTTAATGTCATGAAAAGTAGTTTTAGAATCTACTATCATAGATACATCTCTTCTTGAAGATGGGAACTTTGATATTTCTTTATATTTAATAGCACTTTTAAATATCTCAATCTTTGATATATCAATTTCAGCATAACATACCTTAGTATTTATTGAATAATTATTAAGAGTTTGTTTGTTTACTTCTCCAATAAAACCAATTGTATCCTTTCCTTTTGCTATTATAAGCTTATTAGAGTAGTTAGAGTCATTTTTAGCTTCTAATTTAGCCTTTAATGATAAATCATTAAGCAATTTACCGATAACCCCCTTTAAATAGAAGAAATTATCTGTTTTATCATTAATTAACCATGATTCATCAAATACTTCTCCGCAAATAGAAACTGAAAGTGTTCTTGTCTCAACATTATCTTTACCTATAGTTTGGTAGTTATTTCCTATTTCAAATAATTTAAGATTTTTGTTTTGTCTGTTAATGTTAAAACTTATGGTATCAAGCATTCCTGGTAATAAAGAAACTCTAAGGTTTGACAACTCAATTCCTTGAGGGTTAATAATCTCAATAGGTTTAAGATTATTATTTATCTGGTTTGATTGAGGAGAGCAGATAGAATTCGTCATAATCTCATTAAAACCAATACCAATAAGTCTCTTATATATTATATCATCAATGGTCTTATCATTATCTAAAGTGTAATCTTTAAATGAAAGAATTAGTCTTGAACTTGAATCAATATTGTTATAACCATATACTCTAAGTATTTCTTCAATTAGATCAATCTCTCTATTAACATCTGCTCTATAATGAGGAGAGATTACATTTAAACCATCATCGGTTGATGCTTCAATTGTTACATCTAGAGAGTTTAAAATAGATGCTACAATATCTTTATCTATAACCTTACCGGATATTGAATTAATTTTATCATATCTTAAATAAATCTTTTTGTCTTCGATCTTAAGATTATCCTCTTTAATAATATTTGATGAAATAGATTCTGGGCAATTGTTTTTAAGTAATATTGATGCTCTTTTTAAAGCATATATAACCATTTCAGGGTCTACACCTCTTTCAAATCTAAAAGAAGCTTCTGTATAGATTGAATGTCTTTTTGATGATTTTCTTATAGATGTGGGATTAAAAATTGCTGATTCTAAAAAAATATTTTTTGTATCATTTGTAACACCCGAATCCAAACCTCCAAATATACCACCTAAACATAATGGATTACTTTCTGAACAGATCATAATATCTTCATTATTAAGGGATATTTCATTACCGTCAAGAGTTTTGAATTTTGTTTTTGAGGGTAATGTTTTGACTTCAATGTTTGTGATTTTATCTAAATCAAAAGCATGTAAGGGTTGTCCAATTTCATGTAACACATAGTTAGTTATATCAACTATATTATTTATAGGTTCATATCCAATTGATTTAAGCTTATTTTTTAGCCATGTTGGAGAATCTTTAACTTCAATATCTTTAATTATTATACCGGCATACAAAGGAGATAAGTTAGAATCTTTGACACTTATTTTAGTTTCAATTTTAAAATCATCATAAGTAAATTCACTTATGCTTGGGGGCTTTAATTTTACTTTTTCTTTATTTAGGTCAAAAAATGCTTTTAAATCTCTTGCAACACCATAATGACTCATTGCGTCAGACCTATTAGGAGTTAATCCAATCTCTAATATTTTATCTTTTTCAATTTTATATATCTCACTTAGTGGAGTTCCTGATTTTATCTTTTTATCTAGAACCATTATTCCGTCATGAGAGTCACCTAATCCAAGTTCATCTTCAGCACATACCATACCATTGCTTACTACACCCCTTATTTTAGATTTTGATATTTTAATCTTCTCACCAGAATTTGTATAGATAGTTGACCCAATTGTTGCTACAGGTACTTTTTGACCTTTAGAGATATTTGGTGCACCACATACAATTTCAAATTTCCCCTTTTTTCCTAGATCAATATTTGTGAGTTTAAGTCTATCAGCATTTGGATGTTTTTTACAGGACAAGACTTCTCCAACAATAATCCCCTCAAGAGATCCTTTTATTGATTCAAAATCTTCTACTTTTTCTACTTCTAAACCAAGATTTGTTAATATTTCTGAAACTTCATCAACTGGTTTGTCAATGTCTAGGTAGTCTTTCAGCCAATTATAAGAAACTTTCACAGTTTATAATGTAATTCATAGCAAATATAATTATATCAACTTATATATCTCCATAAATTTTTTGATTTTCCTGAATGAGATATATAATCTCTGATAGATGAATTTGTAGGTGATTTTAATTTAGGATCAGTGGAAAGTATATCTGAGACGCATTCTCTAGCTTTTGCTAAAATATCATGATCATTAATGATATCGGCTATTTTAAACTTAAGTATTCCACTTTGTTTTGTTCCTAATATGTCTCCTGGACCTCTTAATTTTAAATCAACTTCAGAAACCTTAAAGCCATCATCAATTTGAACCATCGTATCAGTTCTTTTCTTAGCATCATTTGAAAGATTATCTTTAGTCATAAGTATACAGTAGCTTTCATCATTTCCTCTTCCAACTCTTCCTCTTAATTGATGTAATTGAGATAATCCAAACCTTTCTGAACTTTCAATCATCATAACGGAAGCATTAGGAACATTAACACCTACTTCAATAACAGTCGTAGATACAAGTATTTGAGTCTTATTATTAACAAATCTTTCCATTTCAATGTTTTTGTCTAATGATTTCATTTTACCATGAAGAATTCCAACTTGATATTTGGGTCTTGGAAAATCACGTAACATACTTTCATAACCATCAATTAAATCTTTATAATCAAGTTTCTCAGATTCATTAATTAGGGGATAAACAATATATACTTGTCTGCCTAGCTTAATTTGATCTTTAAGAAACCTATAGACACTTAATCTATTTTTATCATATCTATGAACTGTTATAGTCTTTTTTCTTCCAGGAGGTAGTTCTTTTATAATAGATATATCAAGATCACCATAAACACTCATAGCTAAAGTTCTAGGTATGGGAGTTGCGGTCATAACTAATATATGAGGTGGAGATGTATTCTTCTTCCATAATTTAGCCCTTTGAGCAACTCCAAACCTATGTTGTTCGTCAATTATAGCTAAACCTAAGTTTTTGAATTTCACTATATCTTCAAGAATTGCATGGGTTCCAATCAAAATGTGAATTTCTTGATTCAAAAGTCTTTTATGAATTTTGTTTCTTGATTTTTGAGGTGTTGAACCAGTTAATATTTCGACATTTATATTAAAATCTTCTAGCAATTTAGATATAGAATCAAAATGCTGATTAGCTAGAATCTCTGTTGGAGAAAGAATACATGATTGATACCCATTATCTATAGCTATAAGTATTATCATCAATGAGACAATTGTTTTTCCGGAACCAACATCACCTTGAAGGAGCCTATTCATTTGTTTGCCGCTATTAAAATCTTTACGAATTTCTTTTATTACTTTTTTCTGATCTCCTGTCAACTCAAATGGTAATGTTTTATGATAAAACTTATTAAAATTATTTCCCACCACTTTGAACTTAAAACCATCAATCTTTTCTAATCTGTCAGTTTTTGATAACAAAAAACCTAGCTGGTTTAAGAATAGTTCTTCAAATTTTAATCTATTTATTGATTTTTTTAGTTTATCATTAGACTCGGGCAAATGAATATTTATAAAAGCGCTCTGTCTATCAATAAGTGAATATTTTTTTCTAATGTATGCGGGTAAGTTTTCTTGAATCTTTCCATTAGTTGATTGAAGTAATTCATATATAATTTTTATGAAATACCTTTGTGTAATACCGCTAGCTGTTAGTTTTTCAGTTGAAGAGTATATTCCATGTAATCTTCTTGGAACATTTCTATCAAAAGTTGACTTTAATTTTATCTCTGGATGAGTTATTGTAATTTTCTTCTTGTACCAATTTAATTTCCCAAAAACTACATATTCTTTATTCTTATCTATTGAGTCTTCAATCCAGTTATATCCCCTAAACCAGATTAATTCAATTTGGCCTGTATCATCTTGAAAAGTCAAAGATAAACGTCTATTAAATTTAGTGTTGACAGATTTTTTCTTAACTACTTTCCCAATAATTTGGACATCAGTTGGTAAATCAGGAAGATCTTTAATTTTATAGAACTTGGTCCTATCTATATATCTAAAAGGAAAAAAATTTATTAAATCATCATATGTGGTGATATTTAACTCTTCTTTAAAAAGTTTGACCCTTGATGGACCAACTCCTTTAATAAATTCAATAGAAGTGTCAAGAATATTCTTATTATTCACTTTTTAGAAAATCTAAAGCAAGATTAGTCATTACCTTAACTCCTAGAAGCATTGATTTGTCATCAACTTTAAAATCTGCAGTATGGTGAGGTGTAGTTGGCATATTTAAATCTGGATTATACCCGCCTAATTCAAAAAGAAAACCTGGTACATTATTCAGGTAATATGCGTAATCCTCAGCAACAGTTTTTGCTTTAGTTAAAACTGCATTATTTTCTCCAGCTGATCTTTTAAGTGAAGGTAACATCTTGTTCATCATATCAGGGTCATTATAAGTTATGTCTGCACCATCAATTATTTCTACTTCCGA
The DNA here is from genome assembly GCA_964437815.1 of uncultured Flavobacteriaceae bacterium. Lineage (GTDB taxonomy): Bacteria > Bacteroidota > Bacteroidia > Flavobacteriales > Flavobacteriaceae > Marisimplicoccus. Next base: position 13,991 of record CAYTIE010000017.1, read on the forward strand.
TTTAGCCCCAAAAGATTTTGAAATTCCATCAACTAGATCACGCATCTTTTGTTTTATTTTGTCCCTCATCTCATAGTTTAGAGCTCTAATGGTGCCAATCATAGTAACTTCTTCAGGGATAATATTAAATCTATTTCCACCATTTATCTGTCCAATTGATAAGACAGCTGCTTCTTCAGTTAAATTTGACTGTCTTGAAATAATTGTCTGAAGGGCACTTATTATTTCAGCCGATATAACAATTGGGTCAACTCCAAACCATGGTGTCCCGCCATGTGTTCCTTCTCCTTTAATTTTTATTGTAAAACTTGAAGAAGAAGCAAAAAATCCTCTTGGCTTATAATAAACTCTATTCATAGGCAAAAGAGAACTAATGTGTAAACCAAATATTGCATCAACCTCAGGGTTTTTTAACACCCCCTCTTTTATCATTAATCTAGCTCCTCCTTCTTCACCTGATGGTGGGCCTTCCTCAGCTGGCTGAAAAATAAATTTAACAGTACCCGGAAAATCTCTATTTTTTGAGAGAATTTCAGCTGTAGCCATTAAAATTGCCATATGGGTATCGTGTCCACATGCATGCATAACCCCTTCATTAATAGATTTATATTCCAAATCATTTCTTTCATTAATTGGAAGAGCATCCATATCAGCTCTAAGAGCAACAACTTTTCCTGGCTTATTTCCGTTAAGAATTCCAACTACTCCAGTTTTTGCAACATTTTCAGTGACTTTAATATTTAAACTTTTTAAATGATTTGCTATTACTTTTGAAGTTCTAAATTCTCTATTTGATAATTCCGGATGTTTATGAATATCATGTCTCCAGGAAATTAATTTATCTTCAATAGCAATAATTTGTTCATTTAGATTTTGTGAAAATGAAAAATTTGAAACAGTTAAGAACAAAAGGATAATTCTTTTCATAAGTAATTTATTTAAATAAGGTAATATGAATGATTAAAATTCATTAATTACTTAAATTTATAATAATGTTAGAAGATAAACAATCTTATCTAAACGATCTTAACGAAGCTCAGAAAAAAGCCGTATTAAAGATAAATGGTCCATCAATGGTTATAGCTGGTGCTGGTTCAGGGAAAACAAGAGTGCTGACTTATAAAATTGTTCACCTAATTAAAAATGGTATTGATCCATTTGAGATTCTTGCTCTTACTTTTACAAATAAAGCTGCTAGAGAAATGAAATCTAGAATTTCTTTTATGATAGGTGATGGAGAGTCAAAAAATATATGGATGGGAACTTTTCATTCAGTTTTTGCTAAGATATTAAGATTTGAAGCTCATAAAATAGGCTTTACATCTGACTTTACTATATATGATACTCAAGATTCAGAAAGATTGATTTCATCAATAATTAAAGAAATGAATCTAGATAAAGACGCATACAGGCCAAAAACAATTCGAAATAGAATCTCATCACTAAAGAATAGTTTTATTTCTGTTAATGCATATTTTTCAAATTCTGATTTAACAGAATCAGATAACCTGTCAAAAAGACCAAAAACTGGAGAAATATATAAAGAATATACTGATAGATTAATTAAATCAAATTCTATGGATTTTGATGATCTGCTATTAAAAACAAATGAACTATTAAATAATTATCCTGAAGTACTTGCTAAATATCAAGAAAAGTTTAAATATATTCTTGTTGACGAGTACCAAGACACCAATAATTCCCAATATTTAATTGTAAAGTCTCTTGCTGATAAATATCAAAATATATGTGTAGTAGGAGATGATGCTCAAAGTATATATTCCTTTAGAGGTGCAAACATTAATAATATTATCAATTTTCGAAATGATTATGATGATGTTGAAGTTTATCGTTTAGAACAAAATTATCGATCTACAAAGTATATAGTAAATGCTGCTAATTCAGTAATTGACAATAATAAGAATAAGATACATAAAGAAGTTTGGACTGATAATGAGTTTGGTGACAAAGTCCAAATAACATCTAATCCGTCTGATATTGCTGAAGCAAGATTGATTTCTCAGAAAGTATTGAAAATGATTAAATTAGAGAATGATTATAAAGACTTTGTTATTCTTTATAGAACTAATGCTCAATCAAGAGTAATTGAAGATTCATTAAGAAATTCTAATATTCCTTATAAAATTTATGGCGGTGTATCATTTTACAATAGAAAAGAGATTAAAGATGTATTAGCTTACCTAAGACTTTTAGTTAATAATAATGATGAAGAGAGCCTTAAAAGAATTATAAACTATCCTCCAAGAGGTATTGGTCAAGTTACTGTTAATAAGATTATAATTGGATCTAAGAATAACAACTTAAGCATATATGAAACAATTAAATCTGTAAAAAAAATAGATTTAGGATTATCTGCCTCTTCAATAACTAAACTTGAAAATTTTATTAATCAAATAGAGGTTTTTAAAATTCAAAATAAAAAATTAAGTGCTTTTGATATAGCAGATTTAGTTATTAAAGAGACAAAGATTATAGATGAGTTAAGAAAAGATGAAAGTCCTGAGTCAATAGTTAGAGTTGAAAATATTCAAGAATTACTTAATGGAATAAGAGATTTTATAGAAGATCAAAAGGAAATAGTAGACTCAAAAAATAATCTTTCCGAATTTCTATCAACTGTATCATTAGCAACAGACTTTGATATAGATTTAAAATTAAATGAAGATTTTGTCTCATTAATGAGTTTACATTCATCTAAGGGACTTGAATTCAAAAATGTTTTTATTGTTGGACTTGAAGAAGATCTTTTCCCTTCAGCATTGAGTTACAACTCAAGAGATGACTTAGAAGAAGAAAGACGATTATTTTATGTGGGAATTACAAGAGCTAAGAAAAACTTATTTATATCTTATGCTAATTCTCGATACAGGTGGGGAAAATTAATATCTTGTGAGGAAAGTAGGTTTATTGAAGAAATAGATAACGATTTTATTGATTTTATAGATAATAATGACTTTAGTGTACTTCAAAATCAATCCAAATCTAGTCCGTTTGTAAAACAGAAATTTTTAAGAAATGGTAATTTTAAAAAAATATCTTCACTTAAATCAGATAATGATTTTAATGCAAAAGTAAGTATTGGAGATAAAGTTCAGCATTTAAAGTTCGGTAAAGGTCAAGTGATTGGTCTTGAAGGAAATAATGAAAATATTAAAGCGAAAATAAAATTTGAAAAAATAGGGGAGAAGCACCTGCTACTAAAATTCGCAAAACTAAAAGTTTTATAAAAAAAAGCATGCCGGATTATAAGCATGCTTTTCTTGTTTTTTAAACCTATCTAATCTTAGTCAGGTTTATTGCTAGAATTTATTGTATTATCATTATCAATAGTAGATGGAACACTCATAGTTTTTCCTTCTTCTATTAGATTAAAGAATTGATCTAATTTAGGAAGAACGACTATTCTAGTCCTTCTATTTCTAGCTCTAGTAACTCTTGAATCATTATCAGCAATAGGCATATAGAAACTTCTTCCAGCAGCTACAAGCTTACCTGGGTCAACTCCATAATCGTTTTGCAGAATTCTTACTACTGATGTTGCTCTTTTTACAGAAAGATCCCAGTTATCAATTATACCAGGAATTTTTTCAGCAGCTTTTTCTTGATCTATAAGCATATTATCAGTGTGACCTTCAACCATAAATTCTAAATCTGGCTTATCACTTATAACTTTAGCAATTTTCTCAAGAACTTTTTTTGCTTTTTCAGTAACTGTAAAACTACCACTGTTAAATAAAAGTTTGTCAGATATTGAAACATATACAACGCCTTTTTCAACATTAATTTCTATATCATCATCACTTAATGTTCCAAGCGAACTTTTAAAACTTTGAACTAATGCTAAAGTAACAGAATCTCTTTTTGTTACAGCATCTTGCATTCTTGTTATGATAAGGTCTTTTTCTTTAATACTTTCAAGAGAACGTTCTAGGTTTTCAGCTCCCTTTTGAGTAAGTGTAGTTAAATTACCAATATTATCAATCAAATCTTGATTGTTTGCTCTTAGAAATCTATTTTGCTCTGTAAGAGCAGCATTTCTTCCATTAGCAGTAGCTAGACCTTGATTAGTTCGATCTAATCTGCTTGTTGCATTATCTAGTAATTCTTTTGTGTCTTGTTGAAGTTTTTCTAAATCTGAATACTTCTTTTGCGAAACACAAGAAGTAAGAAGTAAACCTAGAACTCCAACTACTAAAATATTTGTTTTCATTTCAAAAATAATTGGTTAATAAAATTTTCAGCTACAAATCTAATATAATTATGGTAATTTATTGTATTTCAGTTCAAAGAATTTCTTTTTTTTTAAGATAAAATAATTATAGATTATACTGTTTACATAGTAATAATCATCTTTTTTTAGTGAATTATCTCTTTTATTGATCATTGTCAAAAACTTAAGAAATAAGTTAAAATAAGCTCTATATATAGATAAGAAGCTCATAAACTTTAAATTAATTAATAAGTAAAATGAAGATAAGATATCAATAATTATTCTTTGGGGTAGAATAGTCCAAAATTTATTAAATGGGAGATTTTTTACTAACATATATAAAGAATTTCTATAATTTAAATATGTTTTAGAAGCATTTTCTTTTATAGTATAAGCGCCAATATGGAATACTCTTGATGAAGTAATAGCTTTACAATTATAATTAAGATTATATGCTCTCCAACAAAAATCAATTTCTTCTTGATGAGCAAAAAAATCTTTATCAAATCCATTCAATTCAATAAAAACCCTTCTTCTTACAAATAAACATGCTCCTGTAGCCCAAAAAATTTTAGAATCTTTATACTGATTTGTATTATTTTCTATTGAATTTATAATCCTCCCTCTACAAAAAGGATATCCATATTTGTCTATAAAACCACCAGCAGCTCCTGCATATTCGAATTTTTCTTGATTATTGTAATCTAATATAATGGGCTGCGCAATGGAGATATTACTATCGTTAAACTCTTTAATTATAGGTTCTAGCCAATTTTCTGTTACTTTAATGTCTGAATTTAAAAGACAATATATTTCCTCATCAATTTCTTTTAAACCTATATTATACCCTTGTGCAAAACCATAATTTTTATCTAGCTGAATAACTTTAATTTTTGGATAATTTTTTTTTAAAAAGTCAACTGAATCATCTTCTGAGAAATTATCAATCACATAAATATTAGCCGATTGGGAATTACTAATAGTATTCGGGATAAATTTTTTCAACAATTCTATTCCATTCCAATTCAATATTACTACAGCAATTCTTTTCATTTTAAGTATAAAGGTAAGTCATCAATAAATTCATGTTTTTTATTATCAAAATCGAATTTTAAAAAATAATGATTAATTCCATTGGAAACAACAAGATATGTGCTTTTTAATTCTATATTATATCTCATTATTTGATCAAAATGATTATTCACTATTTTTTGTTTGAATGATTTGCATTCAACTAGAATGTTTACTTTTCCGATTTGGTTAAATACTACAATATCATATCTTTTTAAAACTCCGTGAATAGAGAATGCTTTTTCGATATTCATTAAAGATAACGGGTATCCTTTTGAATTTATGTACATAATTAAATTTTGTCTAACCCATTCTTCAGGAGTTAAAAAAATCCATTTCATTCTTATTTTATCAAAAATGTAAGTTTTATTATTATTTTTTTTTAATTTGAAATCATAAGCAGGAAAGTTTAACTTTTCCATAATCATTTTTTTTGATGAGCGAATACAATAAAATCATTACTAAGATAAACAATGAAGAATTCTTTCCAATCTATATTTTAGTAGGAGATGAAAATTATTTTGCGGACAATATAATTAAATCACTTGCTTCTAAACTTATAACAAAAGACTCTAAAGATTTCGATTATTTTAAATTCTATGGTAATGAAGTTAATGAAGATGAAATAATTGATGCTGCTAAAAGATTCCCATTAGCTGGAGATTATAATTTTATTGTAGTAAAAGATGCTAAATCTATTTCTAAGAACTTCGATAAACTAACAAGTTATATAGCATCCCCTAATGAAAAAACAATTCTCGTATTGTCTTTTATAAATCAATCAATTGATAAGAGAAAAAGAATTTATAGTTTATCAAAAAAAAATGGATTAGCATTTGAGTCAAAAAAGATTTATGAAAACCAGATATTTAATTGGATTAATGAAGTTGCTGATGAGAAAAAAATTAAACTTCATCCTAAGTCTATACAAATTATAATTGACTTTGTAGGTAATAATTTATCCCAAATTGAAAACGAATTAAATAAGCTTAAAATTAATTCTAAACCACAAGACGTTATTAGGCCAGATGAAGTTGAAAGTATTATCGGATTTAGTAAAGAATATAATTTTTTCGAATTAACAAAACATATTGGTAAAAGGAATTTTACAAAAACAATTGAGATTATTGAATATATGTCAACTAATTCAGTAAAATATCCTCTTACATTACTGATTTCATCTATTTTTTATTTTTTTAATAAACTTTTTTTATATCACTCTGTGGAAAATAAAAGAGAAGCATCAAAAATCATGGGTGTAAATCCTTATTTTATAGAAGAGTATAAATTAGCATCTCCTAATTATTCTATGAAAGACATCTCAAAAATCTTTAATTATTTATTGGAAGCCGATAAAAGATCTAAAGGAATTGATTTTGATAATACAAATTATCATGCAATATCTTCAGAGCTTATCTATAAGATATTTAATGGTAATTAAATATTACTATACTTGTTTGGATCTACCTCATTCATAATTGCATAAACCATTTCAAATATATCTTCAAAAGAAGGTTTACTTGAATAATCCCCATCTGAACCATAAGGAGGTCTATGTTCTTTAGCAGTTAGAATTTTCGGCTCACTATCAAGTTTATTATATATATTTTGAGTATTTAATAATTCTTGGAGAATATAGCTTGAAGCACCGCCAGGCATATCTTCATCTACAATTAGAATTCTATTGGTTTTTTCAATACTTTTTTTAATTCGATGAGATATATCAAATGGAATTAATGATTGTAAATCTATGATTTCACAATCTATATCATAATCAAGTAATTTTTTACCTACTTTCTTAACAATGTTTAAAGTTGAACCATAAGATATTATTGTGAGATCTTTTCCTTTTTTGATAATATCAACTTCACCGATAGGAGTCTCAAGTTTACCAAGATTTGATGGCATTTTTTCTTTAGTTCGATAGCCATTTAATGGTTCAATTACAATTGCTGGTTGATCTAAATTCATTAAAGAATTATAAAATCCAGCTGCTTTTGTCATATTTCTTGGAGTTAAAATAAATATTCCTCTTAAAAAGTTAATCAGTCCACCAAGAGGAGAGCCAGCATGCCATATTCCTTCTAATCTATGTCCTCTAGTCCTAACAATTATAGGAGCTATTTGTCTTCCGTGTGTTCTATAACTCATTGTAGCTAAATCATCACTAAGTATTTGTAATGCATAGAGTATATAATCTAAATATTGTATTTCAGCTATTGGTTTAAGTCCTCTAAGAGCCATTCCAATTGCTTGACCAACTATTGTTGACTCTCTTATTCCTGTATCAAATACTCTATTTTTTCCATACTTTTTTTGTAAGCCTTCAAGTCCTTGGTTAACATCACCTATTTTACCAACATCTTCACCAAATATGAATAAGTTATCATGTTTTTCTAGAAGTTCATCAAAATTATCCCTTAATACAATTCTTCCATCAACTTCACTACTATTATCATAAGAAGGTTGGATAGAACTCTTTTCTGATAGGTTATTAATATCAATTGAATATAAGTCTGTAGAATATTTTTCTGATAATAGTTTTGTTTTTGATTTACACCAATCATCTAACTTATTTTTAATTGATTCATTATTAGGATTTAGGTCATATATAGTATTTCTAGCAATTTTTAAGAGCTCAGAGAAATTTATATCATCAATTGATTCAACCCTTTGTTTTAATTCATTTTTCGTATCATTATTATCAAATAAATTAAATATATCTAGTAATTCATCTTTTGATTTTAAAAAAGGTGTTTGATAATGTTTCCAAGCAAGTTTTTTCTCTTCTCTTACATATTTTTTAATCTCATCATCTATATTCTGTAGTTTTCTCTCTGTAGAAATTTTATTTTCTATAATCCACTCTTTAAATTTTTCATTACAATCATTTGATTTCTCCCAATCTAGTCTCTCTTTAGATTTATATCTTTCATGAGATCCAGATGTAGAATGACCTAATGGTTGAGTTAATTCAGTTACATGAATAATTACAGGCACATGATAATTCCTGGCAATATTTTCTGCATAAGAATATGTCTTCATAAGAGAAGAATAGTCCCATCCTTTTACTTCTAGTATCTCAATTCCAGTTTCATTCTTTGTTAATTTAAACCCACTCAAAACTTTAGAAATACTTTCTTTAGTTGTGTGGTATTTGTTGTCCACAGATATTCCATACCCATCATCCCATATACTAATTATTGCAGGTATTTGCAATACACCACATGCATTAACTGCTTCAAAAAAGACTCCTTGACTTGTACTAGCATTTCCAATAGATCCCCAGACTATTTCATTTCCGTTATTTGAAAATTTACTTGAATTTCTAATTTTGTTATTTCTATAAATTTTTGAGGCAAGACCAAGGCCAACTAATCTTGACATTTGTGTTGCTAGAGGGGAAACATCTGAAATATGATTTTTCATAGTAGTCTGATCTATCCATTCCTTAGAGCTATTAATCATTTCTGACAAGAAATGACCAGCCATTTGTCTACCTCCTGACATTCTTTCATAATTTACATCTGCATGACCATAAACGGTAGAAAATATTTCTCTTGGTGATAGTAATTCTTGAGCTAGAAGAAGTGTTCCATCTCTGTAATAACCTGATCTATAATCACCATTTTTAAAAAAGTGGCTTAGAACAACTTGGGGGAGTTCTTTACCATCTCCAAAAATTCCAAATTTTCCTTTACCTGATAATACGTCCCTTCTTCCCATCACACTTATTTCCCTACTTAAGGATATGATTCTGTAGTCATTAATGACTTTTTCCTTGAATTCTTTTAGATTTATTTCTTCTTGAGTTTTTGAAAGCATAGGATTGATAAAAATACAAATATTATTTGCATTTATATTTTAGAACCATTTTCTAGAAAATAAATTAATTAATGAGTCAACTTCATATGAAAGAACAAATCTGATTTTATTATAGTATCTATAATCATTAATCTCTAATCCATTTGAAGAGCTTATTGGAAAGTATAACTCAAAAAAGTCAGGAAGGAGGTTTAATTTAATGCCTGTGCCATAAAATTCTCTTTTCTTTTGATTCTTATCTTTTAGTATACCTAAATCTAAATACCCTTCAAACCACTTCCAGAGACCTATATTTATATTAGTTGCAATCATAAGATCATTCGATTTTGGGTTTTCAAAAAAAGATTTAAAACCTCCACCAGCCATTATAAACTGTTGACTTAGTAATCCTGTACTTTCAGACCTACCTAGATATTCATCAAGTAATAAGTAACCATCAGAACGACCAAGATCATTTCTGAAATTATCATATAATTCATTATTCCATAAAAATTTCCCAAAGTAAAATCTAAACTGAAATTGTCTATTGTTTTTAAAAAGTTTTCTGTAATCAAAAACAATACTAAGCTTGGTAAAATTATCTGATAACCTAGTATTAGCAGATGTTCTTAAGTATTTTGATATACCTATGTCTGAATAGGTATAACCTAAGTTATATACTGTATAATTATCTAATAGTTTAGGTTTTTTCTCATATACATCTTTATCAACACTAAACATTGAGAATGATAATAGTTTTTTTACATTAGATCTTAGATTATTGTTATCTCTAAATAACATTGAGACTGAAGGGGAGAAAACTTGGTATCTAAGATTTTCTTTATAATGATTTGTTATATAGAATAAATTAAATATTGTTGAATAATTGTTTTTGTTTTCTTTTTGTAAATTATATGTAACCTTAGTTGAACCAACTAAAGTATTTTCTTTTGTAGAGAATTGAGGTAGTAATTCAAAATTAAATGCTTTATACTTAATACCTGTGTTAAATATATTTAAACCGGGAGAAACACCATCATAATAATTATATGTAAATTCAGGTCTTAAAAAAATCTTTTTATACTTAGGGTTCTCAATATCTCCTATAAACGATAATTTAATAGGCTTGGAGCCATTATTTTTTAAATAATACCAGTTATTTGATTTATTTATTTCAGGAAGTTCAATGATAGGATTTATTGCAATGTAATCAGCATTTAGATTTGGTATTTTTTCTCGAAGGTATTTATCACTCCATTTAGAATAAACTATAGAATCATTTTTTATTAATGATATATTATATGGTATATACCTATTGTTTTTCTCAGAAACTCTATAAGTTATTTCATTAGATATATTTAATACACCAATACTTAGATCTAATGACTCTCTTTTAGGTAAATATTCATCTATAAACCAGTCAATGTTTTTATCTGTAGATCTCTTTAAAGCTAACTCTATATTATTAGACTTTAGTGAAAGATTTCTTAATTTATTTATTACATTCTTAAAGTTATCTTCTCCTATATAACTCTCAAGATATAATAAGCCAATCCCTGTGTGATATGGTGAAGAAATATTATAATTTGCTTTTGTAAGTGTTTCTCCAGATTGTAGATCACTTTGATGAAGATTTAATCGTTGTATAGATTCGTAATAGTGAATAAATAAATCGTTGAAACTTATGTTAGACAATTCATAATTTCTAAGAATTTTAAAACCAGATAACCTTCCTAAATATCTGACTTTACTGTGATATTCATCTATATACTTGCTAACAAGAAATATTGCTAAACCATTATAAATAAAATGATTTTCTCTTTTATTAATTTTAATTTCTTCATTAAGATAATTGTCAATAAATGATTTAAGAAAAGTAATTTCTTCAAGAAAATTTTTTGAAAATGGACTTAAGAAATTAGGAAGTTCATTCAGTCCATAGAATGGATTTCTGTCATAATCACTTTTAGGCACTAATAGTTTATTAATATC
>CAYTIE010000018.1:0-6198 GCA_964437815.1 uncultured Flavobacteriaceae bacterium
GTATTGTAAGAAAGGTATAAAGGATGCTTAGGTGTTTTATTTTTATTTTTTCCAAAACATTTCGGCTTTAAAACATTTTTTTTTAACCAATCTGGTTCTTTAAAAGAATTCCCCCACCCGTAAATAACCTCTTTAGATAGTGTTATCATTTTTCTGATTTCTTTTAGATTTTTGTTAGAAAAACTTAAATCTTTATCAACTAAATCCTTTGGATAGGGGGTTATATATGAAAATAGATTTCCAACATAAAAACCTCCATAGCCTAATTGTTTTGTAAAATTGATTAATCTTCTAATAGTCGGATCATCTTTATCACTATTGGCTAAAGATGGATTTAGCATAATAAATAAAACTTTAGGTTTTTTATCATCCCAAATTCTTTTTAAACTATAACGATGCTTCTTATCGCTACTAATTAAGGCATCTCTTTTAATATTACTTTCTTTCAATTATTAGAAGCTTAGTAGTGTAAAATACATAAATTTGTCAAGATTTAGTTATGAAAGATTTAATTATTATAGGTGCTGGTCCAATAGGATTATCATGCGGAATTGAAGCCAAAAAAAATAATCTTGATTACCTTATTATAGATAAGGGAATGCTTGTCAACTCAATTTATAATTACCCTACTAACACAACATTTTTTTCCACCTCAGATAAACTTGAAATTGGAGGGATTCCTTTTGTGTCTCATAATGTTAAACCAACAAGAACTGAAGCGCTAGAATATTATCGAAGAGTGGCCGAAAGCTGGGAGCTAAAATTGAGCTTATATAATGAAGTATCCGAAATAAAAAATGACAATAATGATTTTGAAATAATCACTAAAGGGGGAAAGTTTAAATCAAGAAACATTGTTATATGTACAGGCTTTTATGATATCCCTTATTTACTTAATGTCCCTGGAGAAAACTTAGATAAGGTTCTACATTATTATAATGAGTCACATCCTTATTATCAAATGGATATCGCAATAGTTGGGGCTGGCAATTCAGCTGCAGATGTTGCTCTAGACACATATAGAAAAGGTGCAAAAAGTGTAACTATGATAATTAGAGAAAATGAAATTGGAGAAAACATAAAATACTGGGTTCGTCCCGATATAATAAATAGAATAGAGAGTAAAGAGATTAAGGCTTACTTTAATTCAGAGATTACTGAGATAAAAGAAAATAGCATAATAGTTAAGAGTGAAGGGAAGAACATTGAACTACAAAATGACTTTGTACTTGCTATGACTGGCTATCAACCAAACTACAGTTTATTAGAGGATTTAAATGTAGAAATTCTTGATGATGAATTTAAAACGCCATCTTATGATGAGAAAACTATGCAAACAAATATTGATGGTGTTTATTTAGCTGGAGTTATCTGTGGAGGACTTAAGACCAACAAGTGGTTTATTGAAAACTCTAGAGGCCATGCAGAGAAAATATTATCTACTATTATTAAAGACCTCTAGTTTTTATATCTTAATTACTTCTCCTTTTTTTATAACTAAATCTACATTTTGAAGCAGCGAAATATACTTCAAAACATTTCCTTTTACTGCTATAATATCTGCTTGTTTTCCAACAGTTATTGTTCCTACTTTATCTGAAACACCCATAAAGAAAGAAGGCCAATATGTTGCAGATTTTATTGCATCAAGAGGATCAACATCCATAATATTAACCCAAACATCTAATTCATTCCAGGTGCTCTGAGAGTGAAATTTCATTGGAATACCACTATCTGTTCCAATCATCATTACAACCCCTGAATTTCTAAGTTGATTAAACTTTGTTTTTAATGTTGGTTTTCTAATTGGTGTTAATTGAAAGTATGGAAGCTCACCAGGCTTTGAAATTGATTTTTTTATATCGGTTATAATTGAATCCGGTAAACCTAAATGCCATGAATCATTATCAAGATGCTCATTACTTTTTATTACATCTGTATAATTGTATAGTCCCTCTATAGTTGGTGTCCAGAATAATGGACCTATGTTCATTTGTCCTGTTCTCTCGTTAATCATTTCTATAATATCATCTGGATATTTTGGAGCTGATGATAGTCCTGTATGTTCAAAATTATCAATACCTGCTCTGAGTCCTAATCTAATTTCTTCAGGACGGTGAGAATGAGCAATAACTTTCAAGTTATTGATATGGGCCTCATCTACAATTGCAGACAATTCTTCATATGTCATTTGGTCTTGATCAATAAGCTTAATTACATCAACACCTGCATTTGCTAAGATTTTAATTTTATTTCTTGCATCCCTTTCACCATTTACCCCCCATCTAAATTGTTCAGTTCCTGGATAAGGTTTTTTTTGAATAAATGGACCACTTACATACATCGTTGGACCAGGAATCTCTCCTATGTTTATTTTATCTCTAACTGCTATACTTTCATCAAGGGGACCTCCTAAATCTCTTGCACTTGTAACTCCCGCCATAAGAAGTTGATGAGCTGATGAAGGCATAATTACATCTTTAAATAGTTTTGGATATGTTTTATCCCAATAATCATAATCTGAATGACCATTTATCATTAGATGAACATGCATATCCCAAAGACCTGGCATTACAGACATCCCTTCAGTACTAATTATTTCATAATCACTACTTATTTCTATGGTACTTGTTGTTCCAACTTCTATAATTGTTTCATCTTCTATTAATATTACACTGTCATATATTGGAGCATTCCCATATCCATCAATTAAAGTACCCCCAACTAACGCCTTCTTTTGAGAAAATGAGAAAAATGAGATCATTAATGATATATATAATAAAATGTTTTTCATATTTAAATTTAAGAATTAATTGTTTTAGATAATAACAAATGGTTTATTGAAAACTCTAGAGACCTTGCAGAAAAAATTATTTCTGAAATCTTGAAGGGTTAGTCAAGTTTAGTTTTATCTAATTCAACTATTGTATTTAATAATACATTGGCCCCTTTATAAATCATTTCAAAAGAAGTAAATTCTTCAGGTGAGTGACTTATTCCATCTCGACTTGGAACAAAAATCATTGCAGTTGGAGCAATTAGTGCCATATCTTGTGCATCATGACCTGCACCAGATGGCATAAATTGAGTAGAATAGTTCAAATCACTGGAAACTTGATTAATAATATTCATTATTCTCTTATCCATTAAAGCTGGTTCTCCAGTTGCATCAATGGGTGAAAACTCTATCTTAGTTGATGTTTTTTGAGCAATAATTTTTGAATTTTGATTTATAACATTAAACATATCGTGAATCTTTTTTGAACTTAAATCTCTAAGTTCAAGACTTAAATTAACAAAGCCTGGAATGACATTAGGCACGCCTGGTTTTGCTAAAATTTTCCCAACTGTCCCTACCTGAGCCCCTTCAAAACTATTTACTACTTTATTTACCATAAGAATAAATTGAGCCGCTGCTATCATTCCATCTTTTCTTTCGTTCATAGGGGTTGTTCCCGCATGATTTGCAAACCCATATATATTTACATCCCACCATTTAAGTCCTACAATTCCTTCTACAATTCCTATATCAATATTATTACTGTATAAATTATTTCCTTGTTCAATATGCATTTCTAGAAAAGCATGTATATCCCCTGGTAACCTTTTAACTTGAAAAATTTTATCTGAATCACCTCCTATTCTATTAACCCCCTCTCCATTTGTATATCCTGAAGCAGTTTTTACCATTAATGTTCCTTCATCAATTTTCCCTGCTAATGCCCTACTTCCAAGAAGAGCCCCTTCCTCATTAGAAAAAATTATCAATTCTAAAGAATGATCTATTTCAATGTTTTGACTAATTATAGTTTCTAAAACTTCAATACTAGCAATCACACCTACTTGACCATCATAATGACCTCCATTTGGAACAGCATCAATATGCGACCCAAAAGAAATTGGCTTAAGATTTTTGTTAGCTCCTTCATAAAATGCAATTAAATTTCCCGCAAAATCAGTCTTAACTTTAGCGCCTAAACCTTTAAGCTTGTCTGTTAAATAAATTCTAGCTTCAATATCAAAGTCACTATATGCAACTCTATCATTCCCCTCATTTGCATTATTTCCAAATTTTTTAAGATTGTAAAAATTTGATTCAATCCTTGACTTATCAACTTTATATTGACTAGATAAATTAGTACATATAAAAAGAAATAATAAAAGAATAAAATTTTTCATTTTATTTATTATTCATTGCATTCGATAATAACAGATGAAAATGATGGACCCCCTTCTCCATATTTGGAGAAAATCTACCTGTAGAATAATATCTAGAGTTTAAACCTTTGTGGACTCCCTCAACAACAAATTCATCTTCTCTTTCAACTTTATCTAGACCAGATCCAGCTCCACTACCTAGTTTTGATTCATCAAGCACATAAGTTAAGTATGTAACTTTTGTTTTATTTCTGTTAATAGGCTTAACAATATTCATAGAAAGTCCCCAAGGATAAAAGTTTAACATACAATTTGGATATATCCAATAATAATATCCTGCTATGTTTTTACCATAGTCTTGATGTCCTTTAGGGAAATCAAAAACATTATCCCCATCTTTTGCATACCCTATTTGTACATTAAAATAATCATCAATTTCAGTTTCATAAGCTCCATAATCTAGAACACTATTTAAATCATCATGTACAAAAGGGATATGAAAACCTTCTAGATAATTATCACAATATAAGGCCCAATGAGAGTTTACCATATAGTCTTTACTTAAATCAGGCCTATAATCTAAATGATCTAGGTTAAGAAAGGATACCCTCTCATATATTTTAGCAAACACATTATCTATATCAAAATTCGGTTCAAGTCCAACAAAAATAAATGGACCTAATTTTTCCAGGGGGAATCCTTTAAGGCTATCACATTCTCTTGGGAAATCCTTAGCTGTTTGAAATTCTGGCATTGAAACAAAATTACCATCTAAATCAAATTTTCTTCCATGGTACTGGCACTTTAAGTCTTTTACCTGTGCTGTATTATGGATGATAATATTTGCTCGATGAGTACAAACATTAGACAAACATTTTAAACTTTCATCTTGGTTTTTCACTAAAAGCAAAGGCTCTTCTATAAAACCTTGCATAAATTCAAATGGATAAGTATTTACATTTACAGGTAATATTGAATTATGTCCTACAAACTGCCATGAATTAGAAAAAACTTTTTCTTTAACTTGTTCAAATTGTTCATCATTTTTATAAAAACTGGATGGCAACGTTTCCGCTTTATTTATATCAGGATCAACAAAAAATTTATTCATTTTTTATAAGATTTCTTTATAAATATAAATATACATATTAGATTTACACAAGGAAAAAAAATACTTTTTATGCATAGAAGAAATTTTCTGAAAAATACTTGCCCAACTATAACGTTTGCGTTTTTTGGCCTTTCGTATATTCAGGCTTGTTCAAAATCTGATGATTCTGACTATAATACATCAATAATTATTAATAATAATTCTGGTAATACATCTAGTGGTAATACATCTAGCGGTAGTACATCTAGTGGTAGTACATCTAGTGGTATTTCTGTTAGCGGTAACATTATAACATTAGATCTTTCCAATGCAACATTTAATGGATTAAATAACCCGGGAGATTTTATAAACCTGACTGCTAATGAACTATTAGTTTTAAAAATAGGGTCAAATGAGTTTAGAGCATTTGATAATTGTTGCCCACATAATGGCACTAGAAATAAATGGGGATTTGGGAATGACAAATTTACCTGTGGAGAGCACGGAAATTCTTTTTCCATTGATGGGAATAATATTAAATCATGTAACTCTGGCTCTACAAGCGGAGGCTTAACAAGATACACGACTTCTCTTAATGGGCAAACACTAACTATAACAACTTAATATATTCAATTGAAAAAAAAAGTATTTCTTCCTTTATTCATGTTACTTCTTATAAACGGAATTGCAAATTGTCAATCTGAAGATTTTCTAGGAGAATTTGAGAAATTAATTGACAATGAAAATGTTCAGTTAATTCCAGATAAAATGATTTTTACTCAAAAAATCTTTTGGGGGGAAAAAGGACTATTAAGAAAGGTTGGAATTTCAAAATTAAGTATTGAAAACAGGGAAAAAGAATTAATTCTTAGAGAAAAAATGTTAAAGGCACACCAAATAATAGGTTATGTTACTTTTGCTGCCATGATTGCTCAAGGGATAATTGGCGG
>CAYTIE010000018.1:6298-7498 GCA_964437815.1 uncultured Flavobacteriaceae bacterium
CATTTGCTAGTTACACTCTAGCAATGATTGCCATTACATTTAATTTTTAATGAAGAAAAGTTTATTATTTACACTACTTATTTCTTTTAATCTTTGTTCACAAGAACTTTGGAAAATCGATTCAAATAGTTCTTTCATAAAATATTCTGGAAATCACTATTTGCACAATTGGAATGCACAAAACAATAAAATTTCTGGTTTATTAAACGTAGAGGATATTTCAATTAAAAACATAGGAGTTATTGCAAAAGTTGAAGATTTTAATAGCGGTAATTCCAATTTAGACAGTAATGCCATGACAGTAGTTGAGGCATTAAAATATCCAAATGTAATTTTTAGGTCAAGCTATATTGAATATAATAATGAAAGAATTTATATAGAAGGATTTCTTGAATTCCATGGTATAAAAAAGAATTTAAAGGTTGAAGGTAAAATTGAGAATACTAAAGATTTAATAAAAATAGACACAAGATTTATTATAAAGCTTTCTGATTTTGAAATAGAAAGGCCATCCCTTCTTCTTCGGAAAGTTGAAAATGAAATATCTGTAGAAATAAACTTGAGCTTTTATCCAACCTAGTGTTGATGAAAATTAATCGATACAAATCCTAAGACTTTTGGTAAAGATTCTTTCCAATAATGCCATGTATGAGCTCCATCTCTAACTCTATACTCATGTTTTACTCCTTTCTTCTTCATTGCTAAATGTAATAAGCTACTGTCTTCATACAAATAATCATCATCTCCACAGTCAAGATACCATGCAACTGAATTTAAGTCTTCTATAGATAGTTTATCAATTAAGATTAAAGGATGGTTTGCATTCAGCAATTTTTGAGTTTCAATTTTATCATTAAAATAAAAATTATACCTGCTAATCCATTTTTGAAAATCATCTATATCTGTTGGCCCAATAGCGGGGCTAAGTGGAGCAGCAGAAGAAAAAAGATCTGGTTTATGTAGGGCATAAACCAAAGTTCCTCCTCCTCCCATAGAAAGTCCTGAAATAGCTCTATATTGTTTTCCCTTTTTTATTCTAAATTTTGATTCAACATGAGGCATAAGCTCTTCAAAGAAAAAATCTTCGTATAACCAGTCGCGATTAGGTTGGTTGATATATCCTACAATTCCAGAACCTGCATCAGGCATTACTATTATCATTGGAGAAGATATTCCAGAATTTATCGATTCATCTGTAAT
>CAYTIE010000018.1:7598-23955 GCA_964437815.1 uncultured Flavobacteriaceae bacterium
TATATAACAATTTTATTACTGAGTCTAGCAATTATAGGTTGTGAAGCTCCTAGTGCGGATCCAAATGGAAGAACATTAATTGATCCTACGGATTTAATTGCAGTTTCAGATGCTTTTGATGATGCATTAAATTCTGCAGATATTGAAAAACTATCATCTATGTTAAGTGAAGATGTTTCATGGGCTTTCCCTAATGGTGTAACCATTGAAGGCAAAGAGGCAGTTACTGAACTTCTTGCAGGAGTATCTCAAATTTGGACTACTATTGACCAAAATAGTGGAGATACAGTACACCTTGGTGTAACAGGTGGTGAAGAAGGAGAAGAATGGAGAGTGCTACTTAGCTGGGGAGAGGCAACATATGCAAATGAAGCTACATCTATCAGTATACCTTATCACCAAGTAACATGGTTTACTGATGATAATCTAATAGCTGGGATTTCTGGACTATATGATAGAACAGAGTTAGTAGCTAGCTATGAAGAAGATCCTATCAAGTAAATTCATTTACTTTTAGATATTAAAAAACCCTGCATTTTGTGGGGTTTTTTTATATTTGGTTATTAACTAAAAACTTAAAAAATGAAAAAAATAATATTACTTACTCTTGCAGTTTTTATTGTTTCTTGTCAATCTAATAATACAGTTAGTGAAGAAGATTCTCAGATTTTTGAACAAAATGTTCAAACTATAAAAGATAGTTGGATAAAAGGCTATGAAGAAGCAAATGCTGAAAAAGTAGTTTCCTTTATGGCTGATTCTATTCAATGGAATGGCCCTAGTGGAAGTACTGTAGGTATTGATTCACTCAAAGAGAGTGTTCAATATTGGATAGAAAATTTTGAAGATATGTCTTTTACTGAAGGTAGCGGACTTCCTGGAACTGATGTTGGATTTTGGGGAGGGAATACATACCCAGTTTCTGAAGCAATGGCAGGACCAAATAATGTTAGAATGTATGGGACATGGAGTATGACAAACTCTAGTACTGGAAAATCAGCAAAAGTTAAAAGCTATGCAGTATTGAGTTTCAATTCTGATGGGAAAGTACACGCCGTTACTGAATATGGCTCTTTTGGAAGTGTTCGTAACAGCTTTGAATAGCAGTTATTTGG
Source organism: uncultured Flavobacteriaceae bacterium (assembly GCA_964437815.1). Lineage (GTDB taxonomy): Bacteria > Bacteroidota > Bacteroidia > Flavobacteriales > Flavobacteriaceae > Marisimplicoccus. Next base: position 8,714 of record CAYTIE010000018.1, read on the forward strand.
ATTTATTCTATTGAATGTTAACTTATTAACAATCATTTCATAAACTGTAAAATCTTAATAGATTTGTTTAGTTAGCTTAAACGCAAACATAAATTGGTTTATGGTAAATAGAAAAACCCTCAGAATTACTTCTGAGGGTTTTTTGTTTGTTAAGTCAAATTTTCACTGACTTCTTTTAGACTATTAACCAATTAATTTAGACTAAAAACAAATACAGAGATGAAAGTATGCATTTATTTTCCTTTATCTAATAATTGATCTAATTAGTTATTTACAAGATTTCAACAATTTATTCCTGATCAACATTTTCTACTCTATACTGAGTAAGGCTCATTATTTTTCCATCTTGAACAAAATAAATTTCATGATTCCAGTTAACAACTTCTTCAGAGTCATCAGTAGCAGGATATGTTACTTCAAATCCAGCATTAACATACTCTCCTCCTAGAGAAGGGTTCAGATCAACCGAATAAGCATAATTATATTCCCACGTTACTTGATCTCCACTAGTTTGTGTAGCAATAAAATCATCAAAAGTGTTAGTTACTGAACCATTAAATCTTGTAAAAACAAGAGAGTCAGAAAAGTAAGGTCTCATTCCTTCATAATCTTCAGCAGCCCAAAGACCATCAACTGTAGAAACAATATCAATCGCATCTTGAGTTCCTAAATGCCATTGTAGATCAGAGTTTTCTCCGGTTACAAAACCAATAGTTCTTTCAGGTGCATCACATGCTCCAAGCAATAAAGCGATAGATAATATGAATAGTTTAGATAATTTTTTCATTTTAAATTAATTTTTGAATAAGTGTCAAAGATAAGGAATACAAAATTAGTAGATTTAGACGTTTGTATCATTTTTATCATGTATTATTTTATAATTATATTATATCATAATTTTTAGATAATTAATTATTAATACAAATATTTAAACAAATATTTGAATAATATTACTATTTTTTAATATAATTTATATATTTGAATACGTATTAATAATACATATAAATAATACATTAAAAAATGTACAAAATTTACCTGTTTTTTGTTATAATCATATTTTCATCGTGCAGCATAGAATTATTTCGCAGTAATACTGAAATTGAAAAGGCAAATAGTCCTAGCATAGAACATTTTACCTCCTCTGAATCAAAAGAACTTGGATTTCCATTTTCAGATGCTACTATAGTAGACAACATTATATATGTTTCTGGACAAGTAGGTAATTTTCCTGGCACTACAAAATTAATTTCTGGCGGAATCGGACCTGAAACAACCCAAGCTCTTAATAATATTAAATCAACACTTAATAAATTAGGAAGTTCATCCGATAATATTTTTAAATGTCTTTGTATGCTTGCTGATATTAATGATTATTCAGAAATGAATCAAGCTTACCGAATGTTTTTTAAAGAAAATAAAAAACCCTCTAGAAGTACTTTTGCAGGAAGTGGACTAGCACTAGGAGCTAAGATTGAAATAGAATGCTGGGCAGTGAAAAAGTAGTTATTTATTTGGAACCTTAACTTTTAACTCGGCAATAAGCTCTAACAATAATTCGTCTGCTTTATCATCAGCAGCAGATCTTTTTTTAGCATCAAATTTATTATAGACAGTTTTAAAATGAGTTGCCGTTTTTTTATTAATTCTTTTGAGAAGGAATGCTTCTTCAACTCTTCTTAAAAAGATACTTTTTGAATTAATAGTCATTTTGGCTTATATATTTGTTTAAAATTATAAAAAAAAAGATACTGTGCAACTTATCAGGATAAAAAAAGTATTATAAACCAAACAAATACTGAAACTTCAAAAATATTTGCGATTTATTTACAACATAATGAGGTGAGTTATAATCTGGAAAATCTTGAATAGCATTTTGATTTCCACCTATATAAAAGATTGTGTCAGGATTTGGTGTCCATGAAATAAGTGGTTGAAAGAAAAGCTTTTTTGAAAAGTCATTATACTCGGATATAAATCTAAGGTTTAATTCATTTGAAAATTGGTATCTTAAATCGAGTCTTCCAATATAACCCTTGAAATAAAAATCCTTACCATCTAATTCCCTAATTGATGAATAACTTATTGAAGGTTTTATTCTAAAATTGTTATTTATTGCTATTTCAGCTGAGAAGTTAACATTCTCTCTATCTCCTAGAGCTAAATCCCTATAAGAAATATCGGGGCCCCATGTATAGAATAATGATAAGTTAAGAAAACTAAAAGGTCGAGTAGACATTCTAATAAAATGATTTACAAAGTCTTCAAACTTAGCATCTAGATGTGTCTTTACAAAGTTATACTCATAATTATAAAGAATATCAGTGTTTAGTATTGTTAATATTTGAATATAATATTGAAAATTAGATCTAGCTATTTCATTGTTCTGGTTATAGGTAAAATCTTGCTTCAAACTAATCCTATAGTTTTTTAATAAATCGGTGTTTGGAAATTGGTAATAGCTGTGCCAAAAAGAATATTTTTTTAAATCATTTCCAGTAACAAAACCATTATCTGATCTAAACCCTTGTGAGATGTCTGTGTACTGAATAAATGACCTCCAAGTTTCTGTTTCTCTTCTGATCTCTGCATATAGCGCACTTCCATTAATTTTCTCTCCATCTAACTTTACTGTATAGTCCCCAAATTTTTTATCTGAGTCAATCCAATCTGCTATCGGCTCTTTGTTTGAATTTGCAAAGTATTCTAACTCAAACTTCCATATATTAGAAAACTTAAAAAGAGCATCTATTCCGAACAAATTACCATAAGCTCCATCTTCATAAGATCTAGTTGAACTTAAAACCCCAATCTGAGCGTTGGTGTTTATAAAATTCTGATATCGAATTACATTACTAAAACTTTTCCCTCCAACTCCAGAAAAAGACTCATATTGAGTTGGCACTAAATATGGAGACTCCTCATCAAAAGCAGATAATAAATACAATCGAGATTTTTTTCCTTGATTTATTATTTTTCCAGCAAAAGTTGGGTTATTAATAGCCCTTGAGTAAAAAACATCCAAAGAATAATCCATAGCATCAATCCCTCTATTAAAAAAAGGTCTTTTCTCTGGATAGTTTATTGCAGTTGGAGAATTAATATCAATTTTTGTTTCATCTGCTTCAACCTGAGAAAAATCAGGATTTACTGTAGCTTCTAATGCTAGATTCTTGTTTAATTCTATGTTAGCACCTATTCCATATTCTATATTTGGAGTTTCATAATTTATACGGTCATAAAATTTAGTTCTTTCTCCAGATACGTTAGAGCTTATATATGGAAGGAGATCAAATTTCTTATCTATTTTGATATCATTCATTACAATTGTGTGGTCAATCTGACAAAGCTTACATGTGTTATCTCTATCTTGCATACTACTATAAACCCTAGCCTTTGCCCCCTGATTAGTAATGTCCCTATAATAGGTACTCAAGTTAATTTTCCATCTTTGATTATTTCCATTAGGAAAAGGTATTTCTGAAAATGGTATTATAAATTCAACCTCATATCCAAAATCAGTATATCTTCCTAAAGATTTAAAATCAAAATTAGCATCTAGAGACCAACCTGAATTCTGTCCGGAATATCCGCTTGCTTCAACTCTAACACCATCAGCTTGACTTCCATATAGATTAGAAGTTAAACCAATATTATTTCTTGCATCACCATATGTGTCAAGATGAATATTTGTAAAGTCATCTTCAAATAAAGATCTAGTATCTCGTGGATGAATTGAAGCTATAACTTCATCCCTATAAGCCTTAAATCCAATATATAGAAAAGTATCTGTATATACTAAATAGCCTGTGGTCTTATATGAAGGAGCTATATTATACCCCGGCTCATGCTCATAAATAATATCTAACTCAACTGCATCTCCTAACTCTTGTTCAGAAAGAATTCCATCTAAAACAAATATAGATTCATCTGCTTTAATAAGATTTAATATATTTTCTTGAGAAAATGAGTAAGAACAAAGTAGGATAAAAATAAGGAGCTTGATGTTCATAGTTATTGATTGTTATTAAATTTAATTAAAAAAGATTACTTCTTTTTAAATAACGCTTTCACTTGAAATGAAAATCTTATCCACAAAGCAAATGCTATTCCAATAACTCCAGTAGGCCAATAAATCACAAATAGTAATTTATAAAAGTCTTTTTTCTCTGACTCCCTTAATTTTTTCTTAAGTTCTTTGTAAGTAAGATTTTTCATTCTATGTTTTCTAGAATCAAATATATAGGATTGGTATAAGAATAAATACATATTAGAATTAAAATTTGTATTTCAAACGAAATCTAAAAGCGCTTGATGTATCCCAACCAACTCTAAATGTAAAGTCCTTATATGGATAGTCAAGTACAATAGCTGCGTCCTCATTTAAATTATACCAAAACTCTTTTTGTATCAGTAGACTAAATTTTGAAAATTGATATGTTAAAGCTGGCTCAAGGCTAAGTTGATCTTTTTCTAGCACATAGTGCAGCGGTATAGATAAATAGAATTCCGAAGAATCTTTAAAAAAATTACGCTTATAAGTAATTCTATTTTCTAACTTATCATTCCTATGTCTTAGTATTATTCCTTTATAGGATAATGACAGGTAGGATTTCCCATTAGTTCGCATTTCATAACCGATAGAAGATAAAGCTTTAGACTGCTTTGATTCATCAGATTGAGAATAAGCTATCGATATTGATAAAAGGAAAACAAATAAGGTTTTTTTTATCATAATTTTGTTCAGACAAAATTAAATCCAAAAGATTAATAGAATTTTAAACTAATGTTAACAATAGGTTAGGATTTATTATGTATTGTATTTTGAAAGTTCAGTTACAGCATTAACTAATGAGTCCAATTCTTCAGTTGTTGTAAATATATTAGGGCTGATTCTACATCCATGAACATTTGCTCCATCAATAGCGACAGTGAAGATTTTATATTCATCCAACAATAGTTGAGCCATTTTTCCTGGCTTTATATTTTTTAATCCTACATTCCCTATCCCACAACTTCTTTGAATATCCTCAGGAGTATTTACTAAAATATTTTTCTTTCCTCGTAATTTATCAGACCAATATCTTTGTAAGAATCTAAGCCTCTCTTCTTTCTTTTTTACGCCAATCCAATTTATATAATCAATAGCATTGGATATAGCAATGTCAGTATGAACAGGATGTGTCCCAGTATGGTTTAGCCTTTTTATATCATTTAAATCTTTTGATCCACTTGCAAAAAAAGGCCAAATTTTTCCAATATTTTTTTTATTTACATATAATAAACCTGCACCTAATGGCGTGGATAACCACTTATGAAGACTTGAAGCATAATAGTCACATCCTAAATCATCAATAGAGACATCAAATTGACCAACACAATGAGCTCCATCGACTAATACATCAACACCATAACCATGAGCCATATCACAAATCTTTCTAATAGGGAGAATATGTCCAGTAATGTTTATTTGGTGACAAACCATAATGAGTTTTGTCTTATTTGTAATTTGCCCTTCATACAAAGCAACAATCTCCTCATCAGATTTTGGATGATTTGGGACAGAAACAACTTTATTAGTTATTCCTTCTCTTTTTGCAACTAGCTTAAACATATTTATCATTGCCCCATAGTCTTGCTCTGCATAAATTGCTTCGTCTCCCTTTTTCCATGGAAATCCAGAAATTATTAGATCTAAAGACTCTGTTGAATTTCTTGTTATTACAAGTTCTTCCGAATTAGTATTGACTAGTTTTGCAAGTTTTGATGTTACTTTATCTTTATTTGGAATTTGATAATTCCTCATATAAAAAGACCCTTCATAGTTAACATGCTTAACATGTTCTATAAAGTGTTCTAAAGTTGGCTGAGGAAGGATACAATAATATCCGCTTTCAAGATTAATATAATCATCCTTTAATTTATAATGAGACCTAACAACCTTCCATAATTCTTCATCATTTTCAATTTTAGGCAAATAATTAGATAAAGACAAAAGTTCTTTAGAGCTTGAGCCCATTAAAAAAGGAGATATAGATAAGCCTCCTAATACTTTTATAAAATTTCTTTTATCCAAAAAATTATACTTTAGTATGAATTTAATAATTATATGAATACCCTTTACAAATATTTTGTATTTATCATTATTCTCTTTATTGGATGCTCACAAAATGATAAAGATGATGTATGTAAAGGGCAATCACTTGACATTGCTTGTACAAAAGAGTATAGGCCTGTTTGCGGATGTGATGGCTTAACTTATTCTAATGATTGTGTTGCTGAATCACAGGGGATAATTAATTGGACTGAGGGAGAATGCAATAACTAAATCTATTGATTTTTTTTTTTTATTTTTAATGTAATTATGAAACGCAGAACTTTTATAAAAACTAATTTTACTTTAACTAGTGGGTTACTCCTCTTTGGACAACAAGCTTGTAAGTCTAATAATAATCTTCTTCAGGATATTGGCTTACAATTATTTTCTTTACCCAAAATGCTTAATAATGATTTAAGGGGTTCTTTAGAAATGATTTCTAAGATGGGGTATAAAAAATTAGAACTATATGGTCCATACCCCTTTAGTTCTGAAAAGGCTATTAAAGAATGGGAAGCAATAACTCCACAGTTAGGATTTAGTGGTAGTGGATTTTTTAATTATAATGTTTCTGACTTTAGATCTTTATTAGATGAATATGGTTTAAAAGCTAAGTCAGCTCATATTAATTTACATACTTTAAATACCCGAATGCCTGAAGTTGGTCATGCTGCCAGATCTTTGGGGTTAGAATGTGTTGGAATAGCATATATCCCAGAGGAGAAAAGAAAAACTTTAGATGGTTATAAAAGAATGGCAGATGAGTTTAATGTATTAGGTGATTTGGCAAAAAAAGAGGGCTTAAAGTTTATTTATCACAACCATGGATACGGATTAAAAGAACAAGATGATCAAGTTCCTATGAAATTGATTTTAGATAATACGGATCCTGAATTAGTATTTTTCGAGATGGACATTTTCTGGACCACCGCAGGAGGTGCTAATCCTATAGAATATCTTAAATCTTATCCCAATAGGTACTTATGTATACATTTGAAAGATATGTCCAAGTTAGTTTACTTCTCTAAAGATGGTAGCAATCCACAACAGTGGATTGAATTATTGCCTTATATGACCAATGTTGGAAATGGAATCCTTGATATTAAGCAAATAGTTTATGAAGCTAAAAAAAATGGTGTTCAACATTTTTTTGTAGAACAAGACATGGTTGAAAACCCTAAAATAGCATTGCAAGCAAGTTTAGATTTTTTAAAAAATATTTAGTTAAATAAATCATTTGCTAAATCTATTATCTCAGCAGCTAACTTAGCAGTTATTGAGTCTATATCATAAACAGGATTAAGCTCCACTATATCTATTGCTACTACATTTTTGGTTTTTAATACATGCTCAAAAACAGATCTAAAAAAATTTACAGAAAAACCTAAAGGACTAGGAGCACTAACACCAGGAGCATGTGCAGAACTAAACCCATCAAGATCTATACTAACATATAAATAATTACATTCTTTAAAATTGTTGTCAATAATATTAATAACATTATTAAGATTAACTAAAGTACAGTCTTCAGCGGGAATATGATTTACTCCAAATTCAGATGCAATTTTATATAATGAATTAGAATTAGATTTTTTTTGAATTCCTAATGCTAAATATTCTACATTAGTTCCAAATTCTTTCATTATTTGATAAAAGGGTGTCCCTGAATTTGCTTTATTAATTGTTGGCCTTAAATCAAAGTGGGCATCAAAATTTAGAATTCCTATTTTAGTTGATTTCACTTTTGGTAAAGCTTTGTGAATTCCACAAAAATGACCATAGGCTAGATCATGGCTCCCTCCAATTCCTATACTTAATTGGCCAGATTTAATTATTTCTTGAATAACATTTGAAAATAATTTTTGTGCTAGTTCTATATTATTTTCATGAGCAACAATATCACCATAATCTGTAACTGTCTTTTTTGAAAAATGTGCTGATAATTTACTTAGCTGTTCTCTTATAGCTTTTGGACCATTTACTGCACCTGGTCTTCCATTATTTCTTTTAACTCCTTCATCACATGCATAGCCTAATATGCCAAAATCACTATTTAATCTTTTTGACTTTAAGTTCTCAAGACCATCATGATAAAATTTTATTACTTCATGCCAATATTGATTGAGTGAAGAGGAGTCTGACAATCTTCCATTCCATAATGCTGGATCAGGTGAGCGATAATATTTAATTAGGTTATTCACGACCCTATTATGGCTTTTCCATTAATGTACACTTCGTCAATTAAATTTGACCCAAATGCATATGGTATCATTGAGTATGAAGATATTTTTTTTGTAATAATCAAGTTTGCCTTTTTACCAATTGTAATGCTTCCTACTTCTTCAGATAAACCCATTGCAAACGCTCCGTTAATTGTAGATGCATTAATTGCTTCTTCAGGTGTCATCCCCATTTTTGTACAGGCTAGAGAAACTACAAAATTCATATTTCCAGATGGAGATGATCCTGGATTGTAATCAGAGGCTAGAGCTAGTGGAATATTATTATCAATAATTTTCCTTGCAGGCATATATGGGATCTTTAAGAAAAAAGAGCAGTTGGGTAATGCAACAGGCATAGTATTGCTATCTTTAATTGCGCTAATGTCCTCATCATTTAAAATTTCAAGATGATCGATTGTGTGAGAGCCTAGTTCTATACAAAGAGGGACCCCTCCAAAAGAATTGAATTGATTAACATGAATTTTTGGTATTAATCCGTATTTTTTCCCAGCCATTATTATTAGTCTTGTTTCGTTAATATCAAAATATCCTTTCTCACAAAATACGTCAATATATTTTGCAAGTTTTCTTTCTGAAACCTTTGGAATCCAGTGATCAATAATTTGAGAAATATATTTTTCTTTTTTATTTACATATTCTGTTGGAACAGCATGAGCTGCAAGAAAAGTTGGTTGAATAGAAGCAGTATAGTTCTTCTTTAATTTATCAATAACCTCCAGCATTTTTATTTCTGCTGATAGTTCAAGACCATAACCTGATTTTATTTCTATTGCTCCTGTTCCAAGTTTCATTACTTCTTCAAGACGTACAGCACTTTCTGAATACAATTTTTCAAAAGATGCTTTTTGTAATTCATTTGCTGAATTTAATATCCCTCCCCCATTTTTTGCAATTTGCTCATAACTTAATCCTGATATTCTATCAACAAATTCTTTTTCTCTTGAACCTGAATAAACTATATGAGTATGAGAGTCACACCAAGCAGGAAGAATAAACCTATCCTTAACATCAATAACTTTATCTACATCAATATTAGGAGATGAAGTCATTTCTCCAAAATCTATAATTTGATCATTTTTAATTAATAGATATGCATTACTTATTTGAGCTAGATCTTTCATTTGATGACCTTTTAAATATAATGTGCTCTTTTTAAGAGTTTGAAGAAGACATTTAATATTAATAAAAAGAATTTTCATTTGTATAAAGAATCTAATATAGTATCATCAACATTCTCTGGAATTGAAACTTTTAGTTCAATTGTTCGTTCCATTTCATATTTAATTGCTCTAGTAGCATGCTCATTGCGAGCCCAACTTCTTCTTGCAATTCCATTATTTACATCAAAAAATAACATATTTTTTAATTTTTTTTCAGACTGCTTAGTACCATCTAAAAGCATTCCAAAACCGCCATTTATTACCTCACCCCAACCAACACCACCACCATTGTGAATTGATACCCAAGTAGCTCCTCTAAAACTGTCTCCTATTACATTTTGAATTGCCATATCAGCAGTAAATTTACTTCCATCGTAAATATTTGATGTCTCTCTGTAAGGAGAATCAGTTCCACCAACATCATGATGATCCCTTCCAAGAATTATTGGGCCAATTTTTTTCTTTGAAATAGCTGAATTAAAAGCTTTTGCAATTTCTATTCTTCCCAAAGAGTCAGCATATAAAATTCTTGCTTTTGAACCAACAACCAAATTGTTTTTTTTTGCATCCTCAATCCATTTTATGTTATCATCTAATTGCCCATGTATTTCTTTTGGTGCTTTTTTTCTGATTTTTGATAAAACTTTTTTAGCAATTTCATCTGTTTTTTCAAGATCTTTCTGATTTCCTGATACACAAACCCACCTAAATGGGCCAAAGCCATAATCAAAACAGATAGGACCTAAAATATCTTGAACATATGAGGGATAACAAAACTCTGTTTTTTTATCATTCATTACATCTGCACCAGCTCTAGATGCTTCTAATAAAAAGGCATTTCCGTAATCAAAGAAATAAGTGCCTCTTTTAACATGCATTTTAATAGCCTTTGATTGTCTTTTTAAAGATTTTTGAACCTTCTTTTTAAACAATAAAGGATCATCTTTTAATAGATTATTTGCTTCATCGTAGCTTAAACCAACTGGATAATAGCCACCCGACCAAGGGTTATGCAGTGAAGTCTGGTCTGAACCAATAGTTACATTAATATTTTCTTTAAGAAAAGTTTCCCAAACATCAACGATATTTCCTATGTAGGCAAAAGACACTATTTTATCATTCAACTGGGCATCTCTTACTAGCTTAACTAATTCATTAATATCAAATACAAGTTTGTCAACCCAACCTTGATCATATCTTTTTTTTGCAGCTATATAGTTAACCTCTGCTGTAATTGAAATACAACCAACAATATTTCCTGCTTTTGGTTGAGCACCACTCATTCCTCCAAGCCCTGAAGTAAGGAATGTTTTACCTTTTATAGATTCTCCTTTTTTAAGAACTTTTCTAAAAGCATTCATTAGTGTGATAGTTGTTCCATGAACAATTCCTTGTGGCCCAATATACATAAAGGATCCAGCAGTCATTTGCCCATATTGAGTTACACCTAATGCATTAAAACGTTCCCAGTCATCATGTTTTGAGTAATTAGGTATCATCATTCCATTTGTGATAACAACTCTTGGAGACTTTTTTGAAGATGGGAATAATCCCATAGGATGACCTGAATAAAGATGTAAAGTTTGATTGTTATTCATTTCTGCCAAATACTTCATTGTTAACAAGTATTGAGCCCAATTTTGAAAAACAGAACCATTCCCTCCATAAGTGATAAGTTCCTGAGGATGTTGGGCAATGTCATTATCTAAGTTGTTCTGAATCATTAACATTATTGCGGCTGCTTCATTAATTTTTGCCGGATACTCATTTATAGGCCGAGCATGAATAGCGTAATCTGGTTTAAAACGAAGCATATAGATTCTGCCATAAGCATCTAATTCTTTAGCAAAATCAAGCGCAAGTTCCTTATGCCATTTTTTTGGAAAATACCTTAAGGCATTTTTTATTGCTAACTTTTTTTCATCAATATTTAAGATTTGCTTTCTCTTTGGAGCTGGGTTCAATGTATCATCAATTGATTTAGGTCTTGGAAGCTCTTTAGGAATTCCTTGAATGATTTGTTCTTTGAAAGTCATAACTCTGGGAATACATTTAAATCTTGTTTCTCGATTAAATTAATCATTACTTCGATATCCGTATTTAACACTCTATCACCTTCTAATTTTTTAACTTTTTTGCGTATTTCAGATAAAGTCTTTTCTATTGGGAGAGAAAATTTATTAGGACGTCTAAACTCCAATGATTGTGACGCATGTAATAATTCAATTGCAAGAATTTTTTCAAGATTATCAATAACTTCAAGACATGTTCTAGCTGATATACTACCCATGGAAACATGATCCTCCTGCCCCATTCCTGTTGGAATACTATCAGCAGATGCTGGAAAACAAAGTGATTTATTTTCTGATACCAAAGCTGCAGTAGTGTATTGTGTAATCATAAAACCTGAGTTAAGGCCTGGGTTTTCAGTTAGCATAGGAGGCAAACCATGTAAACCTTCTAAAAGCAGATAACTTCTTCTGTCTGATATATTCCCTATTTCAGATGCAGCTATCTTTAAATAATCAAGTGCTAATGCTAGAGGTTGTCCATGAAAATTACCTCCAGAAATGGCAGAATCATCATCTAAAATTATTGGATTATCTGTAACAGAGTTAATTTCAATAGTCACTAATTCTTTTAAATGATTTAATGCATTTCTTGAAGCACCATGAACTTGAGGTGTACATCTTATAGAATATGGGTCTTGAACTCTGTCACAGTCTATATGTGAGTTTGTGTTTGGAGAGTTCTCTAATAAATTTGAAACACGATTAGCAACTTTTATATTTCCCTTATAAGGTCTTAACTCATGTAGTTCTTTTCTAAAAGGGGCTAGACTTCCTTGAAACCCTTCTAAAGACATGGCAGCAGCTAAATCTGCTAAATCCATTAGATAATCTAGTTTAGATATAGCCTTAATAGCATGAGCTAAAATAAACTGTGTGCCATTAATAAGTGCAAGCCCTTCCTTTGCTTTTAAAACTAGTGGTTTTAGTTTGTGTTTTTCTAAAACTATTTTGGACTTAACTTTCTCATTTCCATTCCAGAAGAATCCTTCTCCAATAACTGGCAGAAATAAATGAGCAAGTGGAGCTAAATCTCCAGATGCCCCTACAGAACCTTTCTCAGGAACAATAGGAATCAGATTATGTTGAGAAAAATAAATAAGACGATCTAATAAGTCTAAACTAATTCCAGAAAATCCACGGGATAAAGATGTAATTTTACAAAGCAGCATTATTCTTGAAAGCTCGGAACTTATGGGGTTTCCAACACCAACAGCATGACTCAGTAACAAATTTTGTTGTAAAGATTTAGTGTCTTCAGGGCTAATTCTTTTTGTGCATAAAGGGCCAACACCTGTATTTACTCCATAGATAGGTTTTTGATCCATAGCCATTTTTTGAGCACGATCATAACTTAGCTTAATTTTCTTTTTAAGGGAATCGTTTAGTTTAATTTCCTTAGGATTCTTTATAAGAAAATAAATGTCATCTAACGATAAATTAGAGTTTTCAATTCTAGACATAATTAAATTTTAAATTTAATACAGAGTTTTAACTTAAAGATAGTAATATCAGTATATAATAAATTAATTAAAAGAAGAAGATTTTCTCTTGAGAAAAAGATGAATTATAACACCGATTAATCGGAATTGATTAATTTTGTCGTTTGTTTAAAGATAGATGCCTCGAATATTATTACTTTTAGCGTTAACCATTCATTTCAATTTATATTCTCAGAAGACTCTAAATTTATCAAAGATTGACAGATCCGTTATCGTGATAGATGGTCTTATCTCTGAAGATGAAATTGAAAATGCAGTAATAAAGACTGTAGATTATGAGTGGCGTCCAGGCGATAATACTCCAGCTAGATATGAAACTGAACTTTTCTTAAGTCATACCTCTGAGGAGCTTTATGTCATAGTTAAAGCATATGGAAATCCTGATGAGATTAGAGGTCAAGTTAGACCCAGAGATCAAATGAGCGAATTAAATGAGGATATAGTTTTTTTAAGGTTCGATTCTTACCTAGATTCAAGAAATGTTTATTTATTAGCATCAAATGCATATGGGAGTCAATCAGATATAAGAGCAAAAAATGCTTTAAATGATGAGGATAGATATGATCCTTCATTTAATGCAATTTATGAAACAGCATCTAGCATAAATGATGATGGATATACTGTCGAGTTTCTGATTCCTTTTAGCTCAATTCCACACCCTAAAGGGAAAGATAAGGTCTGGGGATTTAATGTGACAAGATATTTTACTATTGACGGAAATGGTATATTCACAATAAGTGATAAATACGATAGAGACAATCCATGTAGGATATGCCAGATTACTACAAGAATAAAAATTAATGATATTGAGTTTAACAGGAATACTGAATTACTCCCATATTTATCTGCTAATTCTATAGGAGAAAGAAAAGTATCATTAAATAGTCCTATTGAATATGGAAAAACTAAAAGTGAAATTGGACTAGGAGCAAAGTATGATTTAAACTCTTCTTCAACGGTTGAACTAACATTAAACCCTGATTTCTCTCAAGTTGAAGCAGATAGAACTCAAATAGATATTAACTCTGCTTATGCACTGCAATATCCTGAACTCAGACCATATTTTAGTAGAGGGATGGATCTATTAAATTTTTTAGATGGTGCCTTTTATTCTAGAACCATTAACTCTCCTTCTGTTTCCTCTAAAGTAACTCTTCAAGACAAAAATTCAAGTTCAATTATATTATCTGCTGTTGACCAAAATTCACCTTACCTAATTGGAGGAGAAGACAAGTCTTATATTGGTGAAGGTGGTGTAAGCTATGTAAATGCTTTTAGACATCAAAAAATATTTGATTATGGAACAAAATTTGGATTTTTTACAACAAATAGATTCTACGAAGGTGGAGGAAGTGGAAACATTTTTGGATTAGATGGGCTAATTACTTTAAATAAGGTTTGGAGAATTCAGTTTGAATTAATTAAAAATTTTAATGTTGAGCCAATAGCTAATTGGGTAGAAAGTGATGATACTTTTAGTAATAAAACTGTAGCTCTAGATGGAGAAAAATTTAATGGCCACGCAAATTATATTAGAATTTCTAGGCAAACAGAGAATTGGCAGTCTCTTATATTTTATAGGGGAATTTCTGCAAACTATAGAGCTGACGTTGGGTTTGTCCCAAAGAATAATAGAAAATGGCTTACCATATCTCATGGATATCAAAAGTATCTAGACTTAGACTACCTCCGAGAATATTCCATATCATTAAAAGGAGATATAACAAACAATTTTAAAAATGAAAAAAAGTCTAGAAATCTAGATGTTGATTTATCAGTTACCACAATTGGTGCGACAACTATAAACTATAATTATGACATTAATTTTTTTAGAAACTACCTAGGTATTGACTTTAAGAATGTGGGGAAGTCCACTTTTTTAATTTTAAGTGCTCCAAGCAAAAAGCTGAGTTTATTTACTAATATAGTTTTTGGTAAAGAGCTTGCATATAACGAAGATATTCCTGAAATCGGAAGAGAAAGATCAATGTCTTTAGGGATATCATATAAGTTTGGGAATAACTTTAATTTTAATCCATCTATCAGATATTCAAGATTACAGAAGCTAGACAAATCAAAGAATTTTTATAATGGGTATATTTCTAGGTTAACTGTCCTCTATCAATTTAATAATGATTTAAGCTTTAGGGTTATTTCAGAGTATAATGATTTTA
>CAYTIE010000019.1:0-23747 GCA_964437815.1 uncultured Flavobacteriaceae bacterium
AGTTTGAATATAATCTCCTATGTTATTCGTATTTAAACACCCTATTACCCCTGTTTTCATTTTATTAATATATTGTTAAACTGTTGTCTTCTAGAGCTAGGATTAAAATAGTTTATAATTCTCTGCCTGGCTCTTAAAGAAAGGTTCTTGTTTTTTGATCCTAAAATAAAATCTACAACAGTTTGAATAGAATTGGAATGATTAAATATTAGCCCTGTGTCTCCAATAGCATGGGGCATTCCAAAATATGCAGATCCTATTGGGATGCATTCACATAACATTGCCTCGCATAATGAATTAGGCAGCCCCTCTAGTCTAGAGCCTTGAAAATAATATTTATGATAGCTATAAATCTCTCGTAATTCCTCTTTTGTCTTAATCCCTTTAACAATTATATTGTTTGATAATTGTAGATAATCTGAAATTTTGATTCCTGATTGTCCTATAATTGTGAAATTATAATTTGGTATTCTTTTTGCAACTTCGTTGAATAGTTGTACTCCTTTGATGTCTAATACTCTTCTTGAATTAAAAAAAGCGACAGTAACTACAGAATTTCTTTTTTGTGATTTTGTGTTTTTCCAAAATTCTGAATCATAAACAGTTGACACCTCTTTGATATTTAGTTTCTTTTTCTTTATTAAATTTCTTATTCCTGAAACTATACCATTATCATAATATGCCTGTTGGCATCCAAATTCTAAGCTCTTATGTACTACCCAAATTTCTTTTGCCAATAGATAGTTTAACTTTCCAATAGTAGCCCTTAATCCTTTTGAATAGAAGAGCCCGTGTTTGGATTTTTTGTCCACAACTGCATCATATCCACCAACAATTAATATGCTTTTTTTCATAAATAACTTTGAAACAAGGAGAGGAAAGAAAGCATGATAATCATTAAACCAACAAATTAGGAGGCTTGATTTCAAAATAAATTTTAAACTTAGAAACATCTCTCTTGTTCTGTTAACAAAAAAATTAAATCCTTTTAGCGGAGGCGAGTATATTTCTAAAACTCTCGTTTTGAGTCCCGTTAAAATTTTCAAGTCTGTTTTAATAAAACTTCTCTTAAGAGAATAAACAAATGTAATTGTGTTTTTCAAATTTTAATATAATGTTAGTTGATCTACAATTTTTCTGTCATTTGACAGCCTAGGAACTTTGTTTTGCCCTCCTAGCTTACCTACTGATCGCATATAGTTTTTAAAATCATCTTGCTTTATTCTTTTTATAACTAATGGCTTAATAATGCCACCAGATACTAGGTCATCATAATAGATATTTAATTTTCGCATTTGATTATCCAATTGAATTGAAAAATCCTTAATCTTACTTGGCGGTCTTTCAAAATCTATATACCACTCATGATGGGGAAGGCCTTCTCTAGGATTAATGTTAGGAGCAACTGTAAATTCTTTCACAACTATATCTGTGTTTTTTAAAGTGTGCTGTAAAGCTTTCTCTACCTCCTCGGCTATAACATGTTCTCCAAATGCAGATAAAAATTGTTTAATTCTACCGGTAACAATTATTCTATAAGGGTTTAAAGATGTAAACTTAACAGTATCGCCAATGTTATAAGCCCACAAACCAGCTGAAGTTGATATTATCATTACATAGTTTATGTTTAATTCTACACCTTCAAGGCTTACTCTTTCTCCCTTTCCACTTAAAAAGTCTTCTGACTTTATAAATTCATAAAATATGTCATTATTTAGAAGAAGCAATAATTCAGGTTCCTGGTCTTTAAATTCGTCTTGATAGCCAAAAAAACCCTCTGAAGCTGGAAATGTAGCTAATGTATCAATCTGTTTCCCCAAGAGCCTCTCAAACATAGTTTTGTATGGTTCATAGCTAACCCCTCCATACACATATAAAGAAAGTTCTGGAAAAACTGTGCTAATATTTTGCTTCTGTATTTGCACAATTTTTTCAAAATACATTTGAACCCATGAGGGAATTCCTGCAATAATTGTCATCCTTTCTCCAACTGTCTCTTCTATTATTTTATCAACTTTTTCTTCCCAATCTTCAAGACAATTTGTCTCCCAAGAAGGCATTCTGTTTTGCAAAAAAAGCTTTGGGACATAATGCGCACTAATTCCTGACAAACGTCCTATAAAAACTCCTTTCTTTTTAATTAATTCAGGGCTGCCTTGTAAAAACATATGCTTTCCATTTATTGATTTATAGTTTTTAGATTTAAGGAAGTAATTTAGCAGTGCATCTCGCGCTGATCTTACATGTGTTTTGATAGAGCCTTTGGTAATAGGGATAAATTTTGTGCCTGACGTTGTTCCGCTTGTTTTTGCAAAATACAAGGGCTTGCCTGGCCAGAGAATATTTTTTCCTCCTTCAATGACTTTGTCAATATACTGTTTTAATCCCTCATAATCCCTAACAGGAACTTTTTTCTTAAAGGTTTCGTATGAATTAATTTGATCAAAATCATGGTCTCTGCCAAATTCAGTGTTTTTAGATTTTGAAATTAGCTTAACAAAAGTTTTTTCTTGGTATTGTATTGGGTTTTGAATCCAATTTTGATTTTTTTTTCTAATATAATGGGCAAACAGGATTGCTATTAATGTTTTCATTATACTAGAATTCTAGAAAATTTAGGGGGTCAACAGGATCTCCTTCAAACCATAGCTCAAAGTGAAGGTGGGGCCCACTGGTTAGACGTCCTGTATTTCCAGAAAAACCTATTACCTCCCCTCGTCTAACGGGGTCTCCTTGAGATTTTGATAGAGAAGAGTTATGTTTATATGAAGTGGTCAGTCCGTTTAAGTGTTTTATTATAATAACATATCCTGTTTCTGCAGTCCATTCTGCAAAAATAACCCTTCCATCACTAACAGAATATATTGGGGAATTCTCTGGTAAAGTTATATCAATGCCATAATGTTTTTCTTCTAGGCTAAATTCTGAAGAGACCCCTCCTTTTGCAGGAGAGAATAAAACAGAGTTTAATCTCTCTGTATTAATATTTGTTAGGTTGTATTTGTCCTCCTCCTGAACAATAGCTCTTAAAATTGAGTCTTCTGCATTTGTTTTAACAAAATCTAGTTCTGGATTTAAGGAGACTTCAACAAGAGAATCATTTGATAATTCTATAAAGTCTATTTTCCCTGCCAGTAAATCTTTCACAGAAGAAATATAATTCTTTTGCATTAGGTAAAGGTTTTCCAAGGAGTCTAGTTTTATTGCATTGTCAAAAGAGGAAGCCCTTAACTCTGTACTGGTATATCCTCTAAAGTATTCTTTTAGTGGCGTGAAATATATTAACAAAAAAACTAAAGACAAGAGGGTTATGAACCCTAGGATAGCAGTAAAAACTATTTTTAATCTTGAAGCGGTAAAAAGTAGTCTTTTTTCTTTCTTTTCATTAACCAGAACTATCTGAAATTGTTCTAATAATTTGCTTATTCTGGACGCTTTTTTCTTCTTAACCATTGAAACAAAGATATAGTAAGTTTGTTTTAAAAAAAATAGTTCTAAATTTGTTAAAAATCAATTATAAATGGTCTTATTAGATTTCGTTATTATGGCAATTGGCACCACACAAATTCTTGTAATTCTTGCTGCTGTTTTACTGCTTTTTGGAGGCAGAAAGATTCCAGAGCTTATGAAGGGCTTAGGTGGCGGTATCAAAGAGTTTAAAAAAGCCTCTAAAGAAGAGCCAGAAGAAGAAGAAGAAGAAACTGAAGAGTAATCTTTTTTAACTACTATTCTGTTGACTTTAAAGTTGTAATTATACTACTCAGCTCAAACATATAATTTCTTTTGCTTTCTGTTGGAGCAAATGCAAATCCTTCTAAAACAATATATCTGTTATTTTTAGTGTCTTTGATGATATAGTTTACAAATGGTCCCGCCATAAAATCATTTTCTACTTCCCAAGTTCCTTTTGTAAGAATTGATTCCAGTCCGTTTATCTGTGTTATGTAATAATAAGGCCTATACGCTTGTTCTGTAATCATATATGAATTTGGCAACCTTCCTGGAACATAAATCTTCCCTATAGAGTCTCTAATTATTGGTATTCTTTTTTGAAGGTTTTTTAAATCTGTCTCTATTGGAAGAGTGTAAGCAATAAGGTTAAGATGGCCTTTTAATACTTCTTTTTCAATCCAAATAAAATTTGTTGTGTCTTTAACTGTTGAGTATACTGAGGGGAATGTTAAAGATATTTTAAATTTTCCTGCAAGGTCTTGATCTTTATTAGGAGACTTGGATATTCTTCTTAATTTTTCTGTTCGTTCGTTTTCACTATATGTTCTTAATATCAAATCTTTATTTTCGTCAAGAAAAAACCCCATCACATCTGGATCTTCTCCGGATATTAATGTAACAACCTGTGGACGAGCCCAGGGGTTCTTAACAAGATTTATCTTGTCGATTGTGTCTTTTGAAAACACAATTATATTTCTACTACTTCTTGCAAAACCACTAAATGCTTTTGGCGGTATATAATACACATCATATTTTGGCTCATCAAAAGGGAGCCCTTCATATGGTGAGGCAAAAATATCTCGAACTTTATTCCCTAAATCTCCTGACCAATCTTTTTCATCCATTACAACAGTTAAGCTGTTAATGTTACCATTTGACTCTGGAACATATGCTCTTGATGAAGAGGGGTTGCATGATGATACAAGAAGACTTAGGGGTAATAATAAAAAAAAGGAGAATCCTTGTGTTGTGTTTTGATTTCTATTGACCATTTCAGTTTAATGCTTTTACTCCCGGCAATTCTTTTCCTTCAAGGCTTTCTAACATTGCCCCTCCTCCTGTGGAAATATAGCTAACCCACCCCTCTTTTCCAAACTTCTTTAATGCTGCAATTGAATCCCCTCCACCAACAATCACAT
The DNA here is from genome assembly GCA_964437815.1 of uncultured Flavobacteriaceae bacterium. Classification (GTDB taxonomy): domain Bacteria; phylum Bacteroidota; class Bacteroidia; order Flavobacteriales; family Flavobacteriaceae; genus Marisimplicoccus. The sequence continues at coordinate 4,872 of CAYTIE010000019.1, forward strand.
GTTTTTTTTCTTCTTTTGCTTTTTTTAAGATTTTGCATATCTGCCTAGTTCCTTGGCTAAATTTTTCGTTTTCAAAAACCCCCATCGGCCCATTCCAAAAAATTGTATTGCTTGACATGATTACGTCTTCAAAAGCTGAAGCTGTTTTTGTAGAAATATCCATCCCCTTCCATCCTGATTGAATTCTGTTAACATCAAAAACTTCTTCTTCTATACTATTGTTAAGTTCTTTTCCCGCCAATACATCTATAGGAAGGCTGATCTGCTTTTTTAACTTTTTAGCTTTTAGCAAAATTGATTTTGCTTCACTAAGTAGTGATGGCTCATAAAGCGAATCCCCTATTTCACCACCGTTTGCTTTAATAAAAGTAAAAGCCATTCCTCCTGCAATGATTATTTTATCAACTTGTTCAATAAGGTTGTTTATAATATGTAATTTAGAGGAAACTTTAGCTCCTCCAAGAATAGCAAGAATTGGTTTTTTACCGTCTTCTAAAATCATCCGAATAGCTTTTAGCTCTTTCTCCAAAAGTTTTCCTGCATATTTTTTTTGAGGGAAATATTTTGCAATAGTATATGTAGACGCATGTTCTCTATGGCATGTTCCAAAGGCGTCATTTATATAAGAGTCTCCTAATCTTGATAGTTTTTTTGCAAAGATGTCGTCTCCCTTGATTTCTTCTTTATGAAACCTTAAGTTTTCTAACAACAAAACATCTCCGTTTTTCATCTGAGAGACTCTTTTCTCAACATTCTCTCCAATACAATCATTAACAAACTGTACTTTTTTTTCCAAACATTTTGAAACATCATTCAATAAGTGAGACAAAGAAAGGGTCTCATCTTTTCCCTTTGGCCTTCCCAGGTGGGCCATTAAAATACATGCCCCTCCTCTATTAACAACAAAGTCAACAGTCTCTTTACACGCAGTTATTCTAGTTGAATCTGTAACATTCATGTTTTTATCTAGAGGGACGTTTAAATCAACCCGTATTAAAACCTTCTCGTTTTTAAAACTTTGAGTAGTTAAGAAAAACATATTTTGTTTTTGTTGTTAAAGATATAATATCATATATATTTGAGTATGCTTTTTGATGAAATTTTAGGACAAGAACATTTAAAACAACTTATTCAAAGCTCCTTAGAGAAAAATAGCTTCCCTCACTCTAATATAATTGTGGATAAGGACCAGTATGGGGGTCTTCATTTTGCTCTTGCAATTTCTGAGCAGCTTCTTTTTGATAAACCCAACAATGAGGGAGACTTATTCAATCATCCTGACTTACATTTTGTGTTTCCTTTGTTTTCTGATAAAGACGACGCTTCAGAACTAAATAAAGAGTGGATAGAATATATAAAAAACAACCCTTTTCCTAGTATTCTTCGATGGAAATCAGCATCAAACTCTAGCGGCAATACTCCTCTTATTAGGAGGTCCCAGGTTGTTTCTATGCATAAATCTGCAAACTTAAAATCTTATAGAAAAAATAAGGTTTTTATTCTCTGGCTTGGAGAGTTGATGCTCAAAGAAGCCTCAAATCTTTTGTTAAAACTTTTTGAAGAGCCCCCTAGAGATTGTTATTTTCTTTTTGTTTCTAAAAATATAAATGACGTACTCCCTACTGTTAGATCGAGATGTCATATTTCTTCTCTCTCCCCAATCTCAATTAAATTAATAGAAGAAAAAATTAAAAGCTCTAACCCTAGTTTAGATGCAAAAAAAATAGCAGCTTCTTCAATGGGAAGCTGGGGAAGATGCCTAAACTATCTTGAAGAAGATTCTAATTCATTTGATAACGAGAGAAATTTCGTAGAGTGTCTTCGATTAGCTTTTAAAGCAAAAAAAAATAAAGAAGCAATAATTGGATTAATGGCATGGTCAGATAAAATGGCGTTGCTTAAGAGAGATGAGCAAAAGAGTTTTTTTTCATATTGTTTATATCTAACAAGAGAGTCTCTTCTTGTTAGTTATGGAGCGTCAAACCTTTCCTCTTTTATCTCTACCTCTGATTTTCAAGTAGAAAAACTCTCTCCTTTTATTCATAGTAAAAATGTTATTGATCTTGTAAATCTTATTGAAGACTCATTATATTCTATAACAAGAAATGTGAGTGCTAAAATTGTTTTTTCTACTTTTTCATTAAATATTACAAAACTTCTCGCTATAAAGGAAGATTAGCGGTTTTTTCTAAAGACATAAGTTTGTGAAGAAAATTGTCTAGAAAAAAGTGCTATAAAATTTGACAAAGTTCCTATCATTAAGGCCTCTATAATCGGTAAGGAAGATTTTTTGTTTTTTGCAGATAAATAGGATATGTAATATGCGTCTAACGGCAAAGGAAACGATCTTTTTAACTTAAAATTATATTTAAGCATCAGTTCTGTTATAGATTTTGTGGAGAAGTGCCACAGGTGTCTTGGTACATCAAGTGCTGCCCAAGTATCTTTATAGTATTTTGAGTCAAATGATTTGTGGTTTGGAACCGCTATAATAAGCGAACCGTTGTCTTTTATTTTTTTATAAACCTCGTTTATCGTGCTCTCGAGCACTGGAACATGCTCTAAAGAATGCCACATAAACACCATATCATACTGATTTTCAGGAACTTGGCTTAAATCTGAATAAAAATTTTCTTCTTTTATATGGTGAGCCCTAAAGAAAGGGTCCAGTGCGTCTATTTTAAAAGATGGTGAAGAGATAAGTCTAAAGAAGACTCCGTCGCCTGATCCAAAATCTAAAGCTCTTTTTGAAATTATTATCTCTCTTCCTAAAAGAAGACGTTTGTAGTAGAACATAATGTTTTGTGAAATTTTATAGATTCTGCTGAATAAATTATTCTGTTTTGTATGTGGGTTGTATTTTATGGAATCGTAATTCTCTTTGTAGGAAAGGTTTGGTGAAAAATCAGTCCACAAAATCCCAGATGCTGAGTCTTTGTATATAAAAAACTCTCTGTTTTTTTTAATATAATCCTTTGCTTTATAAACAAGCTTGTCTTTTTTAAATTCTTGTTCCACGTGAAACATTTATCTTCCCATTTTAACAAGCAATACACTAATATCGCTTGGCTTTATTCCGCTAATCCTTGAAGCTTGTGATAATGTCGCTGGCCTAACATCATTTAGCTTTTCTTTTGCCTCAAAAGACAAAGACGCTAGCTCATTATAATTAAAGCGCTTTGGAATTTTTATGTTTTCTAGCCTTAATAGTTTGTCTGCATTAGCTTTTTCTTTTTCAATATATCCTTGGTATTTAATCTGAATTTCTGTTTGCTCAAAAACTTCATCATCAATATTGTTGTTTTGAATATATTCTGAAACCTTGTTAAGAGATTTCATTTGGTCTCCGGTAATATTTGGTCTGGAATAGATTTTTGCAAGCTTGTCTTTTTGACTAACCTCTTTATATCCGCTCCTCTTTAAGATTGGGTTAATCTCATTTAGTGTATAGCTAGTTTTTGAATAAAAAAGTTTAAATGCGTTTGATTTTTCTTCTTTTTCACATACTCTTTCAAACCTTTCTTTTCCAGCCAAACCAATTTCATATGCATTTTTTGTAAGCCTAATGTCTGCGTTGTCTTGTCGTAAAAGAGTTCTATATTCTGCCCTAGAAGTAAACATCCTATAGGGCTCTTCTGTTCCTTTAGTAATAAGATCGTCAATTAAAACACCTATATAAGCTTCGCTTCTGTTTAGAAGAAAAGGGCTCTGTTTTTTGATTTTTCTAGTTGAATTTATTCCTGCAATTATTCCTTGTGCCGCTGCTTCCTCATAGCCTGTGGTTCCATTTATTTGACCTGCAAAAAAAAGATTTTCTATCAGTTTTGTTTCAAGGCTCAAAGATAACTGGGTAGGAGGGAAGTAGTCATATTCAATTGCGTATCCTGGTCTGAAAAACTTTACCTTTTCAAAACCCTTTATTTCTTTTATTGCATTATACTGAACATCTTCTGGCATAGAAGTAGAAAACCCGTTAACATAAACCTCGACAGTATTCCACCCTTCTGGTTCAACAAAAATCTGATGGCGATCTTTGTCTTTGAAGCGATAAATTTTATCTTCAATAGAGGGGCAGTACCTTGGGCCTGTGCTTTCTATTCTACCATTAAACATTGGTGATCTGTCAAAGGATTCCTCCATGATGTTATGTACCGCTTTGTTTGTGTGCGTAATATGGCAGCTTAATTGTTTGTTTAAGGGCTTTATTTCTTCTAAATAACTAAATTTTGATGGGTTTGGGTCTCCTGGCTGCTCTTCCATCAATTTATAGTTTAGCGATCTCCCATCAACACGAGGAGGTGTTCCTGTTTTCATTCTTCCTGAAACAAAACCTAAAGATTCAAGGTTTGAGGTAAGCCCAACAGAAGCTTTTTCTCCTACCCTTCCACCTCCAAAGTTTTTTTCACCAACATGAATTAAACCATTTAAAAATGTTCCGTTGGTAAGAATTACCGCTTTAGAGGATATTTTGTTTCCAAGGCTAGTGACAACTCCTGCAACTTTATTTTTCTTGACAATTAACCCTGTAACCATTTCCTGATAAAAATCTAAGTTTGGTGTTTTCTCAAGCATCTCCCTCCATAAAGAAGAAAACATTGACCTATCGGATTGCACTCTAGGGCTCCACATTGCCGGACCTTTTGATTTATTTAGCATCTTAAACTGAATTGCAGTTTTATCAGAGACTATTCCGCTGTAACCACCTAAAGCATCAATCTCTCTAACAATCTGACCTTTAGCAATTCCCCCCATGGCGGGGTTACAAGACATTTGACCTATTGTTTGAAGGTTCATTGTAACAAGAAGGGTTTTAGACCCCATATTAGCAGATGCAGCAGCAGCCTCTGCTCCAGCATGACCTCCTCCAACAACAATTATGTCATATTTTGAATTAAACATTGTCTATTGTTTCACGTGAAACATCATTAATAAACCGGCCCTCCATTGATCTCATTTTTTCTTTTTCTATATCGTTATTATCAGAGTAGCCCATGCAATGAAAAAGAGCATGTGATATTAGCCTAATCGCCTCATATTCAATTGATTGACCAAAAGTTTTAGCGTTTTCTTTCATTGTTTCAATTGAAATATAAACCTCGGCTTTTATTGTTTTTTTCTCTGAATAGTCAAAAGTGATAATATCTGTGTGGTTATCATGGTTTAAATATTGATTGTTTAGTTTTAACATAGAAGGCTTGTCTAAAAAATTGTATTGTATCTGGCTGACAACATATCCTTCATCTTCTGCGTATTTTTTTAGAAAACGTATAATTTTCTCTTTTGAAAAAGAAAAAGCAGGACATGAAATAAAGTCTACCTTACACATATTTATTCACAAATATAGCTCAAATCATAAGGATTATTTTAATTAGGAATAATATGGTGTTATATTTGAATTATGAGAGAAAGAGCAAGGTTTGCGCCAAGCCCAACAGGTCCGCTTCATATAGGTGGTGTTAGAACCGCTCTTTTTAACTATCTGATTGCTAAAAAAAACGACGGAGACTTTATACTCAGGATAGAAGACACTGATAGCGAAAGAACGATTGATGGTGCTGAACAGTATATTATAGATAGCTTAAAATGGTTAGGCCTTGTTCCAGATGAAAAACCTTATAAACAAAGCGAAAGAAAGGAGATTTATTTAAAAGCTGTAGAGCTATTGGTTGAAAAAGGGCTGGCGTATCATTGTTTTGACACCCAAGAAGAGCTTAAAAATGCTAAAGCAAAATATGGAAATGATTTTAAATACAGGCATGATAAAAATTTTGGACTAAAAAACACTTTTACAACAAACAGAGAAGACGCGGATGATCTAATTAAAAAAGGGGAGTTTGTGATAAGAATGATTGTTCCAAATAACGAAACAATTATAGTGAATGATGAAATCCGGGGAGAGCTTTCTTTTAAATCTAATGAGCTAGAGGATAAAATAATTTTAAAATCCGACAAAATGCCCACCTATCATTTGGCAAATGTTGTTGACGACAACGATATGAAAATAACCTCTGTTGTTAGGGGGGAGGAGTGGCTTTCTTCGCTTCCTTTTCATGTTTTGCTGTATAGGTATTTTGGGTGGACACCGCCAAAGTTTTTTCACCTTCCGTTAATTCTTAAAACGGCTGGTAAGGGAAAATTGTCAAAAAGGGAAGCGGAAGAGCAAGGGTTTCCAATTTTTCCTATAAGGTGGGAAGGCTCTGATGGTTTTAAAGAGTGCGGGTTTCTACCAGACGGTCTAATTAACTATCTCGCTCTTCTAGGCTGGAGCAATGAAAGCGACAAAGAAAAATATACCCTTAAGGAATTGGTAAAAGGTTTTGAGAGCAGAGGAATTCAAAAATCTGGAGCACGATTTGACATTCAAAAGGCGACCTGGATAAATCATCTGCACCTACAAGACTGTTCGCCAAAAAAGATTATTGGTATTGATAAGGCTTGGGTCAAAAGTCTTGCTTCAATGTATGAGGAGAAAAAAGTTGAAGAAATAATTGCGTTAATAAAAGAGAGGCTAAACCTTCTTTCAGACATTCAAAAAGAAGCAAAGGTGTTTTTGGGCGCCCCCTCAAATTATGACCAAAAAACATTGGAAAATCTTAATAGAGGGGAGGTGATGGTTGTTTTAAATTTTTGTAAATTACACATAGGCTCGTCAGAAGAGGGATCGGTGATTAAAGAGGGTTTGTTTGGCGCTAGTGCAAAAAACAAAATTAACTTTGGGCAGACAATGAAAACGCTAAGGCTTGCATTAGTGGGGTCGTTAAAAGGACCTGACCTTTTTAAAACAATCGAGATTATTGGTGCTGACGAAGCAATTAAACGAATTAACAAATTAACTAAAACACTAAAACCATGAACATGATTACAACCCCAATTTTAATACTTTTTTTTCTTATACTGCTTTTGTCAACCGTCTTTATTGTAAAGCAACAATCCGCTGCAATTATAGAGAGATTTGGAAAGTTTAACTCCGTCAGAGGGCCTGGAATCCAATTTAAAATTCCATTTGTAGACAGAATCTCTGGCAGACTTAGCTTAAAGATTTTGCAACTTGATGTTGTTGTTGAGACAAAGACGAGTGATGATGTGTTTGTAAAACTTAAGGTCTCTGTTCAGTATAGAGTGGTAGAAGAAAAGGTGTTCGATGCATTTTATAAGCTTGACTACCCTCAAGACCAAATCACTTCTTATGTTTTTGACCTTATTAGATCACAGGTTCCTAAAATGAAGCTAGACGATGTGTTTTCAAAACAAGATGATATTGCTGTTGCGGTTAAAGAATCGCTTGGGGCGGCAATGCAAGAGTATGGATACTTCATTGTTAAGGCCCTTGTAACAGATATCGAACCTGATGCCGAGGTAAAAATAGCAATGAACAGAATTAATGCTGCCGACAGAGAAAAAACAGCTGCTCAATATGAAGGGGACGCTGCTAGAATTTTAATTGTGGAAAAGGCAAAGGCTGAAGCAGAGAGCAAAAGGCTTCAGGGACAAGGTATTGCAGACCAAAGAAGGGAAATAGCTAAAGGTATTGAAGACTCTGTGGGAACCCTTGGCGCTGTTGGTATTAATTCTCAAGAGGCGTCGGCGCTAATTGTTGTTACGCAACATTATGACACGCTTCAATCTATTGGCCAAGAAACAAACTCTAACCTTATTTTGCTGCCAAACTCTCCGCAAGCGGGGAGCACAATGCTTAACGATATGGTTGCAGCTTTTACCGCTAGCAGCAAAATTGGAGAGGCTATGCAGGAACAAAACAAGTCTGACTCTGATACCTCCCCGCCATCAACAGGGAAAAGCTCAATAGTGGATGAGATAATAGACGATTTAGAGGCTGGGGAAGAAGAACAGGGGTAGGAGGCTAAACATTTCTCTTATTTTTTCCAGGTGTCTTTTAGGCCAACTGTTTTGTTAAAAACAGGAGTTTCTTTATTGTTTTCTTTTATAAAATAGCCTAGGCGTTGAAATTGAAAGGTCTGTTTCTCGCTCGCTTCTTTTAGGTGCGGCTCAATAAATGCGTCTAGTGTTATTAAAGAGTTTTCGTTGAGATCTTCTAATATTTTGTTTTCTTTTCCTGGCTCCGCCACCTTAAACAACCTGTCATAGATGTTAATTTTTGCAGGAATAGCTTCGCTTTTTCCAAGCCAATGAATAGTTGCTTTAACTTTTCTTGAGCTTTCTTTGGTGCCTGATCCGCTTTTGCTTTTTGGATCATAAGAACATATAATTTCTTGGATTGTATTGTTCTTCTTTACCACCTCTTCTGCTTTAACTATATAAGCGTTTTTTAACCTAACCTCTTGTCCTTTTGTAAGGCGATAAAAGTTTTCGTCTTCCTCTTCTTTAAAATCTTCTCTCTCTATATAAATCTCCCTTTCAAAATAAATCTCCCTTGTTCCTAGCTCTTTTCTTTGCGGATTTATTTCAAAGCTTAGTTTTTCCTTTTGGTGTTCTGGGTAGTTTTTTATTGTAATTTTTAAAGGAGAAAGAACAGCTCTTGCTCTTGGGGCCTTTTCATTTAAGTCTGCTCTTATGCAAAACTCTAGCAAAGAAGCGTCAATAACATTTTCGCGCTTTGAAACACCAGCAGTGTTAACAAACTGTTTTAGCGCGCTTGGCGTATACCCCCTTCTTCTTAAACCTGAAATTGTTGGAAGGCGAGGGTCGTCCCACCCTTTAACCACGCCCGACGCTACAAGTTGTGCTAAAACCCTTTTGCTTGTTACGGTGTAGCTTAGGTTTAGTCGCGAAAACTCTCTTTGTTTTGGACGTATTCCTTCTAGTGGCTCTAAGGCGTCAAGAAACCAGTCGTATAGCTCTCGGTGAGGCTCAAACTCCAAAGTACAAAGCGAATGCGACACCTGCTCTATGTAGTCCGACTCTCCGTGGGTCCAATCATAAAGAGGGTAGACCTTCCAAGTCTTGCCCGTTCGGTGGTGCACCGAGTCCATAGACCTGTAGATTACAGGATCTCTCATTAGCATGTTTGAGGAGGACATATCAATTTTGGCTCTCAAAACATGTTCGCCCGGTTTGTGTTTTCCGGAGCACATTTCCTCAAAAAGAAGCCTGCTTTCCTCAATGGCTCTGGTTCTGTGTGGGCTGTTTTTTCCTGGTTCTAGAGGCGTTCCTTTTTGAGAAGCAATCTCTTCTGATGTTTGAGAGTCAACATATGCGTGTCCATTGCTAATAAGCTTTTGTGCCCACTCATATAGCTGTTGAAAGTAGTCTGACGCGTAACACTCTTTTTCCCATTTAAAACCCAACCACTTAATGTCATTTTTAATCGCCTCAACATATTCTTTTGCTTCTTTTTCTGGGTTTGTGTCATCGAACCTAAGGTTGACCGGCGCCCCGTATTTCTCACCAAGGTTAAAATTAACACAGATGGCTTTAAGGTGGCCTATGTGTAAATATCCGTTTGGCTCGGGGGGGAACCTAAAACGCAGGGACTTTTTGCTAAACCCCTTCTTTAAGTCTCCATCAATTATCTGCTCTAAAAAGTTTGGGCCTTTATTCTTCACAAAAACAAATATAAAGTTTAATTTTTTATCTTAATTTTGCAAACCAAGGCATTGTGGCCGAGTGGCTAGGCAGGGCTCTGCAAAAGCTCCTACAGCGGTTCGAATCCGCTCGATGCCTCAAGACACAATTTGAAAGTCAAGTTGTTTTTTTACTATATCTGCCCCTTGAAGAACCACAGAAACCTCATCTCCAAGCTGGTATTTTTTTCCCGTTCTCTCACCTTGGAAGAGGTGGTTTTTTAAATCGTGGACATAAAAGTCTCCCGGAAGATCTTTTGCCTTAACAAGGCCCTCGCACTTGCTTTCTACAACCTCTACAAAAACCCCCCTTTGAATTACACCAGAAATAATTGCTTCATATCTCATTCCTATTTTGTCTTCCATATATTTTACCTGAGTAAGCTTGATTGAGTCTCTTTCTGCTTTAGTGGCATGAATTTCTTTTTCTGTTGAGTGTTCAGCAAGCTCTTCTAGCTCTGCCTCGTTTTTGATTTTTGTTCTATTCAAGCTCGCCTCTAAAACCCTGTGAACAAGAACGTCCGGGTATCTTCTTATGGGTGAAGTAAAGTGGGCGTAGTGAGAAAAGGAGAGCCCGTAGTGGCCTATGTTTTTTGTTGTGTACTCTGCTTTGCTCATGCTTCTTATCATTAAGGTGTCAATTAGGTTTTGTTCTTTTTTTCCGCTAACAGCCAACAAAAGCGCGTTTAGCTCTTTCTCCAGAGCTCCTTCTGACAGGTTGAGGGTGTAGCCAAACCTTTCAACGGTAGCCTTAAGGTTTTTTAGCTTTTCTTGATCTGGTTTGTCATGAACCCTGTAAATAAATTTTGGTTTTTTTTCAAATTTTTGAATTTTTTCAGCAACCCTTTTATTTGCAAGAAGCATCAGCTCTTCTATTAGTTTGTTTGCGTTTTCTGATTTTTTAAACTTGATCTCTTTTGGGCGATTGTTTTTGTCAAGCACGAACTTTATTTCTGTCTTATCAAAAATAATGGCCCCTTTAGCTATTCTTTTTTTTCTTATTTTTTTCGCTATTTCGTTGGTTTCTAAAAGAGCCTTTGTTATTCCTTTTTCAACATTCCTTTCTTTTTTTGTCAAAGACACCTGCCCCGGTATTTTTTCCTCTCCGCTGTCTATTATGTGCTTTGCCTCTTGGTATGAAAGTCTTTCGTTTGATCTTATAGCTGTTTTTCCAAACCACTCCTCTTCTACCCCTCCTTTGCTGTTAATCTTAAAAATAGCAGAAAACGTAAGCTTGTCTTCGTTTGGCCTTAACGAACAAAGGTTGTTTGAAAGAACCTCTGGAAGCATTGGTATAACCCTGTCTACCAAATAAACAGATGTTGCTCTGTCTCTTGCCTCTTTGTCTAGTTCTGTTCCTTCTTTCACAAAATGTGAAACGTCTGCTATGTGGACACCTATCTCGTAAAGCCCCTTTTTTATTTCTATAAAAGAAATTGCGTCATCAAAGTCTTTTGCGTCATCTGGGTCTATTGTAAATGTTAAAACATCTCTCAGGTCTCTCCTTTTTTTAATTTCCTTCCTGTGGTTTTCCCTGCTTTTGTTTTCTGCTTCTTTTTCTACCTTATTAGAAAAGCCAACCGAAAGGCCGTGTTCATATAATATTGAATACGCCTCTATTTCTTCTGTTTTTTCTCCTAAGCTTTTTATTATTTCTCCTTCCGGCGACTCTTTATTGTCTTCCCATTTTTTTATTTTCACTACAACGGTTTCTCCTGTTTTATAGTTCCGCATGTCTTCTTTTTTAATAAAAAAATCAGTGTACATTCTCGCGTTTCTGGTATTTACAAAGGCGTATTCCTCTTTTCTTTCAAAAACCCCAATAAATTTTTCTTTTTTTCTTTTTATTATCTCTAAGATCTCCCCTTCTGGTTTTCCTTTATGCCTTTTTTTACCAACCAAAACTATCACAGCATCACCGTTAAGAGCTTTATTCAGCTTTCTTGTTTCTACAAAAACATCCTCCTTTAGTTCTTCGCTAACCACATAACCTTTTCCTGAAGAGGTTATTTCTAAAACCCCTTCTATTCTGTTATTATGATTGTTGTTAAGAGTGTGCTTTCCTCTTGATGAGGATACAAGTTTTTTCTTATTAACCATTTTTGAAATTGTCTTAATTATTTCATTCCTTCCTTTTGTGTCTTTTACATTAAGGGCAGCAGATATCTGTTTATAATTAAACTCTTTGCTTGGATTTTTAAGAAAGACTTTTGTTATTTTTCTTTCAAGATCTATTTGTTGTTTCTTTTTTTTACCCATTTTTAATAATAGGTCAAAGATAGTTTTAATACTTTCAAAATGTCTTTTTTAAATACGAACATTTAAACATATACAACAATTGTTATTTATATAATTTAACTATAATTATTATATACGGTTAATATCTTAAAAACTAAAGAACGGAATAAAGATTTGAACAAGAAAAGAAAAATACAAACAAACCATTAACAACCTAAAGCGCTAAAAAGCAACAAAGTAAGCAGGTAATTAAAAGGTGTTAATATTTAAAAAACATAAAGAAAAGTTAATAAAAAGAAAAGAAAAAAAGTTAACAAAAGGTGGATAAGAAAAAGTAAAATGAGGATAAAAAAAAGAGAAAGAAAAAAAGAAAAAAAAAACAAACAACTATTAACAACTTATGAATAATAAAAAGATATTTGTTAACTTAAAATAAAAAAAAATGCTAATATCTTTAGGAAACGACCACGCGGGCGTAAGGGCAAAAAAACACATAGAAAGCTTTCTAAAGCAAAAGGGAATACAAACAACCAACAAAGGGTATGATGGGGAGGAAAGCGTAGACTATCCAGACTATATACACAAGGTGGCAGAAGATGTAGAGGAAAAAAGAGCAGACGCAGGGATTATAGTTTGTGGATCAGGAAATGGAGCGGCGATGACAGCAAACAAACACCAAGGGGTTAGGGCCGCGATATGCTGGAACAAAGAAATAGCCGCTTTAGCAAAACAGCACAACGATGCAAACATAATAAGCATTCCGGCGAGATTTTTAGAAAACAAAGAAATAGAAGGAATAATTACAGCCTTTTTAGAGTCAGAGTTTGAGGGAGGGAGACACGAAAGAAGGGTGAAAAAAATACCAAAGCAATAAATGATAGAGTGGGAGGAAAAAAGGTTTGAAGAACTAAGCGCAAACGAGCTCTATGAGGTTTTTAAAATAAGAGCAGAAATCTTTGTGTTAGAGCAAGAAATAGCATACGTAGACCCAGACAACAAAGACCAAAAGGCAATACACGTAATAGGAAGAAAAAAGGGGAGGCTTATTGCTTATTCAAGGGCGTTCCCACCGGGAGAATATTATGAAGGCTTTTCAGGTTTTGGAAGAGTAGCTGTAGATGAAGAAGAAAGGGGGAAAGGCGTAGGCATAGCTCTTGTTGAAAAAACAGTGGAGGTTTGTCTGAAAAACTTTAGCAACCACGACATAAAAATATCAGCACAAGAATACTTAGAAAAGTTTTATGCAGAAAGAGGGTTTGTTTGTAACGACGAAAGGTATCTAGAGGACGGGATCCCCCACTGCGCGATGTATTACAAAAGAAGCTAGTTTATAAAGAAGAAACAAGGTCCAGAAAGCCCGCCTCCATTGTTTGATAAGAAACAATGTCTTTTTTTAAATAAACAAAAAGAAACCAACTAAACTCAGACCTTTCCAATAGCCCGGCATTTTTTCTTACAATCTCACGCATCCTTCTTTTTATTTTATTTCTATCAACAGCCCTGGGAAAATTTTTTTTAGGAGCAACAACAACAAATCGAGTCTCTCCATCGTTTTCAGAAGAAGAAAGGTGTCGGCACTCAAAAAAATCGCTGCTCTTTTTTTTGCCCAAACGAAAAAGCAACTCAATCTTTTTTTTGTTTTTTAAAGGAGAAGGCATTATAGTTTGTTTAAGGGGATTGATTGATCGAAGCGAACCCCTTTCTCTGTGGTTTTTAGGACTACAACTTCGTTAAGAGGGTCGTGTTGCATAAAAAGCAGAACGTTGTTTTTAACAGCATCTTGTAAAACCCTTCCCTTCTCTTCCATTGTAATTAAAGGCCTTATGTCATAGCCCATAAGGTAGGGTATGGGAATATGCCCTGCTGTAGGAAAAAGGTCAGAGGCAAAAAGGATAGTTTTTTCTTTATAGCGAAGCTTTGGCAGGGCCATTTTTTCTGTATGACCATCAAACAAAAGAAGGTCAAAGCCAAGCTCAGGGCAAGCCCCATCATTGTCGCTGTCAAAAAGATTTAGCTGCCCAGAGTCTTTTAGCGGGAGCAGGTTCTCTTTTAAAAAAGAAGCCTTTTCTCTAGGGTTTGGGCTGATTGTTGCCCAGTCCCAATGGCTTTTTGAGCACCAAAACTTTGCGTTTTTGAAACTTGGAACAATTTTTTCTCCCTCTCTTTTTGTTGCCCCGCCACAATGATCAAAATGAAGGTGTGTAAAAAAAACATCAGTGATGTCGTCTGGGCTAAAACCCTCTGCTTTAAGCGAATCTGCCAGAGAGCGATCCCCCCACCTTGAGTAGTGTTTAAAAAACTTTTCGCTCTGTTTGTTTCCAAGCCCCGCATCAACAAGAATAAGCTTTTTCCCATCCTCAACCAACAAACAGCGGGCGCTCATGTCTATTCTGTTTTTTTCGTCTGCAGGATTTGTTTTTTCCCAAAGAGGCTTTGGAACAACGCCAAACATTGCGCCTCCATCAAGCTTAAAGTTACCAGTTTCTATTGAGTATAGCTTCATCTAATTGTTAATTTGCAACACCGCCATAAACGCCTTTTGTGGGATCTCCACACTACCCACCATTCTCATTTTTTTCTTCCCCTTTTTTTGTTTTTCCAAAAGCTTTCTTTTTCGAGTTACATCACCCCCATAAAGCTTTGCGGTAACATCTTTTCGGTAAGCCTTAATGGTCTCTCTCGATATAATCTTTGCCCCAATTGCGGCTTGCACAGGAATGTCAAACTGTTGTCTTGGTATTAACTCTTTAAGTTTTTCGCACATTTTTCTTCCAAGCCGCTGAGCGTTTTCAAAATGAATCAATGAAGAAAGCGCGTCAACAGGGTTGCCGTTCAACAATATGTCTAAACGAACTAATTTTGAAGACACCATCCCGGAGGGGGAATAGTCAAAAGAAGCGTATCCCTTAGAGACAGACTTAAGACGATCGTAAAAATCAAAAACAATCTCGGCCAGGGGCATGTCAAAGCTTAGCTCAACACGTTCTGTTGACAAGTAGCGTTGATTTGTGACGACCCCTCGTTTTTCTATACACAGGTTTAGGGCGTTTCCCACAAACTCAGCCTTTGTTATTACGGAGGCTTTTATAAAAGGCTCTTCAACCCGGTCTAAACGAGACGGGTCTGGCAGATCGGAAGGATTGTTTACCAAGACAGGTGTGCTAGGGTCTTTTTTTGTATAAGCATGATAAGACACGTTGGGAACAGTTGTTATAACAGACATGTTAAACTCTCTTTGAAGCCTTTCTTGAATAATCTCTAAATGAAGCATTCCCAAAAACCCACATCTAAAACCAAACCCAAGGGCGGCAGAGCTTTCTGGAGAAAAAACCAGTGAGGCGTCGTTTAGCTGAAGTTTTTCCATGCTTGATCGGAGGTCTTCATAATCATCACTATCCACAGGGTAAATTCCAGCAAAAACCATTGGCTTAACATCTTCAAACCCTTCGATAGGTGTTTTCATAGAGGAGTCCGCAAGGGTAATTGTGTCACCAACCTTAACCTCCTTAGCCTCTTTTATCCCTGTAATAAGATATCCAACATCACCACAGGAAACCCTTGGCTTAGGGACCTGTTGTAGCTTCAGGGTTCCAACCTCTTCTACATTATATGTTTTGTCTGTAGAAAGAAACCTTATCTTGTCTCCCTTAGAAAGGCTTCCGCCAACAACCTTAAAATACGTTTCAATCCCCCTATATGGGTTAAAAACAGAATCAAAAATTAAAGCCCGAAGCTCTTCGTCTTCTTTTCCTTGGGGGGCAGGAACCTTGTCAATTATAGCGTCAAGAATCTCTCCAATGCCTTTTCCTGTTTTTGCAGAAGCCAACAAAATCTCCTCTTGTTTACACCCAAGCAAAGAGACAACTTCATCTGCAACAACCTCTGTGTTAGCAGACGGCAAGTCAATTTTGTTTAGAACAGGGATAATCTTGAGATTGTTTTCTAAAGCTAAATAGAGGTTAGATATAGTTTGCGCCTGTATGCTTTGCGCAGCATCAACCACTAACAAAGCCCCCTCACACGCAGCAATTGCTCTAGACACCTCGTATGAAAAATCCACATGACCGGGCGTGTCAATAAGGTTTAAAATATACTCTACACCATCTTTTTTATGCTCCATTTGCACAGCGTGAGATTTAATTGTTATGCCCCTTTCCCTTTCCAAATCCATGTCATCAAGAAGCTGAGCCTGCCTATCTCTTTCATCAACAGAGCCTGTAGAATCAAGAAGACGATCAGCAAGGGTGCTTTTGCCATGGTCTATGTGCGCTATAATGCAAAAGTTTCTAATGTTTTTTTTCACCAACCTTATTTTAGCACAAAGATACTTAGTTTGAAATATCTTAAAAGAGAAACCCTTATAAATCAAGGAATTCTTATTTTTGCCATATGGTTAAAATTGGAGAAATAGAGCTTCCAAGCTTCCCTCTGCTATTAGCGCCAATGGAAGATGTTAGCGACCCGCCTTTTCGAGAGCTATGTAAAAAACATGGCGCAGACGTTGTTTACACAGAGTTTATCTCTAGTGAAGGCCTTATTAGAAATGCTGCAAAAAGCACTAAAAAACTAGACATTTATCAACAGGAAAGGCCTGTTGGAATTCAAATCTTTGGCGCAAACCTTGACTCAATGCTTCAGGCTGTTGACATCGTTGAAAAAACAAACCCAGACATTATAGACATAAACTATGGGTGTCCTGTAAAAAAAGTTGTTTGTAAGGGGGCTGGGGCCGGGATCCTAAAAGACATCCCGCTAATGGTTAGCCTTACTAAAGAAATAGTAAAAAGAACAAAATTGCCGGTGACTGTTAAAACAAGACTTGGCTGGGATGAGAAAACCATAAAAATTATTGAGGTTGCAGAAAGGCTACAAGACGTGGGGATAAAAGCAATTTCTATTCATGGAAGAACGAGAGCTCAAATGTATAAAGGAGATGCGTCATGGGAAAAAATAAGCGAAGTAAAAAACAACAGCAGAATGAGCATACCGGTTTTTGGAAATGGAGATGTCAACACACCACAGGCAGCAAAAAACATGAGAGATAAATACGGGTTAGACGGAGCAATGATCGGAAGGGGGTCTATAGGAAATCCGTGGATTTTTGAAGAAATCAAACATTTCTTTAAAACAGGACAAATTAAGCCTCCCCCAACCCTTAAAGAAAGGGCAGAAATGGCAAAAAAACACCTACAGCTTTCTTTAAAATGGAAAGGAGATGTTTTAGGCGTTCTGGAAACAAGAAGACACTATGGGAATTATTTTAAAGGTGTTGAAAATTTCAAATCAACAAAAACAGCAATATTAACAGAGAGCGACCCAGACAAAATAATAACAATACTAGACGGGATTAAAGAGCGCTCTAAAAAAACAACAGCACTAGTTTAAAAAACGCTTATTTAGATTTCGAGTAGCCCAAAATGACGCAACCCCTCCAATAAACGAGACGGTTAAAAACACAATTAAAAGATTCTGAAAAGAAAGAAGAACAGGATAAGGAAGGTTTGTGCCTGGAACATAAACAAAAGGGTTAGAGGCTTGAGCAATAATAAAAGCGGAGCCCAAAAGACAACCAACGAGGCTTCCAAAAACAGAAACTATGGCACCAAGAGAAAGAAAAATCTTGCTAAAGGAATTTTTGTCAGCCCCTAAAGCGTTTAAAATTTTTAAATCAGAAGACTTCTCAACCATCATAATTGTTAAAGATCCAACAAGGTTAAAAACAGCAATAATTACAACCAAACAAAAAATAAGATAAACCGCAAAGTTTTCTGTGTTTAGCATTTTATAAAGGGCGGGGTTTAGTTCTTGTTTTGATACAACAACAAAATCAACAGGCAATATTTGATTAAGCTCAGCCTCTAAGTTTTCTTTAGAAAACCCGTCGTCAACAAGTACTTCGATAGCAGAAAACGTGTTTTTAGGAAGCTTAGAAAGTTTGTTTAACGAAAAAAGGGATGTAAAAGCATACTTGTTTTCTATGTCGCTGCTAATTTGATAAATACCTTGTATTTCAAAGTTTAAACTAGAGAAGGGCGAGGGGTTAAAAAGAGAAAAGTTCCTTAGAGACGGAACTGTAGCTTTTACAGAAAAATCTTCGCTAAGAACAACATCAAGATCTGTGGCAATAGACGCACCAAGGTAAATGTTCTCTCTGTCGCGAGTATCATAAACCCCAACCAAAGATAAGTCGTTAAGCCGTTTGTTTAGAAAGTGATTGGGGCCAACACCTTTTAAAATAATAGCTGCAGAGTTAAGAGGGTTTGCCAACAATACTTTTTCCTCTAGAACAAGAGACGCATTTGACACTCCAGAAAGAGAAGGGACCTTTTCTAAAGCTAAGCTGTCCAAAACAAAATGTTTTCCAACCCTAGGGACAACCTTAAAATCCGGATCAAAAGAATTTGTATACATCAAGCCAAACTCTTTAAGGCCAGAAAAAGCGCTCAGCACAACAAGGAGCGAGCAAGCGGAAACGGTAATCATAATAAAAGCGAACCTGTTAATCCTATTTACAATAGTTTTCGAGCTCCTTGCAAAAAAATATCTACGCGCTATTTTAAATATAAAACTGTTAAACATTTTTATTCTTTAATTGGATTAAAAGGGTTTTTTATAGAATTTTCAATTTCATCTATATGGTCTAAAGAGTCATCTAAATAAAAAGAAAGGGAGGGAACTTTTCTTAATTGATTTTTAACAATTTTTGAAAGATCAAACTTTATTGTTGTGGCGTTTAGCCTAAGCTGATCTAATCTTTCATTTGCTTTGTCACTTGGAAAAATACTTAAATATACTTTTGCAACTGAAAAATCCGGAGCCACCTTAACCTTTGTTACTGAAATTAACAAATTAGACACACCTCCCCTGCGAAGATCGCCAGCAATCAAATTAGCTAGCTCCTTTTGAATTAAAGACGAAACTTTTTTCTGTCTTTGCGAATCCATGTGTCAAAAATAGTTTAAATATTATGAAAAAGACCTTTTAAGAAATTTAAGTAAATTGTATATTTGCGCTCAAAGAGGTCCTATAGCTCAGTTGGTTAGAGTAGATGACTCATAATCATTTGGTCCCTGGTTCGAGTCCAGGTGGGACCACC
>CAYTIE010000020.1:0-20891 GCA_964437815.1 uncultured Flavobacteriaceae bacterium
AATAAATACTTTAGAAACTTACCCACATTAAGGTATTTTAATACTTATCCAATAAAAAATATCGATTTTATTAAAGAAAAGGAAGAGTTAGCAGCTAGGATAAAATTTGTTATAGACTATAAAAAGAATCATATAAGCAATACATTTCATGGGAGAATTAAAAGAAAAACCTTTAAAAATGTAGTTGAGTTTCATACAAGATATCACCTTGTCCAGTTTGGAGTTATCAAATAAGGTTATTAATTATCTCTCTTTTCAAAGTCCTCATTTTCCTCTTTAACTATTTTCCTTACTAATAGATATATCAAAGAAACTATTATAACCAGCCAAATTATTATACTAAAGATCATTTCACCATTATCCATCTATTCAAGGGTTACAGCAGTACCATATGCAAGTATTTCAGAACACCCTTGCATAATCATAGAGGTTGTAATTCTAACATTAATAACTCCATTTGCACCTAACGATTCAGCGTCCTTAATCATTCTCTGAATTGCTTGCTCTCTGGATTGAGCTTGAAGTTTTGTGTATTCACTTATTTCACCTCCTACAATATTCTTAAATGATGCCCATATATCTTTTCCTACATTTCTTGCTCTAACAGTATTCCCTCTTGCAATTCCATGTATTCTAACTATTCTTTTTCCTGTTATATCATTGGTTGTACTTATTATCATACTCAAATATACAAATTATATAAACACATCCTATTTAACATAATATTAATTATAGGACATTTATATTAATTTACCCTTATTAGCTGACTTGATATAATCTCCCATTCTAAATAATTATTTTGATCACTGTAAGGGTTAGATGTATTATACATTTCAAGAATACCATCATTATCGATGTCTTTTATCTTTGTAAATCTTATCCATCCCTCATCACCAAAAAATATATCAATAAAGCTTGATGTAACATCTCTAAAGTATGCACCATCAAGTTTAAGAATTTGTATAGACCAATCTTTGTAAAAATTAGTTTGATCCCAAGGTAATCCAGGCTCTTCATTCATGTTATCTCCAGTCCTAGTAATTATAATTTCAACCTGCCCATCATTATCAAAATCAAAAAACTCAAAATTAGTAACGATACCCTGTTTATCAATACCTGAAGCAGGCAGTCTCTGAAATTCGTTATTTATAAAATCAATTCCATCTCCATAAATAATAACCGGTACATTATCATAAGTATTACACTCCCAATACTCACATTCTGGATTCTGATTCCATGACCAGTCATGGCCACCAGTAATTAAATCAATAAAACCATCATTATTGATATCAAAAAGTTCAGCATTATACATTTGATTCATAAGAGTCTGATCGATAAGGGTTTCGTTAGGCACTAGCTGACCATTTAAATTTTGATAAACAAGAGATTTCCCACGTCCACCATCAACAGCTATAACATCAAGATCACCATCATTATCAAAATCTCCTGAAGCACCACCATGATAAAATGATTCAAAAGATTGATAGTCTATATCACTAAAACTGCCATCTCCATTACTCATTAATGCCTTGTTAAACTCTCCATTAAATGGTTGCCTATCATACCCGTGACCAAGAAGAAAAAGATCTACATAGTCATCATTATTAAAGTCACCTAAGAGAATCTTTCTTCCATGAACTAATCCAAGGAATTTACTATCATTTAATTCATCAACTTCAAAATTACCTCCACAACCACCTTTATAAAATCTTATTAGTTGTTTTCTTTCATATCCATAATAGTCGCTAGGATAATCAACAAAATTTGAATAATCGTTATAGGAACCAATTATATCCATATAACCATCATTATTATAGTCTACACTAATAACATTAAGGCCATATTCTCCTGATTCACCTCCCCATTGGTTGTTTAATAATGAGCCTAAATCCTGATAATTTTGCGGGTAGTATATATCAAAAAGCTCATATGATGTCTGCCCCCAATCAGGAATATCTGTTTGCCAATAACTGCAATCAATTTGAAAATTTGCACTTATTGTAACATTTGAGCTTATAGTCAATGTAATATTTGAACTTGTGGACTCTGAACCATTCCATCCAATAAATTCATAACCTTCATTTGGAGTAGCTACTATATTAATTGATGTGCCATCATTATATGTACCTCCAGAAGTTGACACACTCCCCCCCTCTCCTGCACTAACTGTCAATGTATACTGAGTAACTGTAGTTGAAGATGATCCTGTATTTATAGTATTTGAGGGTGGTGAGACATATACTGAAGAGTCATCTTCAGAAGTATCCTTAGCACAACTAAGAATAAATAGTAATGAAAGTAATGATATATATAAAATCCTTTTAATTATTTATAGATTTTGATAAATAATAAACTCACCACCTTTTATATTAAAGATGGTGAGAAATTAAGTCTATAATGTTAATTGTCATTAAGAATTATAGGGAGTCCATTATCTCCAGCACCTATTACAATAACCTTAGAGTTTGGTGATTCTGATAGTTTAATCGTAGCTTCAATACCTTTCTCCTGTAGGATCCTATCTGTTAGAGATGCACTAAGAATTCTATTAGCTCTAGCTTTACCTTCAGCATCAATTCTTTGTCTTTCTGCTTCTTGTTCAGCTTTTACTAATCTAAACTCATATTCAAGGGCCTCTTGCTCTTGTACAAGCTTTCTCTCAATACCTTGTTTAATAGCAGCAGGTAAACTAACATCTCTTACAAGCACTGCATTTAACTGAATATATTGAGACTCTACATTATCTCTAGTTTCTTCAAAAATTTCATTTTGAATTGCATCACGCTTTGTTGAGTATAATTGCTCTGGTGTATATCTACCAACAACACTTCTGGCTACAGCCCTAACAGTTGGAAGTAAAACAGTATTTAAATAATTAATTCCTTTAGTCTGGTGAAGAAGTCCTAGCTGATCATATTTTGGTTGATATAACATAGAGACATCTAGACTAATTTCAAGTCCATTAGATGACAGAACTTGCATACTTTCAAGAACTTCTTGTTGTTTAACATCATAAATAAAAATCTTATTCCATGGGGCAATTATTCTGAAGCCTTCTCCTTTTGGCGGTTTTTCAGTTTCCACCCCTCCACCAAGTGTTTTAAAAAGAACACCTGCCTCACCATAACCTATATTAACAGATGATCTGGAGATAAAAACGATTAGTAAAATTGACATTAATATAATTGGCAATCCTATATTTGGTAAATTTTTCATATTTAAAATAATTTAAGTTAACAAGCCTCCATCTACTTGGAGAACTTGACCAGTTACATAACTGGATAAATCAGATGCTAAAAATACACAAGCATTTCCAACATCATTTGGTTTACCACTTCTTTTAAGTGGAATACTTTCTTTCCATTTTTCTAATACATCATCTGAAAGAGAATCTGTCATGTCTGTTTCAATAAACCCAGGAGCAACAACATTACACCTAATGTTTCTAGAACCTAACTCCAATGCTATTGATTTAGAAAAACCTATAATTCCAGCTTTAGAAGCAGCATAGTTAGATTGACCCGCATTACCTTTTAATCCAACTATAGAGCTAATATTAATTATAGACCCCTCTTTTTGTTTTAGAAAAATTTTAATTGATGATTTTGTTAAGTTAAATACAGAACCTAAATTAACATTAACCACATCTTTAAAATCAGAAGGACTCATTCTCATTAACAAATTATCATTTGTTATTCCAGCATTATTTACCAAAACATCTATTCTATCAAAATCTGAAATAACATTATCAACAAGCTCAACTGATTTATCATGGTCAGATGCATCACTTTTATAAGACTTTACTTTAACATCATATTTTTTTAATTCGTTTACTAGATCTTCTGCAGCTTCCTGAGAATTATTATATGTAAAAGCAACATTGCATCCATTTTCCGCAAAAGATTCACATATAGATCTACCAATCCCTCTTCCTCCACCTGTTATCAAAGCAACTTTATCTTTAAGTAATTTCATATTAGTTTAGTATTTTTTGAACGTTAGACCCTATTTCTGCAGGAGAATCTACTACAGAGATTCCACAATTCCTCATAATATTTTTTTAGCTGATGCAGTATCATCTTTTCCACCAATTATAGCTCCAGCATGACCCATCTTCCTTCCTTTTGGAGCAGTTTCTCCAGCAATAAAACCTACAACAGGTTTTTTGTTTCCAGAAGACTTAACCCAATTAGCGGCCTCTACCTCTAATTGACCTCCTATTTCTCCTATTAAAACAATAATATCTGTTTCCGGATCATCCATAAAAAGCTTGATAGAATCTAGAAGAGTTGTTCCTATTATTGGATCCCCACCTACTCCAATGGCAGTCGAAATTCCATAACCAGATTTTACAACTTGGTCTGCTGCTTCATAAGTAAGAGTACCTGACTTTGAAACAATACCAACTCTACCTTTTTTAAATATAAATCCAGGCATAATTCCAATCTTTGCTTCTTCTGGAGTTATTATACCAGGACAATTTGGACCTATTAGTACAACTCCTTTATTCTTAATATAAGCTTTCACCTTAATCATATCTGCTGTTGGAATTCCCTCAGTTATAGCAACAATTGTTTTAATATTAGATTGGACTGCCTCCATTATTGCATCAGCAGCAAACATAGGAGGAACAAATATTATTGAAGTATTTATTTCTAATTTATTTACAGCCTCAGAAACTGAGTTAAAAACTGGAATACCTAGATGAGTCATCCCTCCTTTTCCAGGAGTTACTCCTGCGACTATATTTGTTCCATACTCTAACATTTGTTCAGAATGAAAAGTTCCTTCACTTCCCGTGAAACCTTGAACCAAAACTTTAGAGTCTTTATTTACTATAATACTCATTCCCTAAAAAATATCTTACAAATTTATTTTATTCTTTCGATATATTGAGACTTTTCAGTATCGATTTTTAATTTATCCCCTTCATTTATAAACAAAGGAACATTAACTGTAGCTCCTGTTTCTAATTTAGCAGGTTTTGTAGCATTCGTTGCAGTATTACCTTTTACACCAGGTTCTGTATGAATAACTTCCAATATAACACTTAATGGCATATCAACTGATAAGATGCTATTATCTTCTGAATTAACAATAATACTAACACTCTCACCCTCCTTAAGAAGATCTGGGTAATCAATTTTATCTTTTGAAACAGTTATTTGATTAAAATCTTCATTATGCATAAAATGGTAGTTTTCTGAATCATTATAGAGGAACTGATATTGACTTGTCATAACTCTTACATCATTAATCTTATGACCTGATGCAAAAGTATTATCTATTACTTTTCCTGTTGTAACACTTTTGAGTTTAGTTCTAACAAAAGCAGGACCTTTACCAGGTTTAACATGAAGAAATTCGACAATTTTATAGATATCATTGCTGTACTTTATACACAACCCTTTTCTAATATCACTTGTTGATGCCATCGTATTAGCTTCTTTGAAAATAACCTTTCATTATACCTCTTTGAGAGTTTTCCACAAATTGAATAATCTCATCTCTCTCAGGAGTAGGGCTTAATTCTGCTGCAATAATCTCAAGAGCTTGAGTATTATTGTATTTTTTTTGATAAAGTATCCTGTAGATATTTTGAATATCAACGATTTTAGAACTTTTAAACCCTCTTCTTCTTAAACCAACTGAATTAATACCAACATATGATAATGGCTCTCTTGCAGCTTTAACATACGGAGGAACATCTTTTCTAACTAGAGACCCTCCTGCAACAAAGGAATGGGCGCCTATATGACAAAATTGATGAACAGCTACAAAACCAGATAGTATAACATAATCACCTGCAGTAACATGACCAGCAAGTGTGCTATTATTAGAAAAAATACAGTTATTTCCTACAAAACAATCATGAGCAATATGAGAATACGCCATAATTAAACAATTATCTCCAATTTTAGTAATCCCTCTGTCTTTAGTCCCTCTATTGATAGTTACACATTCTCTTATTGTTGTATTGTTTCCGATTGTACATAAGGAATCTTCTCCTTCAAATTTCATGTCCTGGGGAATAGCAGAAATAACTGATCCTGGGTATATATAACAATTGTTACCAATTCTTGCTCCCTCCATTATTGTAACATTAGAACCTACCCATGTTCCTTCTCCAATTTCCACATTATTGCTAATAGTTGTAAAAGGTTCAACTACAACGTTTTTTGCAATTTTTGCACCAGGATGGACATATGCTAAAGGTTGATTCATATTTATTTATCTTTTAAAATAATTTTTGCCATAAACTCACCCTCGCTAACTAAATCTTCTTTCACAAAACAAGAGCCCCTCATATGAATTATACCTCTTTTAATAGGTGATATCAATTCTAATTTACATATAAGTTTATCTCCAGGGTTAACAACTTTTTTAAACTTAACTTCATCCATTTTCATAAAATAAGTTAAATAATTTTCTGGGTCTGGAACTGTGCCTAATACAAGAACACCTCCTGTTTGAGCCATAAATTCACATTGGAGGACACCTGGCATAACAGGAGATTTAGGAAAATGACCTTCGAAATATTTCTTATCTGATGTAACATTATAAACTCCTATTGCGTGTGATTCTGACAATTCACGTATTTCATCAATAAATAAAAAAGGTGGTCTATGTGGTATAATCTTCATTATCTGATCTGAATCCATTAAAGGCTTTTTTGAATAATCAATATCAGGGGCAATATTCTTTCTATCAGACTTAATCATATCATAAACTTTTTTTGCAAATTTAGCATTAATTGTATGACCAGGCTTATTGGCAATAACTTTTCCTCTAATTGGCATCCCTATTAAAGCTAAATCACCAATTATATCAAGCAATTTATGTCTTGCTGCTTCATTATTATAATGAAGATCTAAATTGTCAAGTATTCCATTTGGAGTTACTGATATAGAATTGGTATTAAATGCTTTTTTTAATTTTTCCATATTCGAATCATCCAATGGCTTATCAACATAGACTATTGCATTATTAAGATCACCACCTTTAATCAATCCATTATCTAAAAGCGTTTCTAGCTCATGAAGAAAGCTAAATGTTCTAGCTGTTGAAATTTCATTTTTAAATTCAGAAATATCATCTATATAAGCTTTTTGAATACCTAGTACTTTTGTGCCATAGTCTACGGTAGTGTCTAAAGAATAGTTTTTATATGGAACTAAAGAAATTTCTCCCCCTGATTCTTCATCTTTATAAATAATTGGGTTGTCTGGGAAGTACTCCTCTCGTAGTATACCTTGTTCTTTAATTTCTGCTTTCTCAAGTATTTCAATAAAATCTTTTGATGAGCCATCCATAATAGGAACTTCAGGGCCGTTAAGAGAGATAAAACAATTATCTATACCCAGACCGACTAAAGCAGCTAAAACATGTTCAGAGGTTTGAATTCTAACAATCCCATTATCAATATTCGTTCCCCTATCAGTATTGGATATATGTTTAATATTTGCATCTATCATATTATCATCCAACAAATCTTCCCTAACAAAAACTAAACCAGTATCAACAGGCGCAGGTTTAAACTTTATATTAACTAGTTTACCAGTATGAAGTCCTACACCATTAAGCTCAACTTCATTAGAAATAGTCTTTTGAGGTACAGTTCTCCTTATCATTTATCCTTATTGTTTTTGTCTATTTTTTTAATTATTTCAGGTAAGTTTTTAAAATGAATATACGATCTATTAAAATTCATAGTTGGTATGGCTGGCGATCCTTTAATTATTTCATTATCCTTAATATCAGATGATACAGCAGATTGAGCTGCAACCTTAACGTTGTCACCAACCTTTACATGGTTTATAACTCCTACCTGCCCTCCAAACATACAGTTCTTTCCAATTTTACTTGAACCCGCGATTCCACATTGTGCAGCAATGACAGTGTTTTCTCCAATTTCTACATTATGCGCTATCTGTATTTGATTATCAAGTTTCACACCATTATTAATTATTGTAGAACCTATAGTTGCTCTATCTATTGTACAGTTTGATCCAATTTCTACATTATCCTTAATTAATACATTACCTGTTTGAGGAATCTTTTTATAAGTACCATCCTTTAGGGGTGCAAAACCAAATCCATCTGAACCTATAACAGAACAACTGTGAATAATACAATTATTACCAATAATTATATCATCAAGTATTTTAACACCTGGGTATAAAGTAACATTATCTCCAATCTTAACATTAGAACCAATAAAAGAATGGCTGCTTATATTACAGTTCTTTCCAATAATTGAATTTTCTTTGATTATAACATAATCTCCTATAAATGGTTCAGCTCCAATAGAAGAACTCTTATCTATTATTGATGTTTTTGCTATTCCCTTCGACTCATTTTTATTAGAATTATATAACTCTAGTAGATCAGTAAAAGATTGGTAGGGGTCTTTTACCCTAATTAATGTTGTTGATAATTTTTCTGAAGGGCTAAAATCATTAGAAACTACAACTGCAGATGCCTTAGTAGAGTAGATATATTCAGTATATTTTGGATTTGCAAGAAAAGAAATTGATCCAATCTCACCCTCTTCAATTTTTGACAATTGAGATATGTTGATTTCAGAATCTCCTTCTAGAGTTCCATTTATTTCCTCAGCAATTTGCTTAGTAGTCAAATTCATAACTGCAAAATTAAACAATTATGTTAAATCCTTATATTTATTAGCTTAATATGAATATTGATTATACCCTTAATGAAATTCGAAAAGTTGCTAAAAAGGTAACAGAAGAGATAAATTCTTATATAATTTTAATATCAGGAGAAGTTGGTGCTGGAAAAACATCACTAATTAAGGAAATATTAAAAATCTATAAAGTCAATGATAACGTTAATAGCCCTACTTTTTCAATAATAAACGAATACCTTACAGAGGATGAAAAAATCATCTATCATATTGATTTATATAGAATAAAAAATATAGATGAACTTCATTCAATTGGATTTTTTGAATATATTGAATCAAATAATCTTTGTTTTATAGAATGGGGAGATGTTATTGAAAATGATATTAAAGAGAGTTACAATAAATTTGTAATTGAAAAGAGACAAGATAATAGATTAATTAAAATGGTAAAATGATTTTTAGAAAAAGACTTTATTTTTTCTCAATCGGATTAATAATTGGAATCTTTTTAGTGATGTTTATTTTTCGTGGCAAGAATGCTTCATTTAATTATATGCCAAATTCTAGGGTGATTCAAAATATAACAAACAAGGATTCTATTCATTTTATAGATAAAAGAAATATAGGTTTCAAGAAAGATGATATTAAAGAGATTATTTCAAATGGGAAGGTTGATTTTAAAAATAGTAATTCAAGGAATAAGCCTTGTAGCGTTTATAAGATAATTAGTTTTTGGAAAAATTCAGAAGTCATTCTAGAAATTGAAAATTGCCCTGAATATATAATAGTTACTTTGGTTGATTAAATTTTCTTTCTTCTTTGCATTTCATTTCTTATCAAACTTAGTTCTCTAGAGGTTTGGCCTTTAACTGAAGTATTCTCCTCTGCCCTTCTTATTAAATATGGCATAACTTTTTTAATTGGCCCGTAAGGAAGATATTTTACCACATTGTATTTTTCACTTGCCAGGTTAAATGTTATATGATCACTCATGCCAAATAATTGTCCAAGCCATATTTTTTTATAATCTCTTTTTAAACTTTTACTTTCAATAATGTCAATTATTTTGTAAAGACTTTCTTCATTATGAGTACCACAGAAAAGATCAAAAGTATCAAGATTAGAGAGAATGTATTTTACTCCATTATTAAAATTTGTATCTGTTTCCTCTTTAGATTGACATATAGGCGATTCATAATTTAATTTTTTTGCTCGATTATTTTCCTTTTCAATGTAAGCACCTCTCACAAGTTTTATGCCGATTTTAAAATCATTTTGTTTTGCAGTTTCTAATAAACTTTTTAAATAATTCAATCTATCGTGTCTATACATTTGAACAGTATTGAATACTATTGGATTTTGTTTATTATACTTGATCATCATCATTTCTACTAAATTATCGATTGAATTTTGAATCCAGCTTTCTTCTGCATCAATAAGTATCCTGACTTTTTTTTCAAAAGCTTTATTACATATTTTATCAAATCTATTATATATATTTTGTTCATAATCTGACTTCATAAAATCAGAGGTCTTCCCCAAAGCTGTTGGTTTAAAAACTGTAAAAGGAATATTGTTGTTTATAGAAGCAAATTCTATTGATTCAATTACGTTTTGACAAGAATCATTAAATGATTTTTCATTTTGAGATCCCTCAACTGAATAATAGAGATATGAATATACATTTTTCGAAAATAATTTTTTTACTGTCACCATAGAATCTTCGAGATTAAGTCCAGAGCAAAATTGATTAAATACAGTCTTTTTAACTATAAATGACACTGGTAAATTAAGTTTTAGTGAGATATTTAGTAGGTTCTTTCCAAGATTTGTTAAAACCCTACTTGAGATGATTTTAAATAGAAAATATGCCTTTTTTAACTCAAAGTCAGATTTAAGTTCAAAACCAATTTTAGTGTTATCGAAAAGCATCAAAAATAATTAGCTAATTTTGCTGTAAATCTAATCAAAAATTAACAATGCTAATTGACGACTACTCAAATATTAATCAATTAATCACTGAAAACTCATATTCGTCAGTTTTCCTTTTACTTGATAGTAATACCGATAAACACTGTTTAGATTTATTTATTAAAAAATCTGGTATTATAGAGTTTAATAAAATTGTGATAAAGGATGGTGAAGAGAGTAAAAATATAGATACATGTGAATACGTTTGGGAATATTTAAATTCAAATAATGGAGATAGAAAGAGCCTATTAATAAATATTGGCGGTGGAGTAGTAACTGATCTTGGAGGATTTATTGCCAGCACTTACCTAAGAGGTATTGATTTTATAAATGTTCCTACAACAGTATTGTGTATGGTTGATGCAGCTTTTGGGGGTAAGACAGGTATAAACTTTAAATCTATAAAGAATCAAATTGGAGTTATTAATAAACCTAAAGGAGTTTTGATTGATATTGATTATCTAAAAACACTAAGTAAAGAAGAATATATAAATGGATTCGCTGAAATATATAAACATAGCTTAATTACTGATAATGAAGAGCTACAATTTAAAAACCTTGTCAAGTTTGATTTTATAAAGGATATAAGAGATATAATTCATAGTTATAGTAGCATTAAAAACAAAGTAGTTAAATTAGACTTATATGAATCGAATTATCGAAAAGTATTAAATCTAGGACACACCATAGGGCATGCAGTAGAATCTTATTCAATTATTTCAAAAGATATAGATAAATTAAAGCATGGGGAAGCTATTGCAGTAGGTTTAATAACAGAGCTTTATATTTCACATAAAATACATGGATTTGACTATAATGAGCTCTTATCGATAAAAGAAGAACTATTAAAGCATTTTAACAAGGTTAGATTTGAAACTTCAGATCAAAAGGAGATGATTAAAATAATGAGCTTCGATAAGAAAAACTATCGTAATGCAGTGAAATATGTATTATTAAAAAGTATCGGAAACCCAATAATTGATCAAGAAGTATCTGATGAACTCTTTTTTAAAGCGTTTGACTTTTACAATGATTAAGTAGATGAATTCCTACCATTATTGACTTTAGCCCTTGATTCAGGTGTTAATTCAGAAAAAATAGATTTCATTAACCTTTTCTTATCGTTAATCGATTCTTCTAATGATATCATACTCTCAAGCCTTTGAATACCAGGAATTTTTTCTATATCCATAATTATATCCTTTGCATGTTTAGTGCTTTTTGCACGAATTTTACAAATAAGGTTATATTTTCCAGTCATTAGATGAGCTACAGTAACGTTTGGAATATTCTTAAGTGAATCAAGAATATCATATGACTGACCCGATCTATCAGCCAAAACACCAATATAAGCAACGAAACTATAACCTAAAAGATTATAGTCAAGATTAAGTGAAGAACTCTTTATTATACCGGAATCTTCGAGTTTTTTAACCCTAACGTGAACTGTACCAGCAGAAATTAGGAGTCTTTTAGCAATATCAGTAAAAGGTGTTCTTGTATTATCAATTAAAATATCAAGTATTTTTCTATCTATATCATCAATTTTTTGCATAATTACTAGCCTTTCCATCAATTTAGTAAATTTTTCTTAATATTTTAAGCTATTTTCAAGACCTATTTCAAACATCTTCATTTTTTTTATACATTTACAACCATAATTACAATTGTGTTTATCTATTTACAATTGTTAATTAATAAAAACTAAAATATTGTTAATCAGTATTTTATATGTGTAACTAAAAGTTTTAATTTATGGTGGCTCATTCTGAAATTATAAGTCGTATTAGAAAAATTATATCTGATAATAATTTGTCAAATTCATCCTTTGCTGACAGGATAGGTGTTGCAAGATCATCAATATCACATATCTTAAGTGGCAGGAACAACCCTAGTTTAGATATAATAATTAAAATCCTACATAGTTTTGATGAAATCAATGCTGATTTTCTACTTACTGGCAAGCCTGCATCCCCTGCTGTTACTAATAAAAACAAAGATTCTGGAAATAGAAATTTGACATTGTTTCCAGAATTAGATATTAATAAAAGTCCCAAAGAAGAATCAGAAATTAATGAAGAATTAGTAAAATCTGTTATTCTTGTCTATCAAAATAATAAATTTGAAATATTAAAGAACAAGTAACTCATGATAAAAAAGCTGTTTATTTTGATCTTATTTACCTCTTGCTACAGTGTTAATAGAGATTGTGGTAATTTTATGACTGGAAAATTTGAATTTACCTACAAATTAAATGATACTATTAAAAAATCAAGATTTACAAGAACTTTAGACTACGAAATAGAAGAATATAATGGTGTAATTGACTCTTCATCAATAAGTTGGGTTAATAATTGCGAGTTTATACTAACTAAACTCAATCCAAGAACAAATCAAGAAAAAAGACCTGTTAAAATTAAAATAATAAGAACTTATGAAGATTCTTATGATTTTGAGTATTCATCCATAAATGAGCCAATAGTTATCAATAGAGGTAAGGTAAAACGAATTATTGATTAAAACAGTTTAGTCTGAGGCTCATCATTAGGCAGTTCACTTTCATCATTAACCTCAATTTTATTTATATCATCAATAGAAGTTGACGAAATTGTACTTTTTTCTATATATGATACCTTAGCAATAGCGTATTTGTTTACAATATTACCTTTTGAATCCCTTCCTTTTATAGTGTAATCCTCAAAATCAAGTGGATATTCTTTAATTCTTAGGTTTTTTGTAGCCTTATTATCACTTAGTTTATATTTAACTTTATCAGCCGGATCCCCTTCTTTATGAAATTTAAAATAGTGAAGCTTTGAACCTTGCTTACCTTGAGTTAAATGATATTCTTTATCTCTAATAACACCAGATATTTTAAATCGTTTTATATAGCTTGTACCATTTTTACCATCTCTATATATTAGATTATAAACTAATTTTTTACTATCATCATTAAAAAGGAGAACCTTTTCAATACCCTTGCCTATGAACACCTTACTATCAACCCTAACAACTTTCATTAAACCTTCATTTGTAAACACGATAACATCATCAAGATCTGAGCAATCAAACAGGTAGTTATCTTTTTTCATTCCAGTCCCAACAAATCCATCTTTTTTATTAACGTAAAGCTTTTTATTCTTAATTGATATATCTTTTTTATCTAAATCATCAAATTCCTGAACCTTAGTCTTCCTTTTTCTTTCTGACCCATACTCCTTTTTTAGGTAATCAAAATATTTAATAGTATAATCTGTTAAATGATCTAAATTATTTTTTACCTCATCAATATTAGCATTAATATTTTTAAGCTTTTCATTTACTTTATTTAAATCAAACTTTGATATTTTCTTTATTGGTATTTCAGTTAGTTTCTTAATATCATCTATAGAAACATCTTTTTTAAGCTTTTTGATATATGGCTTAAGCCCCTCTTCAATTGAAGATAGAACTGACTCCCACGATGTCTTATCTTCAATATCTCTATAAATTCTATTCTCTATGAAAATTTTCTCTAATGAAATATTATGCCATTGATTGTTTAATTCATATAATTCTATTTCTAATTCTTCTTTTAATAGCTCTCTAGTATTTTCGGTTGATGTTTTTAATATATCGCTAACACCAATAAACTCCGGTTTATTGTTTGAGATAATACATGAAAGTGGAGATATAGAAACTTCACATTGAGAAAAAGCATATAAAGCATCAATAGTTTTAGAAATAGATGATCCAGTTTTTAAATAAACTATTATTTCCACATCTGAAGATGTGTTATCTTCTATTCTCTTCAGCTTAATCTTACCTTTATCTGAAGCTTTAATTATAGACTCTATTACAGAAGCAGTTGTTGTTCCATAAGGGATCTCTTTTATAACAATAGAATTTTTATCTAGTTTTTCTAGTTTTGCTCTAACTTTTATCCTCCCTCCCCTATTTCCATCATTATAATTTTTGACATCAACAAAGCCACCAGTTTGAAAATCAGGATATAACTTAAATCGTTTACCCTTCAGATGTTTTATACTTGAATCTATAAGTTCATTAAAGTTATGAGGTAAAATCTTTGTAGATAAACCAACAGCAATACCTTCAGCTCCTTGAGCTAATAATAGCGGGAATTTTATAGGTAAGTGTATAGGCTCCTTTTTCCTCCCATCATAAGATAATTGCCATTTAGTTGTTTTTGAATTAAAAACAACTTCTAAAGCAAATTTCGAAAGCCTTGCCTCAATATATCTAGATGCTGCCGCTTTATCTCCTGTGTATATATTACCCCAATTACCTTGCATATCAATTAATAAATCTTTTTGACCTAACTGAATAATAGCATCAGAAATACTGGCATCACCATGAGGATGGAATTGCATAGTTGTTCCTACAATGTTAGCAACCTTGTTATATCTTCCATCTTCAAGAGTATTCATTGAGTGAAGAATTCTTCTTTGAACTGGCTTTAAACCATCAAATAAATCAGGTACTGCTCTTTCTAATATTACATATGAAGCATAATCAAGAAACCACTCCTTATACATCCCTCCTACTTTAAGAAGAGAATTTGATTCATTAATACTTACTATTTCATCATCACTCATTTTTATTACCTTTTGATTCAACAATATCAAGTTCTACCTTTAAATTATCAATTATAAACTGTTGTCTATCTGGAGTATTTTTACCCATATAAAACGATAGTAATTTATCAATGGTTGTCGAATAGTCAGCTATAACCGGATCCAGTCTAATATTTTTACCAATAAAGTTTTTAAACTCATCAGGTGAAATTTCCCCTAAACCTTTAAATCTAGTAATCTCATAATTAATTTTTGAGCTATTAATTATATCATTTTTCTCTTCTTCACTATAACAATAATATGTGTTTTGCTTATCCCTAACCCTATATATTGGTGTTTGGAGTATATATAAATGTCCACTTTTAATTAATTCAGGAAAAAACTGTAAAAAGAAAGTTATTATTAATAACCTAATATGCATGCCATCAACATCTGCATCAGTAGCAATGACAATATTATTATATCTTAAGTCTTCAATACTATCTTCTATATTAAGTGCAGATTGAAGCAAATTTAATTCCTCATTTTCGTACACGATTTTCTTTGACATACCATAGCTATTCAGAGGTTTACCTTTTAAACTAAATACAGCTTGAGTATTAACATCTCTAGACTTTGTTATAGACCCACTTGCTGAATCACCCTCAGTGATAAAAATTGTTGATTCAAGTCTTCTTGACTTTTTTAAATCATTTAGATGGACTCTACAATCTCTAAGTTTTTTATTATGAATATTTGCCTTTTTCGCCCTCTCTTTTGCTAATTTTCTAATACCCGAAAGTTCTTTTCTCTCTTTTTCTGCATCAATTATTTTATTCTGAATTGCCTCAGCTACATCTTGATTCTTATGCAAATAGTCATCTAGGTTCTTTTTAACAAATTCATTAATAAAAACTCTTACAGATTTCATTCCCTTGCCCATATCTGTTGAACCTAATTTTGTTTTAGTTTGAGATTCAAAAATAGGCTCCATTACTTTTATACTAATTGCTGATATTATTGATTTTCTTATATCTGATGACTCATAATTTTTACCATAAAATTCTCTTATTGTCTTAACAATAGCCTCTCTAAATGCAGATTGATGAGTACCACCTTGAACAGTATATTGACCGTTAACAAAAGAGTAGTATTCTTCACTATATTGAGTTCTGCTGTGAGTAATAGCAACTTCTATATCTTTTCCATTTAAATGAATTATAGGATATAAAAAGTCATTTATGTTTGTTTGATCCTCTAGAAGATCTTTTAACCCATTATCTGAGAAAAACTTTTTATCATTAACAACAATAGTAAGTCCCGGATTAAGAAAAACATAATATCTAATCATTTTTTCAACATGCTCCATCCTATACTTGTAATTTTTAAAAATAGATTCATCTGGAGCAAAAAGAACATATGTTCCATTTTTCTCATCACTTGGGTCAAGATTTTCATTTTTTAAAATCCCTAATTCAAATTCCGCAATTTTAGTTTTTCCTTCTCTGGTTGATGAGACGTTAAATTTTGATGACAAAGCATTAACAGCCTTTGTTCCAACTCCATTAAGACCAACGGATTTTTTAAATGCTTTTGTATCATATTTCCCACCCGTATTCATCTTGGATACAACCTCGACCAATTTTCCTAAAGGAATTCCTCTTCCATAGTCTCTAACTGAAACATAATCATTCTTAATTATTATATCTATAACCTTTCCTTCTCCCATAACAAACTCATCAATACAGTTGTCTATGACCTCTTTAAGTAACACATAAATTCCATCATCAGGAGAAGATCCATCGCCCGACTTTCCGATATACATTCCTGGCCTAAGCCTTATATGCTCTCTCCAATCAAGAGATTTAATATTTTCTTCGGTGTAGTTTGAAGTTTCTGGCATTATTTTATAAATATACTAAATGTTAAATCTAAAGTAAATAACATCTCCATCTTCTACGAGATAATCCTTTCCTTCTAGCCTCATTTTCCCAGCTTCTTTTGCTTTTATTTCTGATCCATTATCTATGTAATCATTATAAGATATAACTTCTGAGCAAATAAATCCTTTCTGAAAATCAGAGTGAATTTGACCAGCAGCATCATATGCATTTTGACCAATTCCCACTGTCCATGCTCTAACTTCTTTTTTACCTGCAGTAAAAAATGTATGAAGATTGAGTAGTTTATAAGTAGATCTAATCAGTTTACTAGACCCCGGTTCGTTCAAGCCTATATCTTCTAAAAAGATTTTCTTTTCATCAGAAGAATCTAATTCATTTATTTCTGATTCTATTTTTGCAGATATTACAACAACCTCCGCATTTTCATTAGCAGCAAATTGTTTAACCTTTTTTACATATTCATTATCATCCAATAAGTCATTATCACTAACATTACAAACGTATAAGATAGGTTTAAATGTAATTAATTCTAAAGGCTTAATATAGGTCAAATAATCATCAACGTTAAAATCACTTCTATTTATAACAGAATTTTCTAAATTATTTTTAATTTTTTCTAGAACCACTATCTCTTTTTTAGAATTTTCATTTCCTGATCTTAAAGTCTTTGTTAATTTTTCTAGACGCTTATTAACTATTTCTAAATCTTTTAACTGCAATTCATATTGGACTATTTCTTTATCTTTAACTGGATCAACCCTTCCATCAACATGAGTAATATTTGGATCATCAAAACATCTTAAAACATGAAGTATAGCATCTGTCTCTCTTATATTTGAAAGAAATTTATTTCCTAATCCTTCCCCTTTACTAGCACCTTTGACTAAACCTGCAATATCAACTATTTTAACAGTAGTTGGGATTAATTTCTCAGGCTTAACTATTTCATTTAATTGATCAAGTCTTATGTCGGGAACATTGATTATACTAATATTTGGGTCAATAGTACAAAAAGGAAAGTTTTCACTTTGAGCTTTATTATCAGATAAACAATTAAATAAGGTTGATTTACCAACATTAGGTAGTCCTACGATTCCAGCTTTCATTTAACTAATCATGCATGAATTTTTGTTTGGCCAAAAGCTCATCCTCTGACTCTATATTATTTTGATCCGGAACACAACAATCAACAGGACATACTGCTGCACACTGCGGCTCTTCATGAAACCCTTTACATTCTGTGCACTTATCCGGAACAATAAAAAAAACTTCATCAGATATAGGATCATTCTCTTTATCTGAGTCGACTTTATTGCCATTTGGTAGAACAATACTTCCTGACAGACTAGTTCCCTTTTCATAAGTCCATTTATCTAAACCTTCATATATAGCATTATTTGGACATTCCGGTTCACATGCCCCACAATTAATACATTCATCTGTTATTATAATAGCCAATTATCAATATTAAAATGCAAAAGTAATATCAAATATTTAATCTTTGTTAACAATTTATCCATAAAATAGAATTTAGTGCAATGAAAATTGTTTGTAACTTTAGATATTTGCACAATAATTATGAGCCAGAAAATTCACAACTTTAATGCTGGACCCTCTACCCTTCCTAATGAAATTTTTAAAAAGACATCTAATGCAATCCTTGATCTTAATGAATCTGGATTATCAATACTTGAAATTTCGCATAGAAGTAATGAGTTCAAAGATATTTTAAGGGAAGCTAGAGAATTGGTTCTAGATATTGCTCAGCTTGATTCTAAGGAATATTCAAGTCTTTTTCTCCAAGGTGGTGCAAGTACACAATTTTTAATGGCTGCTTATAATTTCCTTAATAACAATGCTGGTTACATAACCACTGGCAGCTGGTCAACGAAAGCTATGCAAGAAGCAAAACTTTTTGGAAATGTTATTGAAATAGCCTCCTCTAAAGACAAGAATTTTAATTATATACCTAAAAATTATAATATTCAAGATAATCTTGATTATATACACTTAACAACAAATAATACGATTTATGGGACTCAATTCAGGTATATACCAGATTTTAATGAACCATTAATAGCTGATATGAGTTCAGATATATTCTCCAGAGATATAGATTATTCAGTTTTTGATTTATTTTATGCTGGAGCACAAAAAAATCTTGGACCAGCAGGTACTACTATAGTTGTTATTAAAAAGGAAATCCTTGAAAGAGTAAAAAGAGAAATTCCTTCTATGCTAAATTATAAAGTTCATATAGATAAAGAAAGCTCGTTTAATACTCCACCTGTTTTGTCAATATATGCATGTTTACTTAATTTGAGGGAAATTAAGATTAGTGGTATAAAAAATATTGAATTAAAAAATAATGATAAAGCAAATGCTCTATATGATGAGATTGATCGCAATCCATACTTTACTGGATTTGCAGAAAATGAAGATAGAAGTAAAATGAATGTTACATTTAATTTAGTAGACAATAATCATTCTGAAATGTTTAATAAAATATGTAAAGAGAATGGACTAATTGGTATTAATGGCCACAGGTCTGTTGGTGGCTATAGGGCTTCTCTATATAATGCTCTTAATATAGAAAGCGTAAAAGTTTTGATAAATTGTATGAAAGAAGCAGAATCTTTAATCAATAAAAAATGAAAATATTAGCAAATGATGGGATATCAAAATCTGGGATAGGTTTATTAGAAAAGAATGGTTTTGAAGTTGATGTTACTAAAGTGGCACAGGAACAATTAACTAACTACATCAATGATAATAATATTACAGTGCTATTAGTGAGGAGCGCTACACAGGTAAAAAAAGATGTTATTGATGCTTGTAAAGGATTAAGGATTATTGGAAGAGGTGGTGTCGGAATGGATAATATAGATGTAGATTATGCCAAATCAAAAGGAATAGAAGTAGTAAATACACCTGCTGCATCCTCTAAATCTGTTGCAGAATTGGTTTTCTCTCATTTATTTGGCTGTGTTAGATTTATTCATAATTCGAATAGAGATATGCCTTTAGAAGGAGATACTCGATTTAAAGACTTAAAAAAATCTTGTGCAGGCGGAATTGAACTTAATGGAAAAACACTTGGCATCATAGGATTTGGAAGAATTGGACAAGAAGTTGCGAAAATAGCAATTGGAATAGGAATGAAAGTATTATTCTATGATAAGTTTATCAATGAAAAAGAAATTGAAATAATATATTTTGACAATCAAAAATTGAATTTTAAACTAAATTCAACTAAAATGGATGTATTATTAAAAAATTCAGATTTTATAACTCTTCACATACCTGCAACAAATAAGTATATAATTGATAAGAAAGAAATAAGTCTAATGAAAAGTGGATCGGGAATTATTAACCTTGCTAGAGGAGGAGTTATTAACGAGGAGGAATTACTTAAAGCTTTGGATTCAGACAAACTATCATTTGCAGCTATTGACACTTTTGAAAATGAACCCAAACCAAAAATTAAAATATTGATGAACTCAAAAATATCATTATCACCTCATATAGGTGCTGCTACACTTGAAGCCCAAGATAGAATTGGTATTGAATTAGCTCATAAAATAATAGAAATATTAAAATGAAGAAATTAAAGGAAAAATGGGGAATAACCTCAAATTTTCAACTATTTATAATCTGTGTTGTTTTTGCTATAACTGGATCAGTAAGTACTATTGTTTCTGGACCAGTAATTGATTATCTATTTGAAAATCTTGATATAAATAAGTTTTTAAAATTTCTTCTTCAGTTAATTATTATAATGCCTATATATCAGGTTCTTTTACTTTTTTTTGGATT
>CAYTIE010000021.1:0-12957 GCA_964437815.1 uncultured Flavobacteriaceae bacterium
TTAGCTTATCTATTGATGAGGCTATTGAGTATGGCATAAAAAATAATCGAAATCTAATGAATGCTGAACGGGAAATTTTAATGGCGTATAATCAGAAATGGGAAACAATTGCAACTGGATTGCCTCAGATAACAGCAAATCTAGACTATTCAAATTACATTGAATTACCAACTTCTCTAATCCCATTAGAAAAATTTGGTGGCCCTCCTGGCGAATTCTCCGAAGTTCAATTTGGACTTGAACAATCAGCTTTTGGGTCAATGAGAATGGAACAGCAAATTTTTGATGGATCCTGGATAGTCGGTCTTCAAGCTACTAAAATTTATCTTGAAACTTCAAAAAACTTTTATGAAAAAACACTTCTCGAAGTTAAAGAAGGTGTAATTAAATTATACAGCCTTGTTTCAATTTTAAAAGAAGGTGTTCGTTTGTTAGAAAATAATGTTGAAAATTTTAAAAAAGATTATTATGAAATCTCTGAACTTTATAATAATGGATTTGAAGAAATTGAAAATGTCGAACAAATTAAAATTACACTAGCACAATCTGAATTTTTACTTAAGCAAACAGAGAAAACATATGATAATCAAAAGGAATTATTAAAATTAATTCTTGGGATTAAGCTTGATGATCAATTAATACTGACAACAGACGTCGAACAATTTATATCTGGTGATATTGTCTTTAATAAGTCTATCGTGGACTTTATACCAGAAAATAATATTGATATAAAAATTTCAAAAAATTCCTTTGAAACAAAGAAACTTGAATACAAATTAGAACAATCAAAAAGATTACCTAAGATTAAAGGGTTTTATAGTAATACTTTTACAGGATACAATGATGATTTTAAGTTTTTACAAAGTGACCAAAAATGGTTTGGCTCATCTGTATTTGGGATTAATCTTAAAGTTCCAATTTTCACATCTCTAGGATTAAGAGCTTCCTCTCAAAAGGCTAAGTATGCAATGGACAATGCTGAGACAAGTTATGTTGATCAAAAAGAACGAACACGTGCCCTTGTTAAACAAAAACTTAATGATTATCTACTAGCTTTAGATTCATATAATATTGATAGAGAAAACATGATGTTGTCAATTTCTATAGAAGAAAAAAATTCTATCAAATTTTTTGAAGGAATGGTCTCCTCTTTTGAATTAAGGCAAGCTCAAAATCAACTTTTAAATGCTCAACAAAAATATTTAAACTCAGTAATCAATTTAATTTCTATATATGCTGAGTTAGAAACTCTATTTAACTAACATATTACAGTAAAATGAAAAAATTAATAATATATCTCTCTCTAATCCTCCTCCTTGGTTGTAACTCTTCAAGAAACTCTTCAATTAATGATCTTATTAATAAGGGAGATCTTGAAACTTTGAAAAAAAGGAAAAAAGAATATGTTGATCTTATAAATGATTTGAGATTAGACCTAAATGAAATTAATAAAGGCATAACGTTATTAGATGAGAATGAACAAATCCAAGTTATTTCAAAATTTAATGTTATTGAAAAAGAATTTAATACCTATGTTAAGCTTCAAGCAAACCTTAAGTCTAGGAAAAATGTTGTAATACTATCAGAATTTCAAGGTACATTGAAAAATTTGTTTGTTAAAGAAGGGCACCTTGTTAAAAAGGGACAACTTCTCGCAGAAATTAATGATTCTGGATTAAAGGAACAGCTAGATCAAATGTTAATTCAAGCAAATTATACACAAGACAATTTCGATAGAGTAAAAAGGTTATGGGAAAAAAATATCGGTTCTGAGATGCAGTTTTTAAAAGCAAAAAGTGACTTTGAAACAAGTAATAAGATGGTTGAGCAGATTAGAGATCAACTTTCAAAAACAAAGATTTATGCTCCTTTTGATGGAGAGATTGATGAGATCATTTCAAATTTAGGATCAAATCTTGTTCCAGGTTCTCCAATACTTAGAGTAGTTAATCTTGACATAATATATGCGGAAGCCCAAGTTCCTGAAAAATATGTTTCTTCGATCTCTATAGGGACAGAAGCTATTATTTCTATCCCCCTTTTAAATAAAGAATTGACTTCAAAAATTGTACAAACTGGAAACTTTATTAACCCAAACAGTAGGACATTTAGAATTGAAGCTCCTGTTGAGAATAAGGATAAAAGAATAAAACAAAATCTTAATGCAAGAATTAAAATAAAAAATTATAGTAATGACAAATCGATAGTCGTTCCGCTAAGAGTTTTAAGTGAAGATGCATCCGGT
The DNA here is from genome assembly GCA_964437815.1 of uncultured Flavobacteriaceae bacterium. Taxonomy (GTDB): domain Bacteria; phylum Bacteroidota; class Bacteroidia; order Flavobacteriales; family Flavobacteriaceae; genus Marisimplicoccus. The sequence goes on from CAYTIE010000021.1 coordinate 2,246, forward strand.
AAACCTTTTCTTTACAAATTAGTTACAACTGATAAAAAGGACATTTTTCTAACAGTCAAAAGTTTTGTAATAACAGGGGCTAATTATAATCAAGAAATTGAGATAACACAAGGGGTCTCTATAGGAGATATTATAGTTCTTGAAGGTGCCAATAATGTTGAAGATAATCAAAGAGTTAGAGTGATAGAATAAGGTGTTATAATGAATATAAAAAACAAAGAGTTCTTCCTTTCAAGTTGGGCAATAAATAATAAAACTATTATTTATGTCATAATGGTATTGTTCTTAATATCAGGGATTACTGCATATAAAACAATGCCTAGAGAACTTTTTCCAGAAATTAATTCAACTAATATTTTTGTAACAACAATATTCCCAGGTAATACTGCTGAAGAAATTGAAAAACTAATAACTGATCCTCTTGAAGAGGAATTAAGAGGTGTTAAAGATTTAAATGAAATAACTTCAAGTTCTAGTGAGGGAATCTCTATAATAAATATTGAATTTGATGATGATATAACTACAGAGCTTGCTAGACGAAGAACTAAAGATTTAGTAGATAATGTAATTGTTAAAGCAGATTGGCCGATATATAATAATGCAAAAGTTGATCCTAGTATTTTTGAATTTGATATATCTGAAAGATATCCTGTTCTTAATATTAGTATGGTTGGAGATTTTCCTGTTGAAGAATTTAAAAATTATGCTGAGTATTTAGAAAAAAGAATTGAAAAATTACCTCAAATAAAAACTGTAGAAATAAGAGGAATACAAGATTTCGAAGTTGAGGTTGCTGTAGACCCTTATAGAATGGCCGCTTCAAAAACAAGTTTTAAAAATATTATTGATGCTATTTCTGCTGAAAACATTACCATATCAGCCGGTAGCTTAATTGCTGATGGTCAAAGAAGAAATCTTAAAGTAATTGGAGAAGTTAATGACCCAGAAAAATTAAAAAAGTTTATTGTAAACAGAAATAATGGTCCAGTATATCTTGAAGATGTTGCAAAAGTGTCTTTCAAGGAGAAAGAAGCGACTTCTTTTACCAGATCATTCAAAGAAAAAACTGTTATGCTTGAGGTAATTAAAAGAGGTGGGGAAAATGCCATTTTTGCTTCAAATTCAATTCAAGAAATAATTAGCAATGCAAAAGAAAAAGTCTTTCCAGAAAATCTTGAAGTAATAATTCAGAATGATGAATCAGATTATACAATTAATGCGGTAAATGACTTGATGAATAATCTAATTTTTGGAATAATTCTAGTTGTTACAGTATTAACATTTTTCCTAGGACTTAGAAATGCACTTTTTGTTGGTTTTGCAATACCAATGTCAATGTTTATGTCATTAATGATTTTATCCTATTTTGGATTTACTTTAAATAGGATGGTTCTCTTTGGTCTTGTTATGGGACTAGGTCTATTAGTTGACAATGGGATCGTTGTTGTAGAAAATATATACAGACTAATGGCAAAAGAAGGGATGTCAAGAATTCAAGCTGCAAAAGTGGGAGTAGGAGAAGTAGCTATGCCAATTATAGTATCAACTGCAACTACAATAGCAGCATTTATACCATTGGGTGGATGGCCAGGTATTATAGGTGAATTTATGATTTATTTTCCTATAACACTCTCTGCAATTTTAGGTTCATCACTTATTGTTGCTATATTTTTTAATTCCATGCTAGTATCAAGTTTTATGAATCTTAGTGAACAAGAAATTAGCAGAAAAAATTTAATAAGGATGACATATATTCTAGGTGGATTTGCATTAGTTTTTGTAATATTTAAGGATACAAGAGCTATTGGATCTTTATTAATATTTATTCTCGGTTTGTTTTGGTCATATAAATATATTGTTAAAGATCTTGCACTAAATTTTCAGAATACATTTCTAGTGAAAATTGAAAATTTATATGATAGGTTTTTAAAATATGCACTATCAGGAGTAAAGCCATATCTTTTTGTTGGAGGAACTGTCTTAATGTTATTTTTCTCCTCATTCTTATTTAGCATTTTTCCTCCAGCAGTAGAGTTTTTCCCTGACAATGAACCTAGACAAATATTAGTTTATGTAGAATACCCTGAAGGAACTGATATTAAAAAAACAAATAGTACTTCTATTTTAATTGAAAATGAAATTTATAATGTTGTTAATGATGATAAGTATTTAGATTCTGGTTATAATTTCATGATAGAGTCAGCGATTTCTCAAGTAGGAGAAGGTGCTGGTAACCCACAAACAGATGCAGGAGGTACTGGGGAAATCCCACATAAAGCATTAATTACATTAACAGCTAGAGAATTCAAATATAGAAGAGGTCTCTCAAGTGAAGATTTACGAAAAAATATTCAGGTTCAACTTTTAGAGAAATTTCCTGGAATTGCGATTTCTGTTGAAAAGATTCAAGAAGGTCCACCAACAGGTTATCCTGTTAATATTGAAATCTCTGGAGAAGACTATGAAGAACTTGTGGAGTCAGCTATATCAATGAGAAATTTCTTGAGTGAAGAGAATATTGAAGGAATTGAGCAATTAAAAATAGATGTTACAAAAAGTAAACCAGGTATTGAATTTGTGGTAGATAGAGAAAAAGCTGGCGAACTTGGTATTCCAACTGGTTTAGTTGGGCAAACTTTAAGAAATTCTATTATTGGAAAAAAAGCAGGGGTATATAAAGAAAAAGGAGAAGACTATGATATCAATGTCCGTTTTGCCGAAGAATATAAAAATGATCTTAATGCATTGATAAACCAAAATATTGTTTTTAGAGATCAGTCTAATGGTAAAATAAAAACTATTCCTATTGCATCGGTAGTTTATGAAAAAAATACTACATCATTTAATGCAATTAAACATATTGATCTTGAAAGAGTTGTAACACTGTACTCATCAATTTTAGCGGGATATAATGCTCAGCAGGTAGTAAATAATATAAAAATTGCACTAACTGGATATGAAATATCTGAAGATGTTGACTATAGATTTACAGGAGAAATTGAAGAGCAAGCTGAGAATCAATCGTTTTTATCAGGAGCATTAATTACAGCTTTAGCTTTTATTGTTATGTTACTGATTTTCCAGTTCAGTTCAATATCAAAACCTATGATTGTTCTGATTTCAATCATATTGAGTTTTACAGGAGTTCTTTTAGGAATAGTAATATTTAACATGAAGTTTAGCATTCTTATGACAATGCTTGGAATAATTTCACTAGCAGGAGTAATCGTTAATAATGCTGTAGTTCTTATTGACTATACTCAACTACTGTTTGATAGAAAAAAACTAGATTTAAATCTATCTAAAAACACATTATTAGACAAAGAAACGGCTCTTAATCTTGTAGTTCAAGCTGGTGGGGCAAGATTAAAACCAGTTTTATTAACAGCAATCACAACTATTTTTGGTTTAATACCTCTAGCTGCTGGACTAAATATTGATTTCTTTAGTCTATTTGGATCCTGGGATCCTAATATTTATCTAGGAGGAGATAATGTTATATTTTGGGGCCCTCTTGCATGGACTGTGATATTTGGATTATCCTTTGCGACTTTCCTTACTCTAATTGTTGTCCCATCTATGTACTACATAGTTCATTGCCTAAAGTTAAAACTTAAGAATATCTAATTATATTTATAATAATTTAATATGTATAGAACAAACAATTGTGGTGAGTTAAACTCAAGTTTTGTTGATCAAGAAGTTAAGCTTTCAGGATGGGTTAATAAAATTCGAACAAAAGGTTTCATTGTCTGGATTGACCTTAGGGATAGATATGGAATTACCCAACTAGTTTTTGATAAAGAGAGAACAGATGTCTCAGTTTTTGAAGCTGCAAATAAGCTAGGCAGAGAATTTGTTATTGAAATTGATGGAACAGTTATAAAGAGGAAAGACATTAATAAAAATATACCTACAGGAGAAATTGAAGTATTAGTATCAAATCTTAAAATTTTAAACCCTTCAATTACTCCTCCCTTTACATTAGAAAATGAAACAGATGGAGGGGATGAATTAAGAATGAAGTTCAGATATCTTGATCTTAGGAGACAGCCAATAAAAGAAAACTTAATTTTTAGAAATAAACTGTCATTAGAAGTACGAAATTATTTATCTGATAATGGTTTTCTTGATATTGAAACACCTTATTTAATTAAATCTACTCCAGAAGGAGCTAGAGACTTTGTTGTTCCTTCAAGGATGCATCCAGAGCAATATTACGCCCTCCCTCAATCACCTCAAATATTCAAACAACTTATAATGATTGGTGGACTTGACAAATATTATCAGATTGTAAAATGTTTTAGAGATGAAGACCTAAGAGCAGATAGACAACCTGAATTTACCCAGATTGATTGTGAAATGTCCTTTGTTAATGAGTCTGATGTTCTAGAACAATTTGAAGGTTTGATCTTACATTTATTAAAAAAGTTTGGAAAAACAGTAAATACTTTTCCAAAACTTACATACAAAGATGCTTTAGAAAATTATGGTACAGATAAACCGGATTTAAGATTTGAAATAAAAATCAATGAAATTACTGAAAGCGTCAAGGGTAAAAATTTTAACATTTTTGATAAAGCTGAGTATATAGGATGTCTAGTTCTACCGAAAAAAGCTGAAGTATCTAGAAAAGAAATTGACAACCTTACTGAATGGGTAAAAAGACCACAAATTGGAGCAAATGGTATTTTATGGATCAAAAATAATGGTGACGATGCTATTAAATCATCTTTTGATAAATTTTTTACCTCTGATGATTTAAAAAGTCTAACAAAAAATCTTGACAGTAAGTCAGGAGATCTTCTACTTATAATGGCAGGAACAAAAAAAGAAACTCTAGAACATCTTGGGACACTTAGGCTAGAAATAGGCAAGAGATATGATTTCATAAACTATGATTTGTTCTGCCCAGCTTGGATAACAGACTTCCCTCTTTTTGAATATGATAATGATGAAAAAAAGTTTAAGTCAATGCATCATCCTTTTACATCTCCAAACAAGGAAAGTCTAAATCATTTAGATTCAAACCCTGAAAATGTTATTGCAAATGCATATGACCTTGTCTTAAATGGGAACGAAATTGGGGGTGGTTCAATTAGAATTCATGATTTTAACACACAAATGAGAATATTTGAAATTCTTGGAATGTCAAAAAAGGAATATGAGAGTCAATTTGGATTCTTAATTGAAGCTCTTAAATATGGAGCACCTCCTCATGGAGGGATTGCATTTGGGCTAGATAGATTGGCTGCTGTTCTTAATAATAAAGATGTAATAAGAGATTTTATTGCATTCCCAAAAAATAATAGTGGAAAAGATTTAATGATTGATGCTCCAGCAAAACTTACTAAAGAGCAACTTAAGGATCTGACAGAAAAATAATGGGGTTATATAGTAAAAATATTTTCATAAAAATTCTTGCGATTTTACTTTTTGGAGGAATTTTATTCGGTGTCTACTATAGAGAAATAATTGAAACATCTATGGGAGATAAAATTATAGGGTTCTTTGTAATATTTGGAGTATTTATATTCATGCCTTTATTTTTAGTCTATCGTCTTAAAGGGAAAAAATTTCAAGACTATACCTTAAGTGATAAAAATATCAAGAAGATGAGGGAAAGATCAGGTAAAAATTAATTTCTCAATTTTTTAAAAAAATTATCAATCAAATCCTTTGATTCTGATTCTAAAACACCAGATTTTTCTTGAATTTTTTTATTTAACTGTATTTTTTGGCTTTTATATCCCTTTTCAGGATCATCTACAGCATATACAATCCTAGAAATTTTTGACCAGTAAATAGCTCCATAACACATTAAACATGGTTCTAGTGTAGTGTATAATGTACAACCCTGTAGATATTTAGAATTAAGATAGTCACTGGCTGATGTAATTGCTAATATTTCAGCATGAGCTGTAGAGTCATTTAATAGCTCAACCATATTGTGTGCTCTTGAAATTACATTATTTTCATAAACAATTACAGCCCCCACAGGAACCTCATTGTTCTCTTTTGCTAATCTAGCTTGAGATAATGCAAACTTCATAAAATATGCGTCATTCTTAACCATATTTACTAAATTACAAAAAGACTTAATTAAATAAACGAAGTTATATATTTGTATGATTCTGTTAAGTTTATTTATGTTGATATTACAAACTAAAATGCTGAATAATGAGTGATAAAAAAAGCCTATTTCTATTAGATGCTTATGCATTAATTTATAGGGGATATTATGCATTTATTAAAAATCCTAGAATTAATTCTAAAGGATTTGATACGTCAGCTATTCTTGGTTTTATGAATTCGTTATTTGAAATAATCCGATCTCAAAAACCTGATTATATAGGTGTTGCTTTTGACAAAGGTGGTTCGGTTACCAGATCTGAAATGTTTGTTGAATACAAAAGCAATAGAGATAAAACTCCTGAACCAATAATAATGGCAATCCCTTATATAAAAAATATACTAGAGGGGATGAATATTCCAATTCTTGAACAAGAAGGATTTGAAGCTGATGATATTATAGGAACAGTTGCAAAAAAAGCAGAGAAAAAAAATTTCCAAGTATTTATGGTAACTCCTGACAAGGATTTCTCTCAATTAGTATCAGAAAATATCTTCTTATGTAAACCTGCACGAATGGGAAATGGAATGGAAATTTGGGGGACTAAAGAGGTTAATGAAAAGTTTGAGACTGAATCACCTGAACAGGTTATTGACTTTCTTGGAATGATGGGAGACTCTGTTGATAATATTCCTGGTTTACCCGGTGTAGGTGAAAAAACAGCAAAAAAATTTTTAAAAGAATATGGATCTCTAGAAAACCTCTTGTCAAATTCTCACTTAATTCCTGGAAAACTAGGTGAAAAAATCACAAATAACAAAGAGCTGGGAATAATCTCTAAAGAGCTAGCAAAAATAATATTAGATGTTCCTATAACATACAATTTAAAGGACTTTAAACTTACAGAACCTGATAAGAAAAAGGTGTTAGAAGTATTTGATGAATTAGAATTTAGAAGAATTAAAGAAACTTTTTTTAAAATTTATGGAGCTGAAATACAGACTGATAATTCAATAGATAAACCAGTCTCAATTCAAACAGATCTTTTTGATCAGAGCAACTATAGAGAGTCTTCACATAAAAAATCAAACTTAAGTAATTCAAGTAGTTCATATCAATTTATTGATAATATTGAAGAATTAAAGTTTTTTACAGATAAATTAATGAGACAAAGTTCAGTCTCATTTGATACAGAAACTGAAAGTTTAAATTCATTAGAAACAAAACTTGTTGGAATATCTTTTTCTTGGGAGATACATACTGGATATTTTATTTCATTTAATAATAATGATGATAAAAAGAACAATGAATTTATAGAATTACTAAAACCCTTTTTTGAAAGTAATAAGATTGAAAAGGTAGGACACAATTTAAAATTTGATATAAAGGTTCTATTTAAGTATGGTGTAAATGTTTGTGCTCCAATATATGATACAATGATAGCCCATTATATAATTAATCCTGATATGAGACATAATCTTGATTCGCTATCTGAGTCTTATCTTAATCATTCTCCAATATCAATAGAAGAATTAATTGGCAAGAAGGGAAAGAGTCAAAAAAATATAAGAGACATATCAATTGAAGAAATTACTAAATACTCTGTTCAAGATCCTGATCTATGCCTACAACTAAAAGCAATTTTTGATAAAGAGATCAAGGATAATAATCTTTCTGAAATTTTTTCTGAAATAGAACTTCCTGTTATAGAAGTTTTATCAGGTATGGAAAAAGAAGGGATAAAAATAGATGAAAAATATTTAAAAAGTCTTGAGGATGATTTTCAAAATGAATTGACTCTATTAGAAAATAAAATATTTAAGGAATCTGGAGAGGATTTTAATTTAAACTCTCCAAAACAATTAGGTGAAGTACTCTTTAATAAATTAAAGCTTGTTAGTAATCCTAAGAAAACAAAAACAGGTCAATTCTCTACCTCTGAGGAAGTATTATCATCACTAGCCAAAGATCACTTGATTATATCAAATATTCTTGAATGGAGATCATTAGATAAACTACTTAACACATATGTTAAAGCATTACCTAATGAAATAAATTCAAATACTGGAAGAATTCACACTAAATTTAATCAAGCAGTTACTTCTACAGGAAGATTAAGTAGTAATAATCCTAATCTTCAAAATATTCCTATTAGAACTGCTAATGGTCAAAAAATAAGAAAAGCATTTACTCCCAGAGATAAAGAATTTATACTAATGTGTGCTGATTACTCTCAAATTGAATTAAGAATAATCGCTTCATTAAGCGGAGATGTTAACATGATTGATGCATTTAATAAAGATGAGGATATTCATACATCAACTGCTGCAAGAATATTCAATGTTCCTCATAATGAAGTATCTAGAGAGCAAAGAAGTAATGCTAAGACAGTTAATTTTGGAATCATATATGGTGTTTCTGCATTTGGTCTTAGCCAGCAAACAAATTTAAATAGAAAGGAATCTAAAATCTTGATTGATAATTATTACGAAAATTATCCCACTCTTAAAGAATATATGTCAAAACAAATCGATTTTGCTAGAGAAAATGGATATGTAGAGACATTAATGGGTAGAAGAAGATATTTAACTAATATTAATTCACAAAACGGTATGATTAGAAGTGCTGATGAGAGAAACGCAATAAATGCACCAATTCAAGGAAGCGCAGCCGATATTATTAAAATTGCAATGAAAAATATCTTCAATATTTTCAATGAAAAACAATTTAAATCCAAAATGATTCTTCAAGTTCATGATGAATTAGTATTTGATGTTCATCAATCGGAACTAGATAAAATCAAAAAAGTGGTAAAAAACAGCATGGAAAACGCTGTATCCCTTGATATTCCTCTAAAAGTAGACATAGGAACAGGTAAAAACTGGTTAGAAGCGCATTAATTGTAAAAAAGTTTTTATAAAATTTTTTATAAATGTATATTTGCACGCTGAGATTCAGCAAAACGTTAATATATATGGGCAAACTAAGTTATAAAACAATTTCTGCTAATAGAAAAACAGTCAATAAAGATTGGGTTCTTATTGATGCATCTGATATTTCTTTAGGAAGAACTGCTTCAGTAGTTGCAGGCCTATTAAGGGGAAAGCATAAGAGTAATTTTACCCCTCATGTAGATTGTGGAGATAATGTAGTTGTGATTAACGCTGATAAGATTAAATTAACCGGTGATAAATGGTCTCAAAAGGAATATATAAGTCATTCTGGCTATCCTGGTGGGCAAAAAATTATTACTGCAGATAAACTACACCAAAAGAACAATATTAAACTTGTTGAAAATGCTGTTAAAGGTATGCTTCCAAAAAACAAACTTGGAGCCGATTTATTTAGAAACTTAAAGGTATTTCCTCAAGCTGAGCATACACATGAAGCTCAAAAACCGAAATTAATCGATTTAAATGCTAAAATATAATGGAGGTAATTCATAAGATAGGTAGAAGAAAAACATCAGTAGCTAGGGTATATATGTCTAAAGGAAAAGGCGCGATTACAGTTAATAAAAAACCTTACTCTGAATTTTTTGATACTTCTTCACTTCGGTATAAAGTTCTTCAACCATTTGCACTAACTAATACAAAAGATCAATTTGATCTTTCAGTTATAGTTAAAGGAGGAGGGATTAATGGACAAGCTGAGGCTATTAGACTGGCTATTTCTAGAGCGCTTTGTGAAATTGATGAAGAGTTTAAAGGATTACTTAAAAAAGAAGGGCTTTTAACCAGAGACCCTAGAATGGTTGAAAGAAAAAAATACGGACAAAAGAAAGCAAGAAAAAAATTCCAATTTTCTAAAAGATAAATTATGGCTAAAACAGATGTTAAAGAACTTTTGGATGCTGGTGTTCACTTTGGACACTTAACTAGAAAATGGAATCCTAACATGGCTCCATATATTTACATGGAAAGAGATGGGATCCATATAATAAATCTTTATAAAACGGCTGCCAAATTAGAAGAGGCAGTAAATGCATTAAAGAAAATTGTTATAAGTGGAAGAAAAATCTTGTTTGTTGCCACAAAAAAACAAGCAAAAGACATAGTTGCTGAAAAAGCTAAAAGTATTGATATGCCATATATTACAGAAAGATGGCCTGGGGGAATGCTTACTAATTTTGTTACTATTCGTAAAGCTGTAAAAAAAATGGTTGCAATTGATAGAATGAAGAAAGATGGAACTTTTGAGACATTATCTAAAAAGGAAAAATTACAAGTAGATCGTTTAAGAGGGAAGCTTGAGAAAAACCTTGGATCAATTTCTGATATGACCAGATTACCTGGTGCAATATTCGTTGTAGATACTCTTAATGAAAAAATTTCAGTTAAAGAAGCTCAAAAATTAAAAATCCCAATTTTTGCAATGGTTGATACAAACTCTGATCCAGGTGAAGTAGATTTTATTATCCCTTCAAATGATGATGCATCTAAATCGATTGAAAAGATTTTAAGTGTTGTTTGTAAAGCTATTCAGGAAGGATTAGATGAAAGAAAAATAGAGAAGGAAGCTGAAAATGAAGGTGCATCTGAAAACACTGAAACTGAAAAAGAAGAACCTAAACAGGTGAAAGCTAAAAAAGCTGAACCAAAAAAAGCTGAACCAAAATCTTCAAAAAAATAACCTAACC
>CAYTIE010000021.1:13057-18848 GCA_964437815.1 uncultured Flavobacteriaceae bacterium
AAAAAAGCTGAACCAAAAAAAGCTGAACCAAAATCTTCAAAAAAATAACCTAACCTAAATTACTAAAATTGAAAATAACTGCATCTGACGTTAACAAGTTAAGACAATCTACCGGCGCTGGTATGATGGATTGTAAAAAAGCCCTAGAAGAATCTAATGGAGATTTTGAAAAAGCAGTAGAGATTCTAAGAAAAAAGGGACAAAAAGTAGCCGCGAATAGAGCTGACAGAGAATCAGCAGAGGGAGTTGTAATTGCAAAGGTTGGTTCGGATAATTCTTATGGAATTATAATCTCTCTTAATTGCGAAACTGATTTTGTTGCAAAAAATCAAGATTATATTGATCTTGCTAATGAGCTTGCTGAACATGCTCTAAATTATAAAGATCTGGAAAGCTTTTTAGATTCTGATTTCAATAATATGAAAGTCTCTGATAAACTTCTTGAACAGACAGGAATTATTGGAGAGAAAATAGAATTAGGTGCATTTAAATACCTTTCTGCAGCTTTTGTTGGATTATATATTCATGCAGGAAATAAAATAGCCTCCTTAACTGGTCTTTCAGAAAATTTTGAAAAAGCTAATGAAGTTGCAAAGAATGTCTCGATGCAAATAGCTGCTATGAATCCAATTGCGTTAAATGAAGATGGGGTTAGTAAAGAAGTAATTGAAAAAGAAATTGAAATTGCAAAGGATCAACTAAGACAAGAAGGGAAGCCAGAAGAAATGCTTGATAATATTGCTAAAGGTAAAATGAAAAAGTTCTTCAAAGAAAATACCTTAATAAATCAACAGTATATTAAAGATAGCAAGCAAACTATAACTGATTACATTAACTCTGAACAAAAGGGGCTTGATATAACAGCATTTGCTAGAGTTAGTCTAGGCTAATTAAAAAGGCAAATCATCCTCAGTTAAATCTTGAGTATCATCTTTTGAATCAGTAGCTGGTAGATCTTCTGGAAGATCATCTGAAACTTGTTCATCTATTGATTCTATTCTCCACCCTTGTATAGAATTAAAAAACTTGGTTTCCCCTTCAGGATTAACCCATTCTCTCCCCCTAATATTGATTCCAATTCTAACAGTTTCTCCTATTTGGAAATTATCTAATAATTCACAATTATTTTGTACAAATTCAATTAATATATGTTGAGGATATTGCTCTTCAGTTGTAAGCACAAGTTCTCTTTTTCTAAAACCTTTTTCCCCATATGTTTTAACCTCTCCAATTATTTTTATTTTCCCAAGTAATTCCATTATAAATATGATTTAATTTTATTAGCAATGTTTATAAACTCTTCATTTGTCAATTTAACTTTATTGTTAAAATACATATCCTCAATTTTATTTATCGGTATAAGATGCACATGAGCATGAGGAACTTCAAAACCTACCACGCTAACTCCAATTCTTTGACAATCTAATGCTTTTTTCATTGCAATGGCTACCTTTTTTGAAAAATTCATAAGACCAATATATAACTCATCATCTAAATCAAAAATTTTGTCAATTTCCTTTTTTGGAATACATAAAGTGTGGCCAATTGTATTTGGATTAATATCTAAAAAAGCGATAAAATCATCATCTTCAAGAACCTTATAGGATGGTATTTCTCCATTAATTATTTTTGTAAAAATACTAGCCATTACCGAGTGATTTCTAGTATTTCAAACTTAACAGTTCCATTTGGAACTGAAATTTCTGTAGTATCTCCAACTTTTTTCCCTAAAAGTCCTTTTCCTATTGGTGAATCAACAGAAATTTTTCCCTTAGCAAGATTAGCTTCACTTTGAGCTACAAGCTTATATGATAAAATAGCATTATTTTCAGTGTTCTTAATTTTAACTGTAGACAATACTAATACTTTAGAATTATCCAGTTTAGACTCATCAATTATTCTAGCATTTGCTACAGTTTCTTCAAGCTTAGATATTTCTAGTTCTAGAAGGCCTTGGGCTTCTTTTGCAGCATCATATTCAGCATTTTCACTCAGATCGCCCTTATCTCTTGCTTCTGCAATTGCTTGAGATGCAAGAGGCCTTTGAACATCTTTTAAATGATCAAGCTTCTTCTTTAGGTCTTTTAACCCTTTTTCGGTATAATATGATACGTTGCTCATAATTAATAGAAAAATCCCCAAAAAAATGGGGATATCTCTACAAATTTACAAAAAATTATTTTTTTAGAACTTTATATCTAATGCTAATAAAATATTAGTCCCAGCTTGAGGGTAATAAATAGTCCCTTCATAGGTCTTAGTTCTTCCATTTTCCATCTCATCATATGTAAAATAACCTCCATGATTTGAGTATTTTACATCAAATATATTATTAGCTAAAAATTTAAGCTTCACATTGTCTGAAAGACCAGGTATAATCATATCGTAAACAATATTTAGATCATTAATGAAAAATGAATCTAGCTTTGAAATAGGTGAATTAATCTGGGCAAAATATTGCTCTCCAATATAGTTTGACCTTAAGGAGATTAATAAATTCTGATTTGGATTAAAATTCAAAATATTGTTTGCAATAATTGATGGTGAATAGGCCAAATCCGTGTCTCCGAAACCTCTTAACTGACCATCAAAATTATAGTAAAAATCTTTGTTTTTATTCTCACTAATTGTAAAGTTGGTCTCTATGTTCCATTTTGGATTTATGAATAATTTTGTATCTATTTCTAAACCTAATCTATATGATTCTCCAACGTTATTTCTTATTTGGTTACCAACATTATCTCTCTGACCTGTTAGGACAAGTTGATTATCATAGAGCATATAGAAAGCATTAGTATTAATTAAGAAATTAGAAAATTTTCCCTTCCAACCAAGCTCAAAATCATCAAGTTTTTCTGGATAAGGGTTTCCATTTGCAAAATCTGTTCTTGTTGGTTCCCTTTGAGCTCTTGCATAAGATAAATAGAAATCATTATTTGGATTTAGATTATAAAATAAGCCAAACTTAGGATTAAAAAAATTATATTTTTTATCTATCTGGGTAAATACTTCATCCCCAACGTTACCGTGGTTATGACCATCACCACCACCTGAATAAGGAGAAAAAGTTGCATCATATCTTATACTTCTATACTGCAAATCACCATAAATTGATAATTGATCTGTTAAGTGATAGTCAATTTTAGCATAAATGTTAAACTCCTTCTTATCTCCTTTATCATCATAGAATCTATCCTTATATTCAAAGCCATGCTCCTCATGATCTTCTTCATGCTCCTCGTGATCTTCTTCGTGCGCTTTACCTTTCCACAGGTACTCACCAAAATGCTTGCCATCATATACATTATATGTACCTCCAATAACAGCATCAAATTTATCTGTTTCTTTACTAAAGCTAAATATCATTCCATAGAATTTATTATCTAACCATCTTCTATCAATAGTATCTACTTCCTCATGATCATCTCCATGATCTTCATCATGATCCTCCTCATGATCATCTCCATGATCTTCATCATGATCCTCATGCGCTACATTATAATTTTCATAATAGCCTCTTCCGTGAGTATAATGAAGTCCAATATTTGAAATCCAGCCATTGTCTAATATTTGATTCCAGTGGAATTGATAATTATCCTGTTTATAATTATCATCTTGGTTTTCATAATACTCTACATCGCCATCTTCATGATAATATTCTCCAGCAGGGTTATATGTTCTATTTGAATTTAAAGTTTCGCCATCTACTCCATACCATGCCTGATCAGTAACTTCATGTCCTGCAAAATTTAATAGTTTAATTAACGTATTTTCATCTTGATAAACACCCTGCAGGAAATACGATCTTAAGTTTGATCCTGATCTATCAATATATCCATCTGATTTTATTCTTGATAGCCTTCCTGAGAATTCAAAATTATTATTAATAAACCCTGTTGAAAAACCAACAGAATTTTTAATTGTATTAAAACTTCCAAGAGTATTTGTGATTTCAAACATAGGATCTTCTGAAGCAGTAGCAGTTTGAATATTAAGACTACCTCCAAATGCTCCTGCACCATTAGTTGATGTTCCGACACCTCTTTGGATTTGAATACTTTCAACAGATGATGCAAAATCAGGTAAATTAACCCAATATACATTCATAGATTCAGAATCATTATATGGAACTCCGTTAATAGTTACATTCACTCTTGTTTCATCAGAGCCTCGAATATGTATCGCGGAATATCCTACCCCTGTTCCACCATCAGAGTGCATTAAAATAGATGGTGTGTTTTTAATCAGTGTTGGTATATCCTGAGCTAAATTTATTTTTATTATATCTGCTTTAGCAATATTTTTAAATGGTATTGGTGTATCATCTTTAGCTCTAAGTGCATCTACCGTTACCTCATCAAGATTTTGTATTGACAAGATTGAATCTAATTTCTGAGAATTAGATATGTTTTGAGAGTAAGCTGAAATACTACTTAGTAGTATTATAAATAATATTTTTTTCATTTTTTAAGTTTTAGGTTAAGTATTATTAAATAGTTTTAAATTGTCGAGTAACTATATAACACTTGGTGGAGCCCTAAGACTAAAACTTAAATATTTGGAAGTTATTGTTTGACTAGATAAAGCATATGAAGTATTGTCTAATAAATCTAAAGTAATTAGTTTAGAATTATTTTCATAAGATAAGTAAGGGGTAGAATTTAAAAAAGTAATTAAATTACAGTCTAGTCCATCTTCATGGATATGTACTTTTGTGTTTTCACATTCTATCTTATGATTCTCATCAGCTAAGATGTGAGAAATTTCCAATGCATTTGGAAAAAACATCAATGCAACAAAGAAAATTGATAATAGCTTTTTCATAATCAAGGACAAATTTATATCAAATTTTTTATAATATCAATACTTTGACTTTTTCTCAAATCTTTATCTCCAGAAATGATTGAGTATTTTAACCCTCTAATATCATGCTGGTTAATTAAAGAAGAAAACATGCTGTCTCTTTCATATGGGCTATCTCTTAAGTCATCTTTTACCCAAGGGATATCAATATTTGTAATTAAATAATGGTGATATTTTAAAAACTCTGTTTGTTTGATTATCCATGGGTCACAATATCCATCAAAATGAGTGATAGACCAATTAATAGTAGTTATAATATTTGTATCCAAAAAAAGAATTTTGTTTGCTTTTGATGACAGCTTATTCTCTAGATTAACCTGTTCTTTAACTATCACTAACAGATCTTCCTTTGAGCATACTTCTTTTTTTGAGTCCCATTTTTCTTGTAAATAATCTCTGGCAAACTCTGGCACATATTCAGTATTAAAATATTCTGCAAGTTGTTTTGTAAGAGTAGTTTTACCTGTTGATTCAGGTCCATTTATTACAACTTTTATTATGTCTGAGTTGAGTTGTTCAAGATCTTTTTCCATGAGATATAACCTAATATAGCTAAAATTAAAAAAATCAAATATTGAATACTTGATATAGTTAGTCCCTTATAAAAATAAAGAGGGATAGTGATTAAATCTCCAATAATCCAGAAGATCCAGCTCTCAATCTTTCTCCTTGCCATAAGATACATGGCTACAAAAAATATTGCTGTTGTTATAGTATCAACATAAGCAGTCCAAGAGTCCCATTTATCATAAAAGTTATAAATAAAGTAGATAGAAAGTAAACTAGTTAACCCAAGCATTAGGATAAAATAGTACTCATTAGTTGATGTTCTTGAAACATTATGAAGAACTTCTCCATCTTTTTTTTGAGCCCAATAATACCAGCCATATATGGACATCAAAACAAAATAAAAGTTAATAATCATGTC
>CAYTIE010000022.1:0-17900 GCA_964437815.1 uncultured Flavobacteriaceae bacterium
CAGCCCAATCACAACTTTCTGTGCCTCCAGCTCCAGCAGTAATTTGAAGGATTGCACTCATTGAATCCTCTTTTTTATTTAATATCATTTTAAACTCAACTTCCTCTAGACGTATTAATGCATTATTGTAATGATTTTGAATCTCTTCCTCAGAGATTTCATTGTTTTGATAGAACTGACTGAATACCTCAAGGTCATTGATTATACTTTCTGTACTATAAAATTCATTCAAAATTTTTTTTTCATTTTGAATGAGCTTCATTTGTTGTTCAGCTTTTTTTGAGTTAGACCAAAAATCTGGATCTGATGCTTCTTTTTCTTTTTCTGAAATAAGAGCTTTTCTTGAATCAATGTCAAAGATATTCCCTTAACGTAGCAAGACGCTCTAAAAGGGACTTTAAATTTTCCTTAGAAAACATATTTGATTTTATTGAAATTTAATTATTCATTCTCAAATAAAAAAATTATATTTCTAAAAATACATTTTTATGAGAAACTCAATAATTGCATTTTTTCTTTTTAATTACCTTTCATTTTCACAAGAGATAGAATTTAAAGGTTATTTTGATTACACGTATAACCATAATAATGGTAAAATAACTCTTGCAATAAACAAACTTGACCAAGAATTCTTATATGTTAACTCTTTAAGTAGAGGTATTGGTAATAATGACTTAGGACTTGATAGAGGTCAACTTGGAAATGCTAGGGTAGTTTACTTTACAAAAAAAGGGGATAAAATCTTTTTAATCCAACCTAATTTAAAATTTATATCGACCTCTGATAATGCCTTGGAAAATAAAGCAGTAGACCAAGCATTTGCTAGATCAGTTCTTTATGGATTCAAAATTCTAAAAATAGAGAACAATAAGCACTATATTGATTTAACTCCATTTATTTTACAGGATGCACATGGAATTTCCTCAAGACTAAATAATTCAGGTTCAGGCTCATATTCTCTGGATTTATCAAAATCAGCAATTGATTTAGAAAGAACTAAAGCATTTCCTAAAAATATTGAGTTTGATGTGATGTTAACATTTATTGGTAATCCTAAGGGTATGTTAGTAAGAAGTGTAACTCCAACCCCTTCAAACTTAACTGTGAATCAACATCACTCATTTATCCAACTTCCTGATAATAAATACAAGAAAAGAATATTTGATCCACGAAGTGGCTCTAATCCATTTATTGTATATGATTATTCAACACCAATCAATGAACCTACAGAACAACGATATATTGTTAGACATCGTCTGGAAAAGAAAAATAATAAAAACGAAATAAGTGAAGCAGTTGAACCTATTGTATATTATCTTGATAATGGTACACCAGAACCTGTTAAAACAGCTTTACTAGAAGGAGGGAAATGGTGGAATCAAGCTTTTGAAAGTATAGGTTACAAGGATGCATTTCAAATAAAAATATTACCTGAAGATGTTGATCCTATGGATATCAGATATAATTTAATACAGTGGATACATAGATCTACTAGAGGATGGAGTTATGGAGCAAGTATTGTAGACCCTAGAACAGGAGAGATAATAAAAGGTCAAGTTAGTCTTGGTAGCTTAAGAGTTAGGCAAGATTATATGATTTTACTTGGACTTACAGAAAATCCAAACGATCAGATTAATAATGATAAGATAATAGAAACTTCTCTAGATAGAATTAGACAATTATCCGCACACGAGATTGGACATACATTAGGTTTTGCCCATAATTATTTATCAAGTATTTCAAATAGATCATCTGTAATGGATTATCCACATCCCAAGATAGATCTTATTGATGGTAAGATAAATCTAGATAATGCTTATGATAAAAATATTGGGGAGTGGGATAAAGTTAGTGTTGCATATGCTTATAGTGATTTTTCTAATGACCTAGATGAATTGTCTGAATTGAATAAAATTATTGAAAATGCATCTAATAAAGGATTAGGATTTATCAGTGATTCTGATTCTAGACCCTTTGGAAGTGCCCATCCTTTTTCTCATTTATGGGATAATGGAGATATTCCTTATAAGGAGTTAGATAAACTAATTGAAGTAAGAAGATTAGCATTAAATAATATAGGTTTAAATCATCTTAACAGTAATGAGCCTTACTCTAAAATTGAAGATATTCTAGTCCCTATATATTTACTCCATAGATATCAGATAGAGGCTACAGCAAAAGCTATAGGAGGTCTAAAGTATGAGTATTTCGTTAAGAATGATAAAAAAGAAAAAATAGAATTTGTAGACAATGACTTGCAAATTAGATCATTAAAATCATTAATTAATGTAATAAATCCTAAAAACTTAACCCTTCCTAATAATTTAATTAATATAATTACTCCTAGATCATTTAGGGATAACAGAACAAGAGAAAACTTTGCTTCTAATACAGGTGTTGCCTTTGATTATATTTCAGCATCATCATCAATTTTAAACCATACTTTTAACTTACTCTTTAATTACCAGAGAGTTAATAGAATAGTTCAGCAAAATATGCTAAATAATAACTTAATGTCATTAGATAAATATTTGGATATTATTATTGATTCCGTATATAGTTTTATTTCATCAAATACATATAAAATAGAGCTTAACAAAAACTCCAGATCAATCTTATTAGATTATATATTTAATCTTTATAGTCACTCTTCATTATATGATAATGGAAGGTCTGTTATATTAAATAAGATTTATAAAATCAAAAAAGAATTAAATTCTAAAGATTCATTTGATAGCTTATTAACTAAAAGGATTAATGACTTTCTAGATAATCCTGAGGAATATAATATGATTCAAAACTATACTATACCTGATGGCTCGCCGATTGGCAATTTTTCTTGTGATTACTAGCATAATTTAAGTAAATTTGAACTTTCTTTATATAAATGAAAAATAAAGAAGCTTACGCAGATATACTAGAGTTAATAGGAAACACTCCTTTAATAAAACTCAATAAAATTGCTAATGATTTTAAAGGAGACTATTTTACAAAATTTGAGGCTTTTAATCCTGGTCATTCGAACAAGGACAGAATAGCTTTATATATTCTTAATGAAGCTGAATCATCCGGATTAATTAATAAAGGTGATACAATTATTGAAACAACATCTGGTAATACTGGCTTTAGTTTAGCTATGGTCTCCCTCCTAAAAGGTTATAACTGTGTTTTAGCTGTTAGTTCTAAAGCATCAAAAGATAAGATTAATATGATGAAATCTTTAGGCGCAAAAATTTATGTATGTCCTTCGAATGTTCGTGCTGATGATCCAAGATCTTACTATCAGGTTGCAGAAAGATTAAGCAAAGAGATAAAATCTTCAGTTTACATTAATCAATATTTTAATGAATTAAATATTAAAGCACATTATTCGTCTACTGGTCCTGAGATTTGGTCACAAACTAATGGTAAAATAACTCATTTGATTGCTTGTAGTGGAACAGGAGGAACAATATCAGGAATAGGAAGATATCTTAAGGAAAAAAATAAGGATATAAAAATAATTGGAGTTGATGCCTACGGTTCTATATTAAAAAAATATCACGAAACTGGAGAGTTAGATGAAGATGAAATTCATTCATACAGAATAGAAGGAATGGGTAAAAACATTGTTCCATCTGCAACCGACTTTAAGATAATCGATAAATTTGTTAAAGTTACTGACTCTGAAAGTGCCCATATGGCAAGAAACATTACTTTAAATGAAGGTATCTTTGTTGGTTATACCTCTGGCGCTGCGATGCAAGCTGCTAAACAATTAGACGAAGAGGGTGAATTTGATAACAACAGTTATATTGTAATAGTTTTTGCAGACCATGGCTCAAGGTACTTAAGTAAAATATATTCTGATGAATGGATGAATAATCAAGGTTTTTATGACAGTAATTTTTATCAGCCAAATATAAACACGATTAATTACGTTTAACTAATGGAAGATTTATTTAAAAAAATATATAAGAATAAAGGTGATATTGGTAAATGGGCTTCATTGGCTGAAGGATATTTTGTGTTTCCTAAGTTGGAAGGACCAATATCAAATAGGATGAAATTCAATGGTAAAGAGATTATTACATGGAGTGTTAATGATTATCTAGGACTTGCAAATCATCCTGAAGTTAGAAAGATAGATTCCGATGCATCTAAAGAGTATGGTAGTGCATATCCAATGGGTGCTAGAATGATGTCAGGTCACACAACATTACATGAAGAGCTTGAATCCAAACTTGCAAATTTTGTTTCTAAGGATGCTGCGTATTTGTTGAATTTTGGATACCAAGGAATCTTATCAACTATTGATACTTTGGTGTCAAAGAATGATATAATAGTTTATGATATTGATGCCCATGCCTGCATTGTTGATGGTGCTAGACTTCATGTAGGTAAAAGATTCACTTATCAACATAATGATATGAAAAGTCTTGAGAAAAATTTAATTAGAGCAACAAAAATTGCAGAACAGTCAGGTGGTGGTATTCTAGTTATTTCAGAAGGTGTTTTTGGAATGAGAGGGGAACAAGGAAAGCTTAGAGAAATTGTAAAATTAAAAGCAAAATATAAATTTAGATTTTTAGTAGATGATGCACATGGATTTGGAACTCTAGGAAAAACCGGAGCTGGAGCAGGAGAAGAGCAGGGAGTTCAGAACGATATTGATGTTTATTTTGCAACTTTTGCGAAGTCTATGGCATCAACAGGTGCCTTTATTGCAGGAGATAGTGAAATAATTGAATACCTTAAGTATAATATGAGATCTCAAATGTTTGCAAAATCTCTTCAAATGCAGTTAGTCGTTGGGGCAATCAAAAGATTAGACATGATTCAAAGAGACACAAAATTTAAAGATAAATTATGGAATAATGTAAACCTTCTTCAGAAAGGCCTTAAAGATAGAGGCTTTGATATTGGAAATACCCAAAGTTGTGTTACACCTGTATACCTTAAGGGTAGTATCCCTGAGGCAATGGTTTTAGTTAGAGATTTAAGGGAAAATCATCAAATATTTTGTTCAATAGTGGTATATCCAGTAATTCCAAAAGGATTAATATTACTTAGGCTTATACCTACAGCTTCTCATACAATTAAGGATATTAATTTAACTCTTGAAGCTTTTGGGGAAATAAGAAAAAAACTTGAGAAGGGAGTTTATAAAAAGATGTCTGATACAATACAAGCTTCCTAATAAAAAGCTAATCGTTTAGCATAACAGGCATAACTAACATTGTTATATCTTCTTTCTTATTAGTAGTATCAGGTCTTATAATTCCTGCTCTATTCGGATGTGACATTGATAATGTAACCATTTCACTATCAAGATTATTTAACATTTCAATTAAAAATTTTGAATTAAATCCTATTTGTATATCATCTCCCTTATAATCACATTTAAGGTTTTCATCTGCTTTATTACTATAGTCAAAATCTTCAGCTGAAATATTAAGAGAAGTTCCAGCAATTTTAAGTCTTACTTGATGAGTTGTTTTATTTGAGAATATGCTAACCCTTCTGACAGAATTAAGAAAAACCTCTCTATTTATAGATAGTACATTAGGATTTTCTTTTGGAATAACAGCTTCATAATTCGGAAATTTACCATCAATTAGTCTACAGGTTAATGTATTTTTATTGAATTTAAACTTAGCATTCGATTCATTATATTCAATTGAAATTTCACCTTCAACTGAAGCTAGAATTCCTTTAAGTATTTGAAGTGGTTTTTTAGGCATTATAAATTCAGAATTATTTTCAGAGTTATAATCTTTTCTTTCATATTTAACCAACTTATGAGCATCTGTTGCCACAAATTTCAATGAGTCACTATTAAATTGAAAAAACACACCACTCATAACTGGTCTTAAATCATCATTTCCAGAAGCAAAAATTGTAGAATTAATTGCATTTAAAAAGTCGTTAGAATTAATTTCTGTTGTTGAAGCATCCTGGATAGCTATTTCTTTAGGGAATTCCCCTCCGTCTAGGTAAGCTAAAGAGTATTTACCGTTATCAGCAGTAATTTCAATTGTATTTTTATCAGACTTGTTAAAGGTTAAAGGTTGATCAGCAAAAGTTTTTAAAATATCCAATAATAATTTTGCAGATAATGCAATACTATCATCACTTTCTGACTCAATTTCTATTTCTGAGGTCATCGATGATTCTAAATCAGATGAGGTAATCTTTAATTTATTTTTTTCAATATTGAATAAAAAATTATCAAGAATTGGAATTGTATTTGTCGAATTTATAATTCCCCCTAGATTTTGTAGCTCTTTATATAATAGTGATGATGATACTATGAACTTCATTGTAAGTTTTTATCAAATATATTTAAATGCATTAATAATCTAACAATTATACACAAAAAGTTATCTACTAACTTCAAACATTAAAAATGAATGCTAATTGGGTCTCTGTATCCTAACCCAAATAGCGTGCTTGCGCTTCCTACAGTTGAAGGATTGCTCTTATATATAGATAGTTCTAGGTATCCCAGAGTATTAAACAATGCTAATTTTTTACCATCCTCTTCACGTTTTTCTTTTGGAATACTATAATCGATTGCATCACTATAATTATTGAATATTTTATTAAACTTTACATTTCTAGCATTAATAGTAAACGGCCTTGATTTAGAAATCTCATTAAAAATCTTTTGAGTGATATTTGTTACTACATTACCATAATTATCAATATAAATAACACTTCCTATAATTTGATTATTATCATTGCTAACTACAGGTTTAATATCTTTTATTTCTTTAATTGAATCAATTTTTTTCCCAATAACTTCTAGTTTTCCATCTCTTGAAATATGAGTTGCTATTTTTACAAATACATCATTTGCGGTAATAGCGTTATTGTAGTTTTTATGAATATTAATTTCAACTATAGAATCGGCTTTAAAATCATCAATAATCATTGAAAAAACACCATTATCTGCACCAATAAAATAATTATCGTCAAACTTCATTGCTACATGTGCATTTTCAGGCGTTAATTCAGACTCTATACCAATTATATGTATTGAGTCTTTAGGAAAATGTCTGTATGCAGATTTAATTATATATGCTGCCTCTGTTAGATTAAAAGGGCTAATATTATGAGATATATCAACAATTCTAACATCACTAATTTCATTATATATTTTAGCTTTTAATTCACTTACAGAATAATCCTTATTTCCGTAGTCTGTAGTTAATGTTATAATTGACATAAAATGAAAATAACTTTATAAAATTTATGTAAATTTGAGTCAAATAATCTACTATAACAAATTATTAATAACTATATCTATTGAACGAACTTGAAATAGAATTAGATAACATTGATCCTCAAGATTTTTTCACTAATGAAAATATTTCATCTTTAAGATCTCATTTCCCGAAATTAAAAATTGTCCAGAGAGGCAATCTATTCAAAGTATTAGGTGAAAAGAAGTCTTTAAATGATTTTAATAAAAAATTTAAATACTTGACAAATTATTATTTGGAATTTAATTCTTTAAGTCCAAATGTAATTGATGAAATTATTTTAAATGATATTAGTTACAATGGTAAAAATAAGACCTCTTTAATACTATATGGAGTAGGGGGGAAACCTATATTAGCAAAAACAAAGAACCAAAAGTTATTGGTGGAGAAATTAAGAAAAAAACAACTTGTATTTGCAATTGGCCCTGCTGGTACAGGAAAGACTTACACGGGAATAGCTATTGCAGTTAAGGCACTTAAAGAAAAAGAGGTTAAAAAAATCATTCTTACTAGACCTGCAGTTGAAGCAGGAGAGAATTTAGGTTATTTACCAGGTGATTTAAAAGAAAAACTAGATCCTTATATGCAACCTTTATATGATGCTTTGAGAGACATGATACCAACTATAAAATTAAATAAACTTCTAAGCGATAAGATTATTGAAATTGCACCTTTAGCATTTATGAGAGGTAGAACATTAGATAATGCATTTGTAATTCTGGATGAAGCGCAAAACACAACTCCTGCTCAAATGAAAATGTTCCTAACAAGAATGGGAATGAATGCTAAGTTTATGGTTACCGGTGACCCAGGTCAAGTTGATTTGCCTAAAAATATTGTTTCAGGCTTAAAAGATGCATTGGTAGTTTTAAAGAATAAGAATGATATTGGAATAGTCCATCTTGATGATAAAGATGTTATGAGACACCCTATAGTTAAAAAAATAATTGACTCCTATAATAATAATGGAATTTATAAAAAGAAATGATTGGAACAATTAATTCAACAGATTTTAAACTTCCTGGGTTGATTTCTAAATATGAAGGTAAAGTAAGAGATGTTTATGAATTAGAAAATCAAATATTAGTAATTGTTGCTTCTGATAGAATATCAGCTTTTGATATTATAATGCCAAAAATGATCCCATATAAAGGTCAAATATTAAATGAAATATCTACCTCTATGCTTAATACTACTAAAGATATTATTGATAATTGGTTAATTGATTCTCCAGATCCTAATGTGTCGATTGGTTATAAACTTTCTCCAATTAAGATTGAGATGGTTATTAGAGGTTATTTAAGTGGACACGCAGATAGACTCTATAAATCAGGTTTAAGATCAATTTGTGGAGTTAACTTACCTAATGGTATGAAATCTAATCAAAAGTTTGATAATCCAATCATTACTCCATCAACAAAAGCTTCAGTAGGACATGATGAGGATATATCTAAGGAGGATATAATTAAAAAGGGATTAGTATCTATTGATCAGTATGAAGAAATTGAATCGATAACTAAAAAGTTATTTGTTAGAGGTTCAGAGATTGCTAATGAAAGAGGTCTTATACTTGTTGATACAAAATATGAATTCGGATATACAGATAACGGAAAACTCGTTTTAATAGATGAAATTCATACACCTGATTCTTCAAGATATTTTTATCAAGATTCTTATGAAGAAAATTTGAATAATAATAAACCGCAAAAGCAATTATCAAAGGAGTTCTTTAGACAATGGTTAATTGAAAATGGATTTTCTGGTAAAGAAGGTCAAATTCTTCCTAATATTACTGATGACACAGTTCTGGAAGTATCAAATAGATATATTGAACTATATGAAGGAATAACTGGAAGTGATTTTGTAAAAAGAGAGACAAGTAATCTCTATAATGATATTGAGATTAATATCATAAACTTCTTAAAAGATATTTAATACTTCTCACTCAATATCCCAATAAAAGTTCTAATACCGTTTATATAGTTACTCACTTTAATGTTTTCGTTTGGACTATGTTGATTATTGTCTTTGTTAACAGTAGGAACACCTACAGCTGGAATATCCAATATACTTACAAAGGGTGAAATTGGTACAGACCCCCCACTAGTTCTTTTTTTAACTGGAGTTTTTCCAAAAGTTTTAGTAAGAGATTTACTTAACCATTTACCTAGATCACTATTAATATCAGTTCTAAATGCAGGGTATGAGATACTAGAATCAAATGTTACTATCTTATCATAACTCATTCTTTCCTCTTTTGTAGGTCTTCTATCTAGTACTTTATATCCTAAATTCTCAATATGTTGTCTAACTAATTCATGTAATCTATACCCATCAGATTCTAAGACTAATCTAATATCAATCTCAGCAATACATTCTGAGGGGATAATTGTTCTAACTTCATTTTTTACCCATCCAGATTGAATTCCCCTGACATTTAAAGATGGGTATTGTAGAGCCTCTTGATAACTTCTTCCAACTTTTTCAGGTGATTTAAATTGCATCTCTGATAGCATTTTTTGTTCATCATCTGGGACTCTATTCAGATCTTCTAGGATTTCATTAGTTATTTCTATTCCATCATAATAACCATCAATTAAAACTAGGCCATTTTCATCTTTCATTGATGAAAGAATATTAGACATTCTAAATACAGGATTTGGAGCATAGTTTCCAAAGTGTCCACTGTGTTGAGGAACAATCGGTCCGTATGTGGTTAAAGTAATCTTTGATATTCCTCTGTTACCAAAATTTAAGGTAGGGAGTCCACTTGAGTGTTGAGGTCCATCAAAAATCAATAAACCATCACTTTTTAAATCATCCGAATATTTAATTACTGTAGATGGAAGGCTTGGAGAACTTTTTTCTTCTTCAAAATCCATAATTAGTTTAATATTAAACTTAGGTGTTAGATTATTATTGTTGACTATTTCTAAAGCGTTAATCAACATCATTACTGGACCTTTTGCATCTGAAGCTGATCTAGCAAATATCCTTAAGTTCTCATCATCTATTTCTTCAAGTGTTTTATTATTAAGATTTTCCCAGTCAACAATGACATATTCTCCATTAGTATTCGGTTTTTTTAGCACTGGCTTATAGGGATCCTCTTGATACCATTTAGAATTATCTACAGGCTGGCCATCAAGATGCAAATAAATTAATATTGTTCTATAATCTTTGTTATATGATAATTCCGCTAATAACAGAGGAATTGATTCAGTTTCTAGTCTTTTTGTTTTAAATCCTAATTTATTAAATCTATTTGATGTCCACTTAAAAAGCTTTTCAATATTTTCTTTATTGTTCGCGTCATTTGGATAAGATAGAAACTCAATAAATTCATCGATATTATTTACTGCTTGTTCTAATACTTCATTCTTAAATTCTCTCTGACCAAATAAAGGACTAGATATAATAATTGATAAAAAAATAACTTTAAATAATTTCATGATACTTGTTTTATTTTTTTTTTGCATTTGTATAGTTGGGAACATATTATTTAAGATCCTCTAAAAGTATTCCTAAATAAGCTTCAATTCCATTTATATAATTAGAGATTTTTATGTTTTCATTTGGACTGTGTTGGTTATTATCTTTATTAACTGTAGGAACAGATACAGCTGGTATGTCTAATATTTTTACAAAAGGTGATATAGGAACAGAACCACCACTAGTTCTTATCTTTACTGGTTCAACATTAAATGTTCTCTTAAGAGAAGCGATAAGCCATTCTCCGATAAAAGAATCAATTTCTGTTCTATAAGCATCATAACTTATTGAAGAATTCATAGTAATAATTTTATTATATTTTAATCTTTCTTTTTTAGTAGGTTTCCTTTCTAATACAACATATCCCAAATTTTCAATATGATTTTTAATTAAATTAATAAGCCTATTACCATCTGATTCAAGTACTAATCTAACATCAATTTCTGCTATACATTCAGATGGAACAATTGTTCTTACTTCATCTCTCACCCATCCTGACTGTATTCCTCGAACATTAAGTGAAGGATATTGAATAGATTCTTGATAACTAGAAGCAACATCATCTGGAGTTTTAAACTGCATCTTATCTTTCATTTTAAGTTCGTCATCCGGTACTTCTTTTAAAATTTTTAAAGTTTTCTCGTCAATATCTATTCCATCATAAAAACCATCAATTATAACTCTTCCATTTTTATCTTTCATTGAATTTAGTATCTCAGACATTCTAAATACAGGATTAGGAGCATAATTTCCAAAGTGACCACTATGTTGGGGGACTATAGGGCCATAAGATGTTAATGTAATTTGTGAAATTCCTCTTGCACCAAATTCTAATGTAGGAAGGTTAGATGGATGTTCAGGCCCATCATAAATTAACAATGCATCGCTCTTAAGTTTGTCTGAATACTTTTTAACTGCATTAGTTAAATTAGGAGATCCTAATTCTTCTTCAAAATCCATTATTACCTTAAGATTATAATTTAATTTATGATTCATGTTATTCATTATTTTAAATGCATTTAAAAGCATCATTACTGGACCTTTAGCATCAGAAGTAGATCTTGCAAAGATTCTGATATCGGAATCATTAATATTATTAGTTGTAATTGTTTCTAAAATACTCCAATCGACAGGTTTATACTCTCCAGCATCATATATCTTTAATTCAGCTTTATATGGATTTTCTTGGTTCCATCTAGAATTATCAACAGGTTGCCCATCAAATTGAAGATAAATAAGAATTGTCTTTGCACTACTTGAAACGATTTTACTAGCAAGTAATAGAGGTAATTCAGGTGTTTCTAGTCTTTCGACTTTAAATCCATAGTTTTCAAAATTATCAATACCCCATTGAATCAAAGGCTCAAGTTCATTTTTGTTATTTGCATCATTTTTTAATGATAAAAACTCTCTGAATTCGTTAATACTTTCGATTCCAACTTTCAATGCTTCCTCTTTATACATTCTTTGTGAGAAAGAGTTAATTGTAAACATTAAGGCTATGATTGATAAAGTAATTTTTTTTCTCATTTATATATTTAAATTTTTGATATCTAGATCATAATTATCTTCAATGTTGATTTTTTTAGAATCTGTATATTTTTTGAACCAAGTTATTTGCCTTTTTGCGTAATTTCTGGTGTTTTGTTTAATTTTATTAATTGCGTCTTCATATGAAACCTTATTTTCAAAATAATTAATAAATTCCTTATAACCAACTGTATTCATTGTATTTAAATTTTTAAATTGTTTTAAATCATACACTTCTTTTTCAAGACCTTGATCAATCATTTCATCAACTCTTTTATTAATTTTTGAATATAAATATTCTCTTGAGCATTGTAAAGATATTATGAAGGTATTAAAATCCCTATCTTTATTTTTTCCACTTCTCATTGATGAAAAACTTTTGCCTGTGAATTCAATCACCTCTAGAGCTCTCAGGAGTCTACTAGAATTGCTTATATCAACTTGACTGTAGTATTTTGGATCTAGTTTTTCAATTTTCTTTTGTAAATATTTAATTCCTTTTTTCTCGAATGAATTTCTTACACTATTTCTAATATTTTTAGGTACATCGGGAAATTTATCAATTCCATATATAACAGAATCAGCATATAGTCCAGACCCTCCCACAAGAACCAAATAATCGTTTTTGGTAAATAGTTTATTTATAAGGTTTATAGCATCTTTTTCGTATAATCCAACATTGTACTTATCATGAATACTTTTATTGTGAATAAAATGATGTTTGACTTCAGATAATTGAGATTCTGATGGGGGGGAGGTTCCAATTATTAATTCTTTATAAAATTGTCTTGAATCACAAGAAATAATATCAGTATTTAATTTCTTTGCAATATCTATGCTTAAAGAAGTTTTACCAATCCCAGTTGGTCCAGCAACATAAATTAATTTTTTTCTATTCAGCACGGTGGACATTATCTACTAGGCTTGATCCACATTTACGACAAAAAATTGCATCATCCTTATGCTTATCACTTAAGCACTCAGAGCATACCTTAGTATTAATATCAACTTCTCTTCTTCTCTTTGCCATTTCTGCAGATATAATTCCTGTAGGTACGGCAATAAGTCCATAACCTAGCATCATTAGCATAGATGCAATTAACTGTCCAAACATAGTAACTGGAGCAATATCACCATATCCTACTGTAGTAATAGTAACTATACACCAGTAGATACTTGTAGGAATATTATTAAATCCTGATACAGGTCCTTCCACTAGATACATTATTGTTCCGAAAAGAATACATATGATTAATACAAACAATAGAAAAATTATAATTTTAGCTCTACTTACAAGTAATGCTCTAACTAAATAATTAGATTCACCAACATATCTGGATATACGAAGTACTCTGAAGATTCTTAAAATACGTAAAGATCTAATTCCCATCAAAGTTTCTACACCAGCTCCAACAAAAATTAGTGCTAAATATTTTGGAATTGTAGCTAGAAGATCTATAATACCGTAAAAACTAAAAATATACTTTTTAGGGGTATTTACAGAATAGATTCTCAACCCATATTCTAATGTAAATAGTACAGTTATAACCCACTCTGCAGCATTAAGAAAATCATGATATTTTTGATTTATAGAATCAACAGTTTCAAGCGCTACTAGGAGTACACTCAAAATAATCACAACAATTAATACTATATCAAATAATTGTCCAGCAGGAGTGTCTGCCTCGTATATAATATCATGTATTTTCTGTTTAAACTTATTCAATTGTTGATGTTATATAAATTTTATTCAAAGGTATAAGTTTTTTGAATTTTTGCTTACTAATTATATAATTTAAAATATTCTCTATATTCTGATTCTGATTAATCTTTACTGTCCTTGAATACAATTTTTCTTTAGTATTAATTTGATTATTTAATTCAAAAAACCCATAACCAATAATTTTTTTAGAAGAAACTAATAAAAAACTCTTTTCCCCCGGTTCTCTTCCGTTATCTATTATTAAAAACTCTTTACTAGGCGAATCAAAATCTCTAATTGACTTATCATAACCTACATAGTCAATTTTATTGAATGCAGGTTTTATATGATCAATTTCACTGAATTTTTTAATTAATGCTATATAAAAACTGCCTGTTGCTTCAACCTCTATGTTTTTAACGTTATTTTGAATTGATTTTGGAATAAACTTATTACTTGTAAATAATTTGTTTATTCTACTTTTTATAGTCTTACTTGCCTCTATATATATGATTTCATTATGATGATTATATACATAAAACACGCCTGTTTCATTTTTTATATTCTCAATAATCTTATTGAATACAGATCTTGCATTTTGGCCTAAATATGTAACTACATTTTTTGAAATAATCTGTTTATCAATATCTTTTTGAATTAAAAGCCTAAATAATTCAACAGTTGCTTGTGCATCACCACTAGCTCGATGTCTTTGAGATAAAGGAATGCCTAGACTTTTAACTAATTTTCCAAGTTTATAAGATTCTTGATTTGGTAGTAGTTTTTGAGATAAGATTACTGTACAAAGAGATTCTTTTATATATTCATAACCAAGTCTGTCAAATTCAACTTGTAATAATCTATAATCAAATTGAGCATTGTGTGCTACTAAAATTGTACTATCAGTTATTTGAATAATACGTTTTGCAACTTCGCTAAAAACAGGGGCAGTTTTTACCATTTTAGCATTAATTCCAGTTAATCTTTCAACATACGGGCTGATTTCCCTATCAGGATTAATAAGACTTATAAATTGATCAACCACTTTTTTTCCATCATACTTATATATTGCTATTTCAATGATGGATTCTTCATTGAATTTACCTCCTGTAGCTTCTAGGTCAACTATACTGTACATTAAATTTATCTTTCTCCAAATATTCTACTTCCAATTCGAATCATATTTCCACCTTCATGTACTGCTAATTTATAATCATTACTCATTCCAATTGATAAGTATCTAAAATTTTTATTAACTAATTTCAGTTGATTATATAATGAAGAGATTGATTTGAACTCATTTTTTATTAAATTTTCATCATTTGTAAGCGATGCCATTCCCATCAACCCAATAACATTAATAAAGTTTAGATTCTTTATATGTTTATAAAATTCATCAAAATCATTAATACTTATACCATATTTGCTTTCATCTTTTGAAATTTTTAATTGGATTAAACAATTAATAATTCTATTATTTTTATCTGCCTGCTTGTTTATTTCTTTGGCTAGTTTTATTGAATCTAAAGAATGAATTAAATCAACAAAAGATGCGATATATTTTACTTTATTTGATTGAAGATGACCAACCATGTTCCATTTAATATCCTTGGGTAATTTATTGTATTTATCTGTAAGCTCCTGAACTCGATTCTCTCCAAATAGTCTTTGTCCGCAATTATATGCATTCATAATATCATCAATAGTCTTCGTTTTTGAAACTGCAACTATATTTATATCTTCAGTAAGCTCGTTATACAAAATTTCAAGTCTTTCTTTTATCATTTTATTTGATCCATTATCTCATTAGCTACAGCAACAGCTTCATAACCATTAATAAGAGTGACTTTAGGGAGTTTTTTATTATTTATTGATTCTGCAAATGATTCAAGTTCATTTAAAATAGAGTTTTCTTCAAGTATTTCAGGATTTTCAAAATATATAACTTTATCTTTTCCTGAATCTGTTTTTATTACCATGGATAAATTAGAATTTGACTCATCAACATCTTTAATTTTAACTATTTGCAACTCTTTTTCTAGAAAATCTATAGATATATATGCATCCTCTTGAAATATTCTTGTTTTTCTCATTTTTTTAAGAGAGATTCTACTTGCAGTAAGATTTGCTACACAATGATTTTCAAATTCTATTCTAACATTTGCTATATCAGGAGAATCGCTAACAATAGAAACACCTGATGCACTAATTGTTTTAACTTTAGATTTAACAATATTTAATACAATATCAATATCATGGATCATTAAATCCATGATTACTGAAACATCATTCCCTCTTGGGTTAAAGTCAGAGAGCCTATGAGATTCTATAAACCTTGGGTTATTGATATGGTTTATTGAAGCAACATATGCAGGATTAAACCTTTCAACATGTCCAACTTGACCAATAATATTATATTTTTCAGATAGCTCTATTAGCTCCTTTGCATTAGATGTTTTATTAGTGATGGGTTTTTCTATAAAAACATGTTTTTTATTTAAAATTACATTTTTAGCAATTTCATAATGTGTTGAGGTTGGGGATACTATATCTATTGCATCAACATTATCAATTAAACTATTAAGATCTGAAAAACACTTATAGCCTTCTTTTTTGGATAGTTCTTCAGAAATTTCTTGATCTGTATCATAAAATCCAATTAAATCAAAATTTTTTGAAGAATTCAATAATTTTAAATGAATTTTTCCTAAATGACCGGCACCAACAACACCAATTTTTATCATAATTTTTTAAAAATACAATCTTCTTTTGGAATAATCATTTATATAGACAATATTAGTAAATAAATGAGAGATAATTATAAATTTCTTGGAAGAAGAAAAGATCTGGTTAATGAAATAAAAGAAAAAGGAATCACAGATCAACTTGTCCTTGACTCATTTTTGTTAACACCAAGACATTATTTTGTTGATTCAGGACTAGAAGAACATGCGTATATTGACAAGGCACTTCCTATAATTGAAGATCAAACAATATCGCAGCCTTTTACTGTTGCCTTTCAAACCCAATTATTAACTCTTAAGAAAAAACAAAAAGTTTTAGAGATAGGAACTGGTTCAGGTTATCAAGCTGCAATATTATACAACATTGGAGTTGATGTTTATACAATTGAAAGAAACCATAAGCTGTTTAGAAAAACTACTGAGTTATTCAAAAAACTAAATATAAAACCTAAGAGATTTAAATATGGAGATGGATACAAGGGTCTTCCAGATGATTCTCCTTTTGATGGAATAATTGTAACGGCAGGTGCCCCTGAAATACCTCATGAATTATTGAAACAATTAAAGATAGGGGGTAAGCTAGTAATACCTATTGGGGGTAAATCTCAAACAATGTATAGAATAACAAAACAATCAAGTAAAAAATATATAAAGGAGAAGTTTGGTAATTTTAGATTTGTTCCATTATTAAAGAATAAAAATTAAATTATTTTTTTGCTTCTTTTGATATTCTCTTAAGATTAATTTTATTCTCTCTGTCTTTAATTACATTTCTTTTATCAAATTCCTTCTTACCCTTTGCTAGAGCTATAGTAATTTTTGCTAATCCCTTTTTATTAATAAATAAGTTTAATGGAACTATTGTTATGCCTGGATTTACAGATTCTTTAGTAAGTTTTTTAAGCTCATTCTTATTTAATAGGAGCTTTCTTTTTTTTTGTGGGGCGTAGTCTTTCTGATTAGAATTTGCATATTCATCAATATTCATGTTAATAATATATAATTCGTTATTGCTGTCAAATTCACAGTAGCAATTATTTAATGATGCCTTTGATTCACGAATCGATTTGATCTCATTTCCAGATAATACAATCCCTGACACATACTTATCAAGTATATGGTAGTTATATTTAGCTTTTCTATTTTTTATATTAACTGAATTCATACTGTAAAATTACAAATTTG
>CAYTIE010000023.1:0-16646 GCA_964437815.1 uncultured Flavobacteriaceae bacterium
AAATTTAGACTTAGCAAGTATCAAGTGACTTTATTAGCATGGTTAGAAGGTTTTGCTGTTGGTTATATCCTTTGCAGATTTGTTTTTTAAATAAAAATGTTGACTAATTCAATTTCTTGGAAATGTAAACACACTTGGAAACAAGCTAGAATAAATACTGCTTGGTGTCTTTTAGGTTGTTCAATAGGTGACTTTGGCACGATCTATTTCTTTCAAGTAACAGAATATCTCAATCCAATTGATCACAAATGGATTATCCTCTCTTTAGCAATCATTAATGGCCTGATAACCTCTATAATGCTGGAAACATTCATACTCTCTAGACAAATGATCCTTAGGGAGGCATTTAAAGTTGCAATTGGTATGTCCCTTATCTCTATGATTTCAATGGAAGCAGCCATGAATATCGTGGACGTTATTATGACAGGAGGCGCTATGTTGACGCCTCAGGTTATATTACCTATGTTAATTGCAGGCTTTATTACGCCTCTACCCTATAATTATTGGAGACTTAAAAAATATAATATAAGCTGTCATTAAAAAAACGATATTTGTAGCATGAAAGAAAAAATAATTGAAGCACAGAAAAAATGGGCTGATGGGATAATTAAAATGGGAGAATTATCTTCTAATAGAAGTTATCTAAAAGGTTTTACAATTAGTTTTCTTGATGAAATGTATGATTTTGAAAATAATCAATTACTATTTAAACCAACAAAAGCTTCAAATATTCAGTTTAGAAATAATAAAGAAATGGCTATTTCATATTTTATCGGTGGAGAAAATAGAGAATGTAATGAAGATGATGGTTTTGCTCTAGCAAAATGGAATAAAATTACTTTTGACAACAGTCAAATTAGGATAATTGATGATCTAGGTTTTGCTATGGGTAATTATTCCTTTGAAAATGAGTCAACAAGAATTAAAGTTGAATATAGTTTTGGATATAAAGAAGTAAATAGTTCTATCAAAATTTTCCTTCACCACTCATCTATCCCATATAAAAAATGAATTATTCTAAAATCATCTCAGGCACAATGAATTGGGGTGTTTGGGGAAATAACTTATCAAATAAAAAGACAGCAAATCTAATTACAAATTCATTAGAACTTGGAATTAATACATTTGATAATGCTGATATATATGGTGGGTATACAACTGAAGAATTATTTGGAAATGGCCTAATAGAATCTGGAATTGATAGGGAAAAAATTAAAATTATATCAAAGTTTGGAATAATGTATCCATCAGACAAACTTCCTATTAAGATTAAGCATTACGATTACTCAAAAGATCATATTATTAAGTCTATTGAAAATTCATTAAAAAATCTTAAAACTGATTATTTAGATTGTGTTTTAATGCATAGACCTAGTCCACTTATGAATATTAATGAAATATCTGATACTATTAATAAAATGCTAGAATCTGGAAAAATCAAATCTTTTGGTGTTTCAAATTTTAACGCAGAGCAGATTCAAATGTTTGAGAATAAAATTAAAATTGATTGCAATCAGATTCAATGTTCATTAACTCATTTAGAAACTATTTATGATGGAACATTAGAATACATGCAATCAAAAGAGATTAAGCCTATGGCTTGGAGGCCTCTTGGCGAATTCTATAAAGCAAATAATAATAAGATTGATAGAATAAGAAAAAAGGTAAAAAAGTTTACAAAAAAATATAATTGTTCTGAAACTCAGATTCTATTATCGTGGCTGATTAAACATCCATCGAATATTACACCTGTTGTTGGAACAACTAAAATAGATAGGCTAAAAGAATCTATAGAATCAATAGGTATTGATATAGAATTAGTTGATTGGTTTGAAATATTAGAAGCTAGCGTAGGAAAAAGAGTTCCTTAAAGAATTAAAGATTTAATATTGCATTATCTAACCATTGAAGTCTAGAATTAATCCAATCCTTCATAAAATCAATTTCTTCTTCATGAGTAGATGCTATGAATTTGTTTGGCCATATATATCTACCTAAAATGTCCCATCTAGAAAAATTCTGATAAATAGCTCCTCTGTCATTTAAATACATTGAATACCCATCTACCTTATCTATTACAGATTGGTTTGATAACAAATTTGACCTAAGGTCATTCCACCTGATTTTAAGCTCTTCTTTAAATTTTGGTGATTCCATTAATCTATTCCACCAAAAAGGAACCTGCCAAATATCTCCAGGACATATATCATTGAATTTAAAACCCCATCCACTTGTAGTCCATCCATTACAATAGTCTGCATTACCAAAGGCTAAATTAAAATCCCATATTGGTCCCATCTTTAATTTTCCATTCACATCTTTATTTAAAAATGTACTGAGCCTATAACCATCAATATTTTTTGTGATTTCATTGATAATAAAAAAGTTAATAAATGAATCTAGATCTATATAAGTTAAGTATCCATTCTCAATGTCATCAAAATAATCAGACAATAGATTTGACTCAAAGTTATTTATATATGTTTGTATATATTCTTTTTGTTCAGTTGAAATATCATCTGGTTTTGGATAATCATATACAAAGTATATTTCAGATTCATTAGATAGATTTCCTTCAGAATTATAATTTGATCTAAATGAAAAGGAGTTATCATAACATGTACCACAAAGTCCCCCATCACCTGTTGGTTTATCTATTTTAATTATATAACCTCCACTTGCTGATGAGCCTGAATGTTTTTTTATATCTACCCTATTTTTATCTCGTTTAATTTTTTCCATTAAAATATAAATACCCTTATAATCATTATTTATTGTTAAGTTGTAAAACTTCGTATTACTAGCCTTGTATCCTATTAGATTAGAAAGATCAAATGTTAATTTATTTCTAACAAGTGACTTATCAGTATATGGACCGTAAAATATCCAATCTTCTTCTTCTGGAAAGCCTCCTAGAGAAACATCTACATCATCGTTAAAATCTTCACTTCTAGTCTCAAACCCATAAGACTTTTTATCAAACATTTGCGAAGAACTTCCTCTAATCTCAATACCAATACTATAATTAGCTTCAGTCAAATCTTCTTCTACAAGGGTTAGTGTCGCATTAATTTTAGGCTCATCAACAATTTCTTCACCAAAAGTTGATATGATTGCATCTGGCAACCTTTGAATGTCTTCAGCTACACTGTTATAGTTAACTGGATCAGTATCATCAAAATCATTAGAATCTGGCCCTTTACAAGACAAAACAGATGAAATTATTATAAAATGAATAATAGCTCTTCTAGTAATCATAGAGCTGTTAAGAAAAAATTTCATTATATATATTGTCAATAAATTTGGCTAAAGAAAAGTCTTTATTAGTAATGGAATTTGAGCTATGTGTAAATAATTCAATTTCTACTATGTTATATTCATTAATTAGTTTTGGATGGTGATCTACCTTTTCAGATTGATCCGCAATTATATTCATAAAACTAAATGCACTCATAAATGTTTTAAAAGAAAATTTTTTGTATAAAAGATTTTTTTTTATAATCCAACCATCTAAAGACGCTAAATTTTCTTTGATCTTATTTTCATCAAGCATATCAGACATTAAAATCTTATTTAAAATATCTCCAAATATAATATATTGGAATTAATATTACAGCTATAAGTAATGAGTAGAATAGAATATAAGCTATTAATATAAGAATCAAACAAATAAAAATCACTCTTACTATAACTGATAAAAGAGGATGAGACATTATATCAAAATATAGCTTCTTTAAAAATTCTTTTAGTCGCTCCATTGTAGATAAAGTATAGCATTAAATTATTAATTTTTATTATAAAAAAACGATATTTGTAAGATGAAAAAAATAATATTAATTATTTCAATAGTTATTTTTTCTTGTAATCAAGATACAAAAGATAAATTAGTTGTTTATCAATCTCCTACTTGTGGATGTTGTTCTGGTTGGGTAAGCAACATGGAGCAAAACGGTTTTAATGTAGAGGCAATTAAAACAAATGATATGTACTCAGCAAAAGTTAAAGCTGGTATTGATTATACTCTTCAATCATGTCATACTGCATTTATAGGTGATTATTTTGTTGAAGGACATGTGCCATCTGATGCAATAACGAAGCTTTTATTAGAAAATCCTGATATTAAAGGAATAACTGTTCCTGGAATGCCGGCTGGAATTAATGTTCCCGGAATGGAGACAATCAATGAAAGAGCAGAATTTGATGTTCTAGCTGTTAATCATGATGGTTCTACATTTATATGGAAAAAATACCAGTAGTTTTAATATTCGTAAGTATATGAAAGTAAGATTTATCTCCTTTCTATTCATAGTTATTTTTTTTTCATGCAATAAAGAAGACTGTTACACAATTGTTGAAAAAAGAATAATTGATGGCAAATACTATTTTTACTTTGATGCACAAGAAAACTATGATCTCCCACAAAGTAATCTACCAAACCAAGGTGGTGGGTATCCAGATA
The DNA here is from genome assembly GCA_964437815.1 of uncultured Flavobacteriaceae bacterium. Classification (GTDB taxonomy): domain Bacteria; phylum Bacteroidota; class Bacteroidia; order Flavobacteriales; family Flavobacteriaceae; genus Marisimplicoccus. The sequence goes on from CAYTIE010000023.1 coordinate 4,460, forward strand.
AGTTTGCTTCAGGTCAAGTAGATAAAGAGACTTATGATTCAACAAATGTTGGAGATAAATACTGTAACTAAAGAAACCTGCCTAAAAAACCAAAAGGCAGGTATCTTAAATGTAAATCAGAAACCACTGATTAAGTAGGTTAAATAAACTGTATAAAATATTAATTATGGTATTTTAATCAAAAATATAAAGTCAAAAACATAATTAGAAAAAAGAAATGTTTATTTTTTAACTTTTATTAATAATTAAAAATATGTGTGTTTTTTTTAACACTTTGATTTATTAATATTGTATTAATTATCAATTTAAAAATGCTGAGTAATAATTACATAATAAGTTCAATTATATTTTCATTATTAATAATATCATGTAAAAATGAAATAACAATTAACTCGATGGAATCAAATCAATTAAAAAATGAAACCAGTCTTTATCTAAAACAACATGCTGAAAATCCAGTGAATTGGCAGAGATGGTCAAATTCAATTTTTGACTTTTCTGGAGAATTAAACAAATTAGTAATTGTTAGTATAGGATACTCTAGTTGTCATTGGTGTCATGTAATGGAAGATGAAACTTTTGCGGATGAAACGATTGCTGAATTAATGAATGATAATTTCATAAACATAAAAGTTGATCGAGAAGAAAATCCTGATGTGGATCAAGCATATATGACGGCATCTCAACTCATGACTGGTATGGGAGGGTGGCCTTTAAATGTTATTACTCTTCCAGACGGAAGTCCAATATACGCTGGAACATATCATACAAAAGAACAGTGGTTTGATATATTAAATAGAATTATTCGACTTAAGGAAAATAATTATGATGGACTTAAAGAAATAGCTAATAATGTCAAAAATGGAGTAATTGATATAAATACGATTACAAAGAAAAATGAAGTATCTGAATTTGATAAAGACTTTTTAGCTAGAAATACAAAAATTTGGTCAGATAAATGGGATAAAGACAATGGAGGAGATATAGCTCAGCAAAAATTTATTTCACCATCAAAATACCAATACTTAATTAATTATGGCTCTATTTACAAAGATCAAAAAACACTAGATTATGTCAAAAGCACATTAGATGTAATATCTAATAGTGGGATTATAGATATCATTGAAGGTGGTTTTTACAGATATACTGTAGATCCAGAATGGAAAATTCCACATTTTGAAAAAATGCTATATGATCAAGCTCAAATGATCAGCTTATACTCTAATGCATATAAATTATTTAAAAAACCAGAATATAAAGATTTAGTTTATCAGACGATTAATTTCCTTAATAGTGAGATGAATTCTCCAAATGGCCTATATTATGCTGCTATGGATGCTGATACAGATGGTGAAGAAGGAAAGTATTATTCTTTTAATTTAAATGAAATTGAATCTATCTCTGGTGAACAAATTGACTTATTTAATTCATTCTTTAACATTAATCTAGATAATCCATGGGATAATAACAAGTTTCTTTTATTACCAACAAGAGATTTAGAATCGTGGCTTACTGCAAATTCAATAAATAAAGATGATTTCTTGAAAATTAAAGAAGGTTGGTTTAGTGAGATAATGAAAATTAAATCAAAAAGAACAAAACCTAGAATAGATGACAAAAGTATTGTTTCATGGAATGCATTATCAATAATTGGTTTAATTGATGCTTATGATGCTTTTAAAGATGACCTTCTTTTAAATAAAGCTAAAAATATGTTTAGCACTCTTTTAAAAAAAGGGTATAAAAATAAGATGTTAGTTCATACATTTAAGGACAGACAATATCAAGATGGGGTCTTAGAAGATTATGCTTACTTATCTAAAGCAGCAATTAGACTTTTCCAAACTACTGGCGATGAATATTATTTTAATAAATCAAAAGAGATAATCGATAATAGCATCAAGTATTTTAAAGATGAAGAATCTGATTTGTTACTTTACACCACAAACAAAGAATTATTTACTAAGGTAGTTAGCATAGATGATGGAGTTATCCCCTCACCTAACTCAATTATTGCTGAGCAGTTATTTAATATTGGCCATATAATTTTTGATGATTATTATCTTGACCAATCCAATAAAATGCTTTCTTCTGTAAAAGAGATAATCGATGGGAATATTAATTCCTATTCTGTTTGGGCAAACAATATTTTAAATAGAGTTGAGTTATTTTATGAAATTGCTGTGATTGGATCAGATTCAGATTCAAAAACAAAATTAATTTCAGAAAGGTTACTTCCTAATGTAATCTTGGTTCAGTCAAATATTGAAAGTGACATTCCTTTGTTTGTAGACAGATATTTTGATGATGAAACTTATATATATGTATGTCAAAATAAAACTTGTCAAAGACCTGAAACAAATATTAAATATGCACTAGATCAAATACCTTATTTAAAAACAAATTAATATGAAAAAAATTGTTCTATTTATATCAATATTAATTATTAGTTGTTCAGAAGACAATAAAAGCTGTGAAACCTTTCTAGAATGCTTAGATGGGACATATTGGTCAAGTGAAGATAATCTTTCGGCATGGAGATTTTTTAATGATAAAAATGGAGTATATATGGATGTTCATATAAACAATGGAGAATGTTATTTATATGAAGACAATAATATGGTAGGAGCTTCATTTAAATTTCAAACAAAAGAAAACCTTTCAGAAGATTATGCAGGATATAATTGGTTATATACAATTGTAAATGACTCTCTTATAGAAAAAACAATGGCTGCAGGAGGAAATACTTATTATTTTATTAAAAGAGACAAAGCATACTTTAATCAAGTACTAAATCTAGGTAGTTGTAACTAAAGTTTTATAAATATTTTCTTTTTGAAAAGAATATATGCTGGACAGAATATAATAAACACATAAAGAACAGCATACATAAGAGATACTAGTTTCTCTGATATTCCAACTCCAGTAATTAAATTAAAAAATTCATCATTTGGTGAAAATCCTAAAAAATAGTTACTGTAAAATATAGAGGATAAAACACCTGCAAGAACATAGCAAAAGATTGAGTTAACACCAAAAACATGAGCAAATTTAAATTTATTGTACCCCCTAACATCAATGATATAAACAAAAGCTGCTGTTAAAAGGAAAGACATTCCACCCATTAAACATGTATAAGAAGTACTCCATAGATTTTTATTAACTGGAAAAGACCAACTAATAGCATCTCCAGTAAATACCAATAATACACCTATTAGGAATAAACTAATAAGCTTGTCTTTAATCTCCTTTTTATTAACTAATATACTTCCAGCTATTAATCCAAAAATCCCAGTTACTATTGATGGAAAGGTGGATAATATACCTTCAGGATCCCAAGTATCTTGCCACATAACTCCAGGAAGATATAAACTATCTATATAATGTGCCCAATTTTGTTCTGGAACACTAAGATCTGGAGCTCCAATACCTGGAACAGAGGCAAAGACCATAATTATCCAATATAGAATTAAGATTGTTACAGCTATATAGACTTGTTGTTTTTGCTTAAAGTATAAATAAATGAGACCACAAAAGAGAAATACTACCGAAATTCTTTGAAGTACACCAGTCCATCTAACACTGTTAAAATCAAAGTCAGGCCACACCCATAAAAATAGACCCACTAAATATATCTTTACAGCTCTCCATAAAACCTTTTTTATAATCGATGATCTATTGTTTGAATTAAGTCTTTTACTCATAGACAGTACAATAGAAACACCTACTATAAAAAGAAACATTGGAAATATATAATCAGTTGGGGTTAACCCATTCCATTCAGCATGAAGTAAAGGAGAATATACATGGCCCCAAGAACCAGGTTGATTAACTATTATCATAAAAATAATTGTTAATCCTCTTAAAACATCTATAGATAGTAACCTCTCTTTCATTGATTTAATTTATACAATTATAAAGTAGAAAAAAAATTTACTTATTAACTTTTATATTATTCCCTCCTCTTCCCGTTTTATCAAATAGTCTTAAATGCACAATGTCATCAGCTTTAATTTTAACTGGAGTAATATAATTATTACTATTAGAATCAGGAACTGTCCCATCTAATGTATACTTAATATCTAATCCAGGAAATATAGTATTTGCATAAAGAGAGTCATTAACTATAATTCCTCCTGGTTTAGGTAAATCATATGATAGACCTCCGAAGATATTATCAACCATAGGAAGAACTCTTTGTCCAATATTATTAGTGAACTTGTTCCATTCTATTTCTAAAGTCTGATCCTTAAGTTCCTTATCTGATATATTCATCCACGAATCATCTTGAGACCATGCTTTTTGAGAAAACACAATAATATTTGGCATAAACATATAATCAAGAATACCCTCATTTACAATAGTTTCACTCCATATCTGTGATTGAACACCTATTATGTTATCTCTATTATTTGGATTTATTTTTTCAGATTTATTGATATAATCAGTTGAAATATTGTTTTTCTTAACCCCATATGAATCATTAAAAATATCAAATACATCAACAGTCCACATATCTTTATAATCAGCATATCCACTCCAAGAAAGACCTATATTGTCAAAATCTTTATCATCTACATGATCGAAATAAAATGCACTTGAGTTACTCATAATGGTCTTATATCCAAGATTAGCATATTTATATATCATATCTTGTCTTCCTCCACCCCAATCATTTTTCCATACAAATAATAAGATATCATCATCTTTAAAGAAATCTTTTATTTGAGTCTCAGATTGATTCTTTTCTGTTAGCTTTAGTAAAATATCATCCCAACCTGTCATAGTTAATCCATAAGAAGATAATTTATCATAAATTCTTCTTTGCTGATATTGATATAAAGCATCATAATCGCCTGTTATTGATTTCTCTTCCATAAACTTATCACAGAGAGGTGATTTCCTCCAAGCTCCATAAGGTAGTTCATCAGCTCCTACTCCAAATTTTTTCATTGCAATTCCAGCTTGCTTATACATTAAGTATATTTCATCTATTACTTTCTCATAAAATGTAAAAGCACTCTCTCTACATATACAGACAATATTATCATCAAATCCCTGAGCAGAATAATATTCACTTTCATCATCTGGATCGATAAGCAAATATTTTTCAGCTTCATCTTTATCTCCTAATCTCATATATTTTTGATACCTAGCATTCATAGAGACAATAGCAGACCTAATATGAGAGGGATAACTAATCTGAGGTATTATCGTTATATTTCTTTGATTTGCATATTTAAGAATATCAATAAATTCAGATTTTGAGAGATATCCAGAGCCTGGTGATGAATTAGAATCAGGACCTGAACCATATATTGGTATAAGATTTTCAGACTCATCTTTTGTATATCCTCTTTTTGACCCAACCTCTGTTAACTCTTCAAGGCCTGGAATTTCAAGTCTCCATCCTTCATCGTCTGTAAGTCTAAAATCTAGGTAATTAATTTTAAAAAAGGACAGATAATCTAAAATTTGCTTAATTTTTTTCGGCCCATAAAAGTTTCTTGAAATATCAAGGAGCATTCCCCTGTAGGAGAATTTTGGAGAATCATTAATTTTTAAATTTCTTATTGGTGTGTTTTCAAGTTTAGCAACCAAAAAAATTTGTTTAAGAGATTGTAACCCATATAAAGCACCTGCCCTATCAGAAGCAAAAATTGAAATACTATCATTATTTATATTTAGTTCATAAGATTCTTTTGCAAGATTGTCTACAAAAATTAGTTTAATATCTGCTTCTTTATCATTTGAAATAATATTAGAAACCCTAGACATTAAAGATTTAGCAAAGTCAAAATTTAAATTTAACGATTCATCAATATCGATTGAATATTTAGTTTTTAAATCCATCTGACCCTCTAACAATTCTATCTTGTTTGGAGTAGGGACAATCAAATCAAGCTGAGACTTCTCTAAGAGTTTACTCGAGTAATTATAATAAAACCTATCATTAGCATTTGGAATATTAAGATCTTGAATATCTTCGGCATTATCCCATAAATTAATGAACTTAACATCTATAATATTTTCATTAATAACTACAAAACCACCCATTGGAAAGTCCGATTTTCTTTTGACCCCACCTCTTTGTTTTAAATCAATTGAAATAGTTTCCCCTTTTTTTAATGAATAATCATTTCCAAATGATAAAATATTATAAGACTGTCCAGCAATATATTCATACTTAGTATTTTTTGGAAGTGATTCAGAATCCACTAAAGCACTTATTTGATTCCAATGAAGTGACCATAAAGATGAAATGTCGTTATTTGTTTTATTTGTTATATCAAGAGTAACATTTAGTCTGTTATCTTCTGAACTAAACTCATTAATTGTATAAATAACCTCAATTGCTGATTTATTTTGAGAACAAGAAATAAATAAAAATAGAATTAATAATGAGCTGCACTTCCTCATGATAGTTTTGTTTTCAATAAGTTACCTATTTATTCTTGTAAACTCAAGGTAATCATCATTTTTTGCAGAAACAATATAGTCTGTATCCCCAATTGTTATAAACTCCATATCCTTCACATCACCTTTAACAAAAAGTCCACTTTCTTTTGATGGAATGGCTTGAAACCCTTTCTCTTTTGTATAATTCATTAATAAGCCAACACTAGCATCATTTCTTGGAGTTTCAACTTCTGAATTATACATATTACCTGAAACTATTATATCCTTATAGCCATCATTATCAATATCTTTAGCTAGTATCTTATTTATAGCTGAAAGTTGTGAATATTTAGGAAGATTTTTCATTATAAACTTTTCTCCTGTATTTTCAAGATAAACACTTGAAAATGTTTTAGCATAATAATGAAGTGAATTTTCAAGAGCTGGTTCAGTATATACATCTTCTAGAGTAGCTATTGAAAATGCATCATAATCCTGGAACTTCATTTTAATAGCAGGGATTTGCTCAGAAGAACATTGTCTTCCTCTTAATGGATATTTATCACCATCGTTATAATAACTCAAGACAATGTCACCACTTTGATTCTCATCAAAATCATTATAATATATATCAAATGTTTCATCTGATGATGCCTGATATTTGTAGTTATTACCAAGATTTCCTACAACTAAATCCATATCACCATCTTTATCAAAATCTTCAGAAATAACATCGTACCACCATCCATTTGTCGAATCTGAATCAATAAATGATTTGTCCTCTATAAATTTACCTTGAATATTTTTATAAAACTTTATAGGCATCCACTCCCCTACTACTATAAGATCATCCCAAGAATCATTGTTATAATCAGTCCAAACAGAAGAAGCTACTAAACCAATATCACTAAAAGGAAAAATGGAGCTATCCGCATTAATAAATTTAACTTGTTTAGCATCGGACTCATTAATAAGAAGTTTACTCTCAGCTGGAAGAGGATAACTTCCAGGAACTACTCTTCCTCCAACAAATAAATCTAAGTCACCATCTTTATCAAAATCATTAGCTGATACTCTCATACCACTTGAAAAGTTAGATGGAATAGAATTGCGAGATTTTGTAAGATTCCCTTTCCCATCATTTATATAAATCCTATCTGCTAAATATGGCGAGTCTATATCAAATTCATTTCCACCAGAGACAATGTAACAATCATTATCTCCATCATTATCAGCATCAAATAGAAGAATATCCATATCCTCATATATACTATCTTCTTTTGAAAAACTATATGTTTTATTTCTAAATTTTCCATTATTTAGTTGAAAGTAAAATGTTGTAGGTTGATCTTTAGCACCTCCAATTACAATATCATCTAAACCATCACCATTAATATCTCCTGTTGCAATACCAGGCCCTAATTTTGAATTTTGGTGAGGCAATAATACTTCTTTTTCATAATCATTATAATCGTTCTCTATATGTTTATGTTCTACTATATCTTCTGAAACAAAGAGCATTTCATTATTAGAATTAGTTTTTTTATTATAATAAGAATCCTTAATATCAAGAGTAATCAGTTGATTAATCTTAGGGTTAGTTAATTCAAAGTAATTACCATTTGGCCATTCAATAGATATTAAATCTATCGAGGTATTATCTGATAGTCCAAAATGAAATTCTGGGGATACCGAAGACTGGAAACCTCTTGAGAGGGTCATCTCTTGCATTTGGTTTAAATCATTTGACTTAACAAAAACTCTAGCACCAATCCCAAATGGATTTAGATCTGAACCTTTAAGTTTTATTTTAATATAGTTATGTGATGAATTGTTATTAAATATTTGGGCTTCTTGGTCAATATTATTTACTATTATTTCAAGGTCTCCATCATTATCTAAATCAGCATAAGCGGTTCCATTGGAAAAGTTTTTATAATCTAACCCCCATTCTTCTGTTACATCAGAAAAGCTAAGATCCTTATTGTTTCGGAATATAAAATTAGAAATAGCTTCTGATGGAATATTCTGTGAATAATAAAGCAGGCTGTCTTTTGCCATAGGCCTAAGTTTTAATTCATTAAAATAATCTCTATGATTAATCTCCCTCCTTGTTCCATTAGAAATAAAAATATCTTTCCATCCATCATTATCAAAGTCGGCAAACAAAGGTCCCCAGCTCCAATCTGTAGACGATATTCCAGATAATCTAGATACATTACTAAAAAATGGTTTATTACCGTTAAATACTCCTCTATTTAACTGAAGAGTGTTGTGCATATACTGATAATGAAAACCATAATTTACAGTACTCCAAAAAAGGTCAATATTCATACTAGCCATATTTGCTTTTGACCTTCTATTGTCTCTAGCATCCATATCTACTTGAATATAATCAAGGTTAAAATCATTATTAAAATCTGCAATATCAGCTCCCATTCCATAAAAAGAAGTTTGACTAGTTGATTCTTTTATTATATCAGAAAAAGTCCCATCCTGATTGTTTATATACATATAGTCAGGAGAACTGAAGTCATTTGAGACAAAAATATCAGGATATGAATCATTATTAATATCTCCAATGGTAGCGCTTAATGTAAGACCATATGATCTTAAACCTGCTTCATCTGTAACTTTAGTAAAAGAGCCATTATCATTTCTATATAAATTATCTGATTCCTCATCTTTAACATTTTGCATTTTATAATAATAGTAAGCATTAGGAACATCAAAAGGAGTTGGTGGATAATTTGCAACATATAAATCTAAATCACCATCTTTATCATAATCAAAAAAAGTAGCCTGAACACTATTTCCTATATCGTCTATTCCATATTGTTTTGATAATTCAGTAAAAGTATTATCTCCATTGTTTATATATAATTCATTATTTTTTGGATTAAATTTACCTCCAACAGAACAGTATATATCTAATAATCCATCATTATTAATGTCAATCATTGTAGATCCGGTGTACCATCTATTATTACCTTTAACTCCAGAAGAATCAGTTATATCTTCAAAGTTCATATTCCCTTTGTTTAGATATAATTTATTATCTACCATATTACCTGTAAAATAAATATCTACTAAACCATCATTATTAATATCTCCGGTTGAAACACCACCACCCATATAGATATATGGATATGTAAAATAATTTAGTGTGTCATTTTCAACAAGCATATTATTAAATGTTATTCCAGATTTTTCACTTGATAATAATGTAAAATTTTTCTTATCAGCTTTATTGGAACAAGAGGTAATAAAAAATATCAAAAAAATGTATAAACTATATTTTTTCACACTACGAATTTATATAAAAAAAAAGCAGGATAAAATAAATTACCCTGCTTTATTTTTAGCTAGTTAGTTTTGATTAATGACCAGGGTTTTGCTGAAGCGCACCTTGAGATTGATCAATAGCATTTAATGGTATTGGAAGAGCAGCATGTTTCGATTGAACAGTAAAGGCTCTATCTTTGAAAGGATAAACAGTTCTCCCTTCATTTTGAATAAAAGCGTTTAATGTAGAAACAGTCTGACCCCATCTTCTAATATCAAAAAGACGTTTTCCTTCCATACCTAATTCAATTCTTCTCTCATGCCTAACAGCTTTTCTAGCTGTAGCAGCATCAGTCCAAGCTGAATTATATGTATCTATCACGTAGTTAGGAGAAGAATCAGCACGTGGCGAATCCTTAGCTCTTTGTCTAACTTGATTTACTAAACCTCTCCCTTTTTCTAGGTTTCCGGTTTCAACAGCAGCCTCAGCAGCCATTAAAAGAACGTCAGCATATCTTATAATATGGAAGTTAATTCCAGATCTTTGCTGACCCCAACCACCAGTTCCTCTGTTACCATCGTCACCAGCAGTATACATACTCTTCTTATTGGCATAAGGACCAGAAACATCAGTGAAAGATGCTCTAATGTTCTCTTTACCAGTAAAAGCACCATAACCATTAAAATCTATACCTCTTCTTGCGATAGTATAATCGATTCTAGGGTCTAGTGGACCTGTATGAGGAGTAAATGCTTCACTTGTTTCAACACCATAATCATTAGTTATGTCAGTAGTCATCCAAGTATCAAGTGGTGGTAAACCATCTGCACCTGTTTGGAAAGCATTTGCTAAATCTTGTGTTGGTTGGTAAAAACCACAACACATTCCACCTGTCATAGGTCCTATAGGCCAGTTTAATGTCCCACCCATATTACCTTGGAAAGATTGACCAGAATCTGCTGCGAATTGGATAGCAAAAATATGCTCTGATCCATTTTCTCCATCAGTTCTAAAATTACCAAAGTAGTCAGAAAGAAGAGCATATTGCCCTGAATTAATAACTGCATCTAAATTAGAAGCAGCTGATGCCCATTTACCTTGGTGAAGCTGAGCTTTACCTAGATATGCTTGAGCAGTTGACTTAATAGGTCTTCCAGGTTCAGAATATGATCCTCCTCTAGAAGCTGGTAAGTTTGCCATTGCAGCAGTAAAGTCTGCCTCAATCTCAGCCCAAATTGGTCCAGTATTAGGTTGGTTAAACTCATTATCCGCAAAATTCTGATCAGAAATGTAAGGTACATTTACCCACATAACTTGAATTTCAAAGTTGAAGTGACCTCTCAAGAATCTTGCTTGCGCAGCTTGAACTGCAAATTCAGCCGGGTTGTCTGATTTGTTAATTAAATCAAGTACCCCATTTGCTCTATTTACACCTGCGAAAAGTGCCAACCACTTACCATCAACATAAGGGTTAGTTGTTTCCCAGTTAAATAATTCTAATGCTAATAAATCTGGTTGGTCACCATCTGTTGAACCTTTGTGAGCATCATCTGATATCACATCCATCCACCAGTTATCACCGCTAATATGCCAATCTGCACCAAAACCATTTCTAACTCCATCAAGAACAGAGTAAGCTCCAGTTAATAAAAGATCAACACCAGTAGCATTTTGTAGTGATGCATCACTTAATGCACCTACAGGATCTATCTCAGTAAAGTCATCTGCACAAGAGACTAAAAGAGAGACCGATAATAAAATTGTTAAAAACTTTTTCATTTTCTTTTAATTTTTACAGGGTTAAAATTTTACGTTAATTCCAATAGACGACATCTTATATGTTGGATATTGTCTGTTATAAACTCCAATATCTAAAGCTCCACCTCTTGGTACTTCAGGATCTAAACCTCTGAAGTCAGTAAGTGTAAGTAAGTTACGTCCGTTATAATATACTCTAGCACTCGTAGCTCCAATTTTAGAAGCAATGTCATCAGATAGAGTATATCCAATCTGAAGAGATCTTAGTCTTACATAAGAACCATCTCTTACAAAGAATGAATTCATTGAAGTAAACTCATTATTTAATGTAGTTTCACTAAGAGCTGGTAATTCAGCATCTAAATTTGTAGGAGTCCAAGAATCAAGTACAGCAGTACTTCTGTTTCCATTAAAGAAATATGGCGATTCGTAATATAGAGCAGTATAATCTGCAATATCATTACCAAGAGAACCATTCCAGAACATACTCATATCCCAAGGACCTTTTTGTAAACTAATGTTTACACCAAAAAGTAAATCTGGGTGAGGATCACCAATTTTAGTTCTATCACTATCATTAATTACCCCATCTCCATTAATATCTTCATATTTAAACCTACCAATACCAGCACCATCTTGTTGAGCATGACTTGCAATCTCTGCAGCACTAGCAAAAATACCAACTACGTTTCTTCCATAGAAGTAAGAAATTGGCTCTCCAACTGATGTTCTAGTAATAGCACC